>JANMPD010000263.1:0-29769 GCA_031369685.1 Chloroflexota bacterium | reverse complement strand
CGCGTGGATATCCGAAAAGACCGCGAATCGCATGGTCCGCCAGCGTAGCAGGGCCATTCGTCACCATGGCCGGCGCTTCCGCGTGGCCGGGTCTCGGGGGTAGTCAGCCGGCGGCGTGCCAATCCGTGCCACGACCACGACGCCATGGCCCTCGAGATCGGCTGCCTGCGCCACGGCCTCGGGGTGCGGATGCCAGCGTGGATCCGACCCACCAAGAGCGTGGGCTGCCCGCCCCGCGGCGGCAACCTCGTCCCCAATATCTCCGCGTTTCCAGACGACGAGGCGACCGCCTGGACGTAGGAGCGGGAGCCCGATCTCGACGAGATCCGCGACCGAGCCGACCGCCCGGGCCGTGACGATGTCCCAGGTCCCGCGTTCGAGCATCTCGGCGCGCGCGTTGCGGACCGCGACCCGGTCTTCAAGGTCCATCGCTGCGACGGCTGTCCGCAGAAACGCAGCCTTCTTGCCGACCGAATCAGCGAGGGTGACCTGCCACGGCTGGGCCACGGCCAACGGCAGGCCAGGGAATCCCGCCCCGGAGCCGATGTCGACCAACCGCTCGGAAGGTCCATCCCGGAGCACCGGAATCGCGGCCAGGCTATCGGCCACGTGGCGGCGGGCGATGGCCGCCCGATCAACGATCGCGGTCAAGTTGATCGCCTCGTTCCAGGCGAGCATCAGCCGAATCTGGATAGACAGGGCCGTTTGCATGCTCACATCGAAATGCACACCGGCCTGAGCGAGCGCCTCGATGGCACGGGCGAGGGCATCGACGTAGGCGGACGGGAGCTCGGGCAGAGCGTCGACGCGCGTCGGGAGCGGATCTCGCTGGTTGTTCAGGCTGTCATCCCCTGACTGGGTCTTTCAGCCGCCACGAGAGCCGCCCCCGGCGACGACGTTCGCTGCGCAGCCGTGGCGCCGGTCTCTCGCGCTGCCCTTGGATCTCGGTCGGGTCTCCCCGAACCCCGCCGGCAGCGCGCTCCCCGAAGCCGATCGGTGCGGATGGCCGACGCTACGAGCCGTGCCCGACGCAGTCAACGGGTTTATCCACGGCTTTGTCGCTATCTGGGGTGACGGCGTGGATAACTCGCCGGACCCGGGGGCGTCGCCGAGCGGCAGGACGCGGGGCCGGTACCCGTCAGCCCTTGCTGCCCCGGACGGGCCGGCCGAGCGTCCGGCGCACGACATCGACGACCTCTTCGACATAGCGGTCAGCATCGCCGTGTTCCGCAGCCGTCCGCACGCAACCCTGGACGTGATCCTCGAGTACGAGGATGGCGAGCGAATCGACCGCTGCGCGAAGCGCCGAGGTCTGCTGCAGGATGTCGACGCAATACTCCTCACGCTCGATCATCCGGGCGATCCCGCGGACCTGGCCCTCGATCCGGGCGAGTCGGCGCACGAGCTGTGCCTTGTCCTTCGAATAGCTGTGGCGGAACGTGTCGGTGCCCATGGCGTGGGTGCCGGCGTGTTCCGGGGTCGTGGTCATCGCGTTCGATCAACTCCAGCGGCGATCGGCATAGGGGGGACGCCCCGATCGCTGGGATGATACCCCCTGGGGGTATCGATCGGCAAGGTGGGGCTCTGCGCGTCGCAGTCCGGACGGGTCGGCTACACTCCGCGTGGATGGATCCCCGCGACCCACTGCGCGCGCTTCCCGACGGGCTGTTCTGCACCGTCTGCAACGAGCCCGTCCCCGCCGACCGGATCCGCCTCCTGGCGCGCCGTGAGGATCTGACCTTCATCCAGGTTGAGTGTGCGCAGTGCGGCAGCACCGCCCTGGAGTTCCTGGCCGACCCCATGGCAGTCGAGGCCGATCCGATGGCAGGCGAGGTCGTGCCCGCCCCTGACGTGATCTCGCCCGACGATGTCTTCGCAATGCACGAGTTCCTGGCTGACTGGCAGGGCGACATGCAGACGTTGGTCGCGCAGCCGGGCGGTCCAGCCGCACCTGCTGAGCCGGGGCCTCGCTGATGACCGCCTCCCCCTCCGCCCAGGGGAACGGAGACGTGCCGTTGGTCATCGTTGTCTCGTCCGAACCGTCGGTCGACGCGACTCTGCCCGCGCCCGCGCCCGGGCCGGTGCTGGAGGCGACCGGGCGCCCGTGGCCTGTCTTTGCCCACGCCAGCGAGGCGGAGATGGCCCGGATCCTCGACTTCTATGCCGTTCGTTGGGACTACGAGCCGCGCACGTTCCCCATTCTCTGGAACCTGGACGGCGCGGTCGTCGAGAGCTTCTCGCCGGACTTCTACCTCCCCGAGCTGGATCTGTACCTCGAGATGACGACCTTGAAGCAGCGGCTCGTCCGAAAGAAGAATCGGAAGTTGCGCCGGCTCCGCGAGCTCTACCCGGCCATCAATATCAAGCTGTTCTACGCGCGTGACTTCCGGGCGATGCTTCTGAAGTACGGTCGGCTGGCACTCGCCGATTCGCTGTCCGGGACGCTCGGCCAGATCTCGCCGGAGCGACCGCAGGCGGATCCGGGCGGCGCGTCGGCCGCGCCATCAGACGCCGCCGGCCGACCCTCGATGACCGAGCCGAGGCCGGACCCGGGGCCGGACCCGGCCTCAGGCCCGAACGCGGCCTCAGGTCCGAACGCGGCCTCAGGCCCGAAGCCAAGGCCGCTCCTGCGGACCGGGACCGGGACCCGCCGACGGCGCTCCCGTCGCGCAGGCGCCGGTAGCGAAGATATGCTCACCACCGCAGATGGACTGACATCCGGGAATGGGCCGCGGCCCGTTGCCATCGGCGGCTCGACGACAGACCAGGAGGCCACCGACCAGCGATGAGCAACCCCATCGATCTCATGGCCGACATCGGCGAGGTCCTGCTCGACGAGGAGCAGATCCAGGTGCGGATCCGGGAACTCGGCGCACAGATCAGCGCCGACTATGCGGGACGTCGCCTGACCCTCGTGAGCGTGCTCAAGGGCTCCCTCCCGTTCATGGCCGACCTGATGCGGGCCATCTCCCTGCCACTCCGGATCGACCTGATGGAAGTCAGCTCCTACGGCGGCGCCACCACCGAGTCCTCGGGCCTTGTCCGGATTCTCAAGGACCTGTCCACCACGATCGAGGGCGAGGAAGTCCTGATCTGCGAAGACATCATCGATACGGGCCTGACCCTGAACTACCTCGTGCGCTACCTCGGCGGAAAGAAGCCCACCTCCCTGCGGATCTGCACGCTCCTGGACAAGCCGGCCCGTCGCCTCGTGGAGATCCCCGTCGACTACACGGGGTTCACAATCCCGGACCAGTTCGTCGTCGGGTACGGCCTGGACTACAACGAGCTCTACCGCAACCTGCGGTTCGTGGGCGTCCTCAAGCCCGAGGTCTACACGACACCCGAATGAACAGCCATCGCCGCCCCGTCGGTCGGGCCCGGATCCTCGCAGCCACAGGCGCAGCGGTCATGCTCGTCGGTGCCGTGCTGCGTTGGTGGATGGTTGGTGGCAACAACGGTCTCCCCGAGATCAGCGGCAATGCCTTCGATGGCATGGGCATCGTGGTCTTCGTCGTCGCGTTGGTGACCATCGCCATCGTCACGCTTCCGTATGCGACGGATCGACCCGTCGCTGCCGATCAATGGCTCGCCTACGCGATCCTCGCGGCTGTCGGTTGGCTCGCCTTCGTGATCCGGGTCGTCGATCTGGCCACGATCGGCGCCCTGTCCATCCCCGAACCGACCGCGATCTTCACCAACGGCCCCGGCCTATGGGTCACCGGGGTCGGACTGGCGATGCTCGGGCGGGCCGCCTACGATATCAACAGGGCGCCCGGCGTCCGCTGATCGCCGGCCTCAGGGCAGCGAGCGCGGGGAATCCGCGTTCGACCATTTACGGTGTCCTGCGACGGGCCGGCCGCAACCGTCTGCGCGATCTCGACCGAGTGACCGGGGCTCCCGTCCGCTACGTCGCCTGCCACCCGGGTGCGCTCGTCCATAAGGATCACAAGAAGCTCGGACGGGTGCCCGATGGCGGGGCTGGCGCGTCCTCGGGCGGGGCGTGGGCCGGCTAGTCCTCGCCCAGATAGGCCTTGCGCACCGTCTCGTTTTGCATGACGTCCTTGGCCGGGCCGTGAAGGACGACGACGCCGTTCTGGAGGACGTACCCTCGATTGGCGATCGAGAGTGCCTGGAGCGCGTTCTGCTCGACGAGGAGGATCGTTGTGCCCTGCCCGTTGATCTCGCGGATGATCGAGAAGATCTGCTGGACCAGGATCGGCGAGAGGCCGAGCGACGGTTCGTCGAGGAGGAGCAGGCGTGGGTGGGACATGAGCGCCCGCGCGATCGCGAGCATCTGCTGCTCGCCACCCGAGAGGGTTCCGCCGAGCTGGTGGGTGCGCTCTCGGAGACGAGGAAAGAGGTTCATGACGCGATCCAGATCCGGTGGGATGGTCGTCTGGTCGCGGGTGAAGGCACCCATCATGAGGTTGTCCAGGACGGTCATCCGGCCGAAAATGCGGCGACCTTCCGGAGCGTGACCAATGCCCCGCCGCACCAGGCTGTGAGCGGGCGTCCTGGAAATGTCCTCCCCTTCAAAACGGACCGTTCCGCGCCGGGGTTGAAGGAGGCCGCTGATCGTCTTCAGGGTCGTCGTCTTGCCGGCACCATTGGCGCCGATCAGCGTCACGATCTCGCCCTCGGCAACACTGAGCGTGACCCCCTGGAGGGCGTGGATCTGACCGTAGAAGGTGTTGACCTCATTGAGGACGAGCATCGCCTCTCCAGCCGGAGCCATCTCGCCGGCGGCCGTCATACGACCGGGGCCCCGAGGTAGGCTTCGATGACCTTCGGGTCGTGGCGAATTTCGTCAGGCGTTCCCTCGGCGATCTTCTCTCCGTGGTCGAGGACGGTCACCCGATCGCTGATGCCCATGACCACCTTCATGTCGTGCTCGATCAACAGAATCGTCAGGCCAAGGTCCCGACGTAGTCGGCTGATCAAGGCGGTGAGACCTGCGGTCTCGTTCGGGTTCATTCCGGCGGTTGGCTCATCGAGGAGCAGAAGGACCGGGTCGGACGCGATTGCGCGGGCGATTTCCAGCCGACGCTGATCGCCATACGGGAGGTTTTTCGCCAGCCCGTCCCCGGCGCCCTTGAGGCCGACCAGCGTCAAAAGTTCCTCAGCGCGGAGGCGCGAGGATACCTCCTCTGCTCTGTTGCGCGGAGTGGATAACAGGGCGTCGATCCAGCCTGCGTGGAGCCGTGAATGCATCCCCACCTGGACGTTTTCAAGGGCCGTCATGTTCTGAAAGAGCCGGATGTTCTGAAAGGTGCGACCGAGGCCGGCAACGACCATATCGTTCGGGCGCGCGCTTCGGAAGATCCCGAACCGACCCAGGAACCGCTGATAGGCCGGACCGCGCGCGACCCCCGTCACGAGCGACGCGAGTAAAGCGAAGACGCTCGCGAAGATCCCCAGGATCACCAGTCCCTGGGCCATGCCCGCGGAGCTCGCCGCGATGGTCACCGAGGCGATCGCTCCCGGTATCGCCAGCCACAGGATCGGCTCGAGCCAGGCTCGTCTGGCGTGGGCGTTCTTGGTCTCACCATGGAACTCGATCCGGCCGTCGGTCGGATCGTAGATCCCGGCAATGATATTGAAGAACGTCGTCTTGCCGGCACCGTTTGGTCCGATCAGGCTGACGATGCTGTTCCTGGGGATCGTGAAGTCAATGGTGTTCACGGCGATGAGGCCACCGAACCGTTTCGTGACCTGAACCGCGCGGAGAACGTCGGTCGTCTCGATCATCGGTCGTTGCCCGGGACGTGCTCGCCGCCGGCCTCCCCGAGCTCCTCGTCCGCGCCGGGCCCTTCGCCGAGTGCGCCGATCACGCCCGGCTCGTCGACCGGACCGGCGAATTCATCGGCGATATGGAGCTCCCGACGCCGTCGCTGGCTCGGGAAGAGCCCTTCTGGCCGTTTCAGCATCATCACCACGAGGGCGAGTCCGAACAGGAGGTACTGGTAGTCGAGGAAGTTGATCTTCGTGAGGAACGGGATCCCGAGTCCCTCGACCATGCCGTTGAGCTGCTTGAGCACGACGATCTGGATCAGATAAACGATGAATGCGCCGGCCGCCACGCCCCAGATGTTGCCCATCCCGCCCAGGATGACCATGGCGAGAACGATGAACGAAACCGCGAACAGGAACTGTTCCGGGGAGACGATGGTCAACTTGGAGGCGTTGAAGACGCCCGCGAAGCCGGCGGTCGTGGCGCCAATCGCGAATGCAAGGAGCTTCGTGGTCACGGTGTTGATGCCGTTTGCGGCGGCTGCAAGCTCGTCTTCCCGGATGGCGTTCCACGCGCGACCGATCCGCGAATCCTGCATTCGGTAGAGAAGGATCATCGCAACCGTCACGATGCCGACCATGAGGATGTAGTAGGCGAACGGCGACAGTGCGGTGAACTCGCCGATGAGCGGCAGCGGCTCCGGCCTGAAGATGCCCCCGATGCCGTTGGTGCCCTCGGTCCATTTGTCGAGGTTCAGGAAGACGATCGGCACGATTTCGCCAAAGCCGAGGGTCATGATCGCCAGGTAGTCGCCGCGCAGGCGCAGGGTGGGGGCGCCCAGGGCGATTCCGAAGACCGCAGCTGTCGCGGCACCAACCGCCAACATCGGCAGGAAGGGCAGATCCGTCCCCGAGAATGGCGAGTTCGAGTACGCGTACGTGTACGACCCGATCGCAAAGAACGCCGCGTAGCCCAGGTCAAGCAGTCCGGCGAGTCCCACGACCACATTGAGGCCCATCGCCAGCAGGATGAATACGCCCGCATTGGCGAACGTGTCGAACCACGCGCCCTGACGCTGAATCAACGACAGGGGTGGCACCTGCGGCAGGATGATCATGGCAACGGTGATCAGCGCCATTGAAACGACGATCGTCGAAGAGCGGTGAAGGTGCGCATACGCCCGCAACCGCGCGCGCGGCGACCCTGAAGGATTGGCGACCGGGCTTTGGGCCGTGATGGCGGTCACGCTCGATCTCCCGTGTGCTGGCCGAGGATCCCGGTCGGTCTGAAGATCAGGACCAGGGTCAGGATCACGAAGACGAGAAACTCCGACCAGCGCGCGTAGCCGAGCGCAGCCGAGAAGTTCTCGATGAAGCCGATGATGAACCCTCCGATGACCGCCCCGGTGATATTGCCGATCCCACCGAGCACCGCGGCCGTGAAGGCCTTGAGGCCAGAGTTGAAGCCGAGGTCAAAACGGACGAAACCGAATCGAAGACCCCACACGAGACCGGCCGCTGCGGCGAGCACGCCGCCGATGATGAACGTGAGGGCGATCGTCTGATTGGCATCGACGCCCATGAGGGAGGCAGCCTCCCGATCCTGGGCGGTGGCCCGCATGGCGCGTCCGAGCCGTGTTCGGGAGACGAACGCCTGGAGGGCGAGCATGAGGATCAGCGAGAGCACGAAGATGAAGATCGACAGGATGGAGATCTGCGCACCGCCGACCGGGATCTGCCAGTCGAGCGGGAAGATCTGGGGAGCTTTACGGTCACCCGAGCCGGCGATCGTCAAGGCCACATTCTGGAGAATGAATGAGACGCCTACGGCCGTGATGAGCGGCGCCAACCGCGGAGCGTTGCGGAGCGGGCGATACACCGCTCGCTCAATGCCGGCATTGAGCAGGCCGATGATCGGCATCGAGAACAGCAGAGCGCCGAGCAGCAGCATCACGAGCAGCGGGATGTCCTTGACCGCCTCATTGTGGCCCGTGATCCCGCCGATGAACACGACCGACATGAACGCCCCGAGCATGAAGATGTCGCCGTGGGCGAAGTTGATCAACTCGATGATCCCGTAGACCATCGTGTAGCCCAGCGCAACCAGGGCGTAGATGGCGCCGATCGACAGCGCATTGACGGTCTGTTGCAGGGCTTCGGGGAACGCGGCCTCAACGGTTCTGCCGCCGAAGATCGACAGCGCCATCCACAACGCGAGCAGGTAGAAGACGACCGCAACGACGGCGACCCCGGTCATCCGCAGGCCCCTGGCGATCGGATTTGGCTGCCCGGCTGGGGAAGCAATTTCGGTCACTGCGGGGACCTCAGGGCGGAGGGGCGATAAACCCTGACGAGGGATATAGAGAGGCCGGGAACCCGTCGGATCCCCGGCCTCTCTGGGGGCGGAACGCTACTTGGCCGCCGCGTCGATCTGGGTCTCGTACTTCCAGTCGCCCTTGCCATTGGCACCGGCGGCGTCGAACGAGTAGATCGAAACGATCAGCTGGCTCGTGTCGCCGTTCGCGTCGAACGTGACCTTGCCAACATCAAGGGTGTACTCGTGGGTAGTATCCGTGCCGGCGACGCGGACCGCTTCGCGGAGCGCGGCATCGTCTTTCGGATTGGTGGCGATGGCGCGCTTGAGCGCGTCGAGAACCACCTGAGCGCACGCAAAGCCCTGACCGGCGTAGCCAGTCGCGTCTCTGCCGTACTCGGCCTTGTAGTCGGCGTCGAACTGCGCCTTGCCCTCGAACGTGCCGGGGCCGGCGAGGGTGCTGAACGAGTTCTTGGCCTGGGCGGCGGCAAGGTTCAGGAACGAGTCCTTCGTGTCGCCGTTGCCGTCGTTGATGCCGTCGGGGCCGACAAACGGAATGTCTCCGAGGCCGACCTGAGCGGCGGCGAGGAGGATGCGGGCGCCGCCAGTCGCGGTCACGCCGCCGAAGTAGATCGACTCAGGCTTGAGGGCCTTCGCCGCAGTCATGATCGAGACGTAATCCTGGGTGGTCTTGGGCGCAGCATCGTGCTTGACGACAGTGCCGCCACGCGCCTTGAAGTCCGCCTCGAACGAGTCGGCGATGCCCTTCCCGAAGGTCTCGGTGTCGTCAATGATGTAGACGCTCTTCTTACCGAGGACGGTGATGATGTACGCCGACGCGGCAGGACCCTGGATCCCGTCGTTGGTGACGACGCGGATGTAGTTGTTCGGCTTGGTGCGCAGCGCCTTCGCGGCGTCACCGACGGTCAGTGCTGTATTCGTGTTCGCCGGCGAGCACTGCAGCAGCCCAGCCGCGTTGGAGATCGGGATCTGCGCCTTTGCAACACCCGAGTTGAGGGGACCGACGACCGCGACGTAGTTGGGATCGCCGACGATCTTGGTCATGTTGTTTGCGCCGGTCTGCGGATCATGCGCGCCATTCAGCGCGTCATCGTAGACCGCCGAGTTCGGCACGGTGACGGTGAAGTCCCCAACCTTCCCACCCGCTTGCTTCACA
The DNA here is from genome assembly GCA_031369685.1 of Chloroflexota bacterium. Classification (GTDB taxonomy): domain Bacteria; phylum Chloroflexota; class Limnocylindria; order Limnocylindrales; family CSP1-4; genus UBA5189. Next base: position 20,545 of record JANMPD010000263.1, on the reverse strand, counting down.
GCAAGCCGGATGCCATCGAGGATGGGGTCAGACCCCGCCTTGTCGCTGCCCTGGAACGGGAGGTCGACCGCAATCTGGATGTTCTTGTTCAGACTGGCCGAACCGCCGCCACCGCACGCGGCGAACACCAGGATGGCGCTCGTTGCGATGACCGAGACTTTCGTGAGCTTCATGCATTCTCCTCCTTGATGGGATCGCCCGGCATCTTCCGAGACGACCACCCGGTCGGCCGACCTCCGTTCCGGACCCGACAGCGTCTCGGGCTCCCGAATCGCGACCGCCCTTACGGTCAGACGCGACTCCCAGTGATCGGGGTCGGCTTGACGCTGGACTGGTGCGCGGCGACGGGGACCGTGACCTGTTCGGGCGGCGCGCAGGTTGCCGCCGAAGCGATGTCGTATGATAGGGCTCGGCGCACCGATTGCAACACCGATTGCCGCGATCCGGACGATTTGCATGGGCGAACCCCGCTCGCACCTCCTGGGATCCGTGGCACAGGTCGACTCCGGTCGGCCCCGGTCGGGGTGATTGCAGCGAGTGGGCGCCATCCGATCGAGGTACCAGCGACGGCGTGGAATACACGATCCGAGCAGCCCGAATCACTGACATCGAACGATTCGTCGCCCTCAGCGGCGATCAGATCGGTGGACGTGGTACCGGAACTGCCCTGGATGCCGCGGACATGCTCCGTCAACTGGTCTACCTCCCCCACGCGAGCATCCTCGTCGCCGAGCGACGCCGGGAGTTCGTGGGCGGCGCGGTCCTCGCGATCCGTCCCTCAGTTCGTGCCGGCGGCTACGTCGGCACGATCGATCTTCTGGCCATCGCTCCCGATGTCGACACGGACGAGGTGACCGGGCTGCTCCTCACGGAGCTGCTCCGATCGGCAGCAAACAAGGGTTGCTCGTCCATCGAGGCGAGGCGACCGGACGATCCCATCGAGCGGGCCCGATGGGAAGAACGCGGATTCATCGATCGAGGCCCGCACATGGGATGCACGCTCGCGCCGGCCGGCGCGGGTTCTCGCTCCCGATGAATGTGGCGCCCGATCCGGTTCGCGGGTCGGCTCGCCACCACAACTAGGAGATCATGTGGGCAAGAATGTCGCCGTCTTCGTAGACGTGGCGAACGTGTTCTATGCGGCCAAGGCGGCCGGAGTCGATATCGACTACGTCACGTTGCTGAAGTCGGTCACAGCCGGGCGGGACCTGGTGCGCGCCTATGCGTACACCGGCCTGGATCCGGACAACGAGAACCAGCGGAATTTCCACGACTTCCTGCGCCGGAGTGGCTACAAGGTCGTCAGCAAGGACATCCGCAAGTACGGCGACGGCAAGGTCAAGGCGAACCTCGACATCGAGCTCGTCGTCGACATGATGAAGACCGCCCGGAACCTCGATATCGCGATCGTGGTCTCCGGCGATGGAGACTTCGCGCCGGCCATCCGGGCCGTCCAGGAGCAGGGCGTCCGGGTCGAGGTCCTGAGCTTCCGCGGGAATACGTCGTCGGATCTCATCGATGTCGCCGACCTCTTCACCGACATCGCCCAGATCGCGAAGGTGGAGAAGGGCTCGTCCCGATCCGGCCGCCGCGTCGCGAGCGACGAAGAGGACCTGTCGATGACCGAGGTCCCGGACAAGCAGAGCGAAGGGACCGGCCGCCCGCGCGGGCGAGGTCGAACCCGCACGACCCGAGCTGGTGAAGGCGAAGCCGTTGCCGCCCCGCGTCCCCGGACGCGATCGCGCGCGGTCGTCGACGACGCCGCCGCTGCGGCCGTCGTGTCCAACGGCGGAGCCCTTGTCGCCCTGCCCGGCGAGAAGCTTTCGAAGGCTGCCATCGCCAGGGCCGAAGTTGCCGCCCCGGCTCCGATTGCGTCGGACGAAGAACCGGATGAGCCTCTCGACGGCGAGGTCCCGGTGGATGGCGAAGAGGAGCCGCGTCGGCGACGCCGACGCCGCGGCGGACGTGGTCGAGGTCGAGGCCGTGCACGTGAGGAGGGCCTGACAGCTGACGGCACCCCGGATTCCGGCGTCCCACCGGTCGGCGAGGACGCCGATGACGACGAGGACGTCGACATCGAGGACGATGCGGTCGAAGCGCCCGCTCCGGCCAAGCGCCCCGTTCACGCCTTCGGCTCGGTATGGGACTCCCAGATCGGTGTCCCGACTGCGGCGGTCGGTGGCGGGACGGCCTTCGACGATGAGGATCTGGACGAGCCGCCGATCCCGGAATACCTCATCGCAGAGCGTCGCCAGCAGAACGGTCGGAGCGGCGGAAATGCCGGACGCGGCGGTGGCCGCGGCGTTCGAGCCGGTTACGCCGCCGCGGTCGATCGCGAGCGCTACGGTGGACGATCGCCTTCCGCCGGAAGGTCCGTATCCGGCCCGTCCAGCGGGTCAAGCCGCTACGGAGAGCCCGCCCCCAGGGGAGGCAACCGCGAGCCGGAACGGTTCCGCAACGATCGCCCTCCGGTTCGTCCGGCGCCGAGGGTCGGGAACCCGGATGAGCCCTGGAGTGAGGTGTCGCCCGAGCTCGAGGCCATGCTTCGAGCCCAGATCGGCAGCCGGCCGCGACCGGCAGCCCCGGTCGCTCAGGCGGCGATTCAGCCCGCTGACCCCGCCGCGGTCGAGGCCCCGGCCCCGAAGCGTCGGGTGGCCCGGAAGCCAGCCGCATCTGCCACATCCACCGTTCCCGCGGCGGAAGCCGAGGCCGCGGCGCCGAAACGTCGAGCTCCGCGGAAGGCGGCCGCGGTCAGTCCGACCGTGGTCGACGACGCCCCGAGCGCGGAAGCGGCGCCGAAGCGGCGGACGACCCGGAAGGCCGTCGCAGAGGAAACCAGCGAGCCGGTGGCGAAGGCGGCACCCAAGCGCCGCACGACCCGCAAGGCTGCCGAGTCTACCGACTGACGTCGGTCATGAACGGACTGCGGACGCGGGGACAGCCGGTCGCCGCGGCCGCGATCCGGGCCATGCTCGGATCCGGCTTCCCGCACGCCGTTCTTCTGACCGGCCCGGGGGGCGTCGGCAAGACGACCCTCGCGCTCGATATCGCCGCCGCGCTGCTGTGTGGCGAGGCGGAGGCTGCCGCGCGGCCCTGCCGGAATTGCCGAACGTGTCGGATGGTCGAACACGGCAATCATCCGGACCTGCATTGGCTGGCACCCGCGGGCCCCGGCGCTCTCATCTCAATCGGGGGTCGTGACGAGCGTGGCGTCCGCGAGCTCGTTCGCGACCTCGCGTACCTGCCCGTCGAGGGTGGGATGCGCATCGCCATCGTGGAATCCGCGCATCGTATGACCGAGGACGCCCAGTCGGCATTCCTCAAGACGCTCGAGGAACCGCCTCCGCGAACGACGATCATCCTGTGTGCGGACGACGAGGAGCGCCTGCTGCCCACGATCCATTCCCGGTGCGTCCGCATTCGCCTCGGGCCGATGGGACCGCGGGACATCGAGGCGGTGCTGGTTGCCCAGGGGGTTGCCGATGCACCGACCGCAGCCCGCCTCGCCCGGATCTCGGACGGGCGCCCCGGCCATGCCATCGCCTTCGCCAGGGCGCCGGAAGCGGTCATCATTCGGGCTGAAATCGCGCGCTCACTGCTCGATCTGCTCGATGGCGGTGTCACGACGCGGCTGACCGGCCTGCGCGACCTCGCCGGCCGCGCCGCTGAACTCACGAAGGCCCTTGAGTCGGGGGCCGGCGAGGCCGCCGCCTCCTCGCCACGCGGCACACGCGGGCGGCGGAAGTCCGCTTCGGCCCCGGTTCCCGGACCGCCGTCCGAAGCCATCGCGGATGGAGGCTCCCCGGCGACCGATCCGGACGGGTCCGGCGAGGCGCGTCCACCGAAGGTTCCGGCGGCGGAGCGTCGCCGGGCCGCGCTGGCCCTGCTCGACATCTGGCGCACCGTCACCCGCGATCTCGGGCTCGCCGTGGCCCAGGAAACGGGCGCGATCCGGGATCAGGACCTCCTCGACGACCTCGTCTCGTCGGCGGCCCGGATTGACATGGCCACCGTCGGGGTGGCGCTCCGTCGGCTCGATGTCGCCGCGGAGCGCCTTGAGGGCAATGTCAGCCCGGAGCTCGTGCTCGATGTCCTCGCGCTCCACTGGGCGCCATCGCGAGCGGCCTGATGCCGGTCCGGCTCGAGGCCACGGTTCAGGGGGTCGTGCAGGGTGTCGGGTTCAGGTTCTTCGTGGTCCAACTCGTCCAGGAGACCTCGGTCACCGGCTGGGTCGCCAATGGTCGAACCGGTGAGGTTCGGTGCGTGATGGAAGGCGAGCGAGCCGACCTGGAGCGCCTCCTCATCGAGCTCGAGCGTGGACCAGCAGGAGCACTCGTCGATCAGGTGCAGGCGGTCTGGATGCCGGGAACCGGCAGCTTCCCTGACTTCTCGATTCGCTCCGGCGGCCACCCGGGCGACTGACCCGTCCGTCGCATGGTCGTCCGATCAGGGCAGGCCCGTGATCAGCCCTCCGTCGATGGTCGTGAACGTGCCGGTCTGGTAGGAAGCCTGATCCGAACAGAGGTAGGCCACATAGCTGGCGAACTCGTCTGGGAGACCGTATCGACCGGCCGGGATGGCCGCAAGATGGGCCGCCTTCACGGCTTCTGGCGTCGTTCCCGTGCGCTCCGCGGTCGCTCGATCCAGGGCTTCGATCCGGGCCGTTTCATGGCGACCCGGAAAGGCACCGTTGATGGTGACCCCATCGGCGGCCACGGCTCGCGACGTGGTTTTCAGCCACGCCACCAGGGCGCTCCGCCCGGCATTGGAATACGCCAGGTCGGAAACCGGCTGGCGGACGGCATAGGATCCGACCGCCACGATTCGTCCCCAACGTCGCTCGCGCATTGGCGGCATGAGCCGCGTCGCCAGATCGATGGGCGTGACCACGAGCATCTGGAGCGCTCTCGCCCAGCCCGCCGAATCGGTGGCCGTCGGATCCACGGGCGGCGGGCCGCCGGCATTGAGCACGACGATGTCGATGCCACCCAGCAATTCCACGGCACGCTGGGCGATCCTGGCGGCGGCTTCCGGCTCGGTGAAGTCAGCGGCGATGGTTTCCACGCAGACGCCGTGTCGGACGGCCAGCACGGACGCCACCTCGCCCAGGGTCTCGGCCCGTCGAGCCGTGAGGACCAGGTCCGTGCCTTCGGCCGCGAGGGCCTCGGCGATCGCCCTGCCGAGACCGCTGCTGGCTCCGCCGACGAGCGCCCTCCGTCCTCGAATGCCGAGATCCATGCCGCCTGATCCTCCGTCCTGTGTCGCATTGCGAGCCTACCGCCTGGCCAAATGGCGGGCACGGGGAGGACCCTCGGGCTATTCCCCTGGACGTCCACGGGGTGGAGATTCAGGATGTGGAAGGATCATCGATTGCTCACACCCTGCCCGAGCTCTATCGAGACGTCCTTGAGCGTGCCGCGAGTCTCGAGCATATCGGGCTCAGACACGAAGCGCTCCTGATCCGCCGTTCGGCGATCAAGGAGTACTCGAGGGCGTGGGACGACCGTGCCCTTGCGCGCCTGACGACGATTCGCGTCCGCGCTGAACGCGTGCTCGACGGCCTGGATCGCGGCCGCTCGCTCCTGGGGCCGCGGCCGGCGACCTTGCCGTCGCGACCATCGCCGAGGCGATCCCAGCCGGCCTGACGCCCTGGCCCGGTTGCCCGGGTACCCTTTCGCGGTGACACCGACCGCGATGCTCCTGGAGCGCATCGTTTCTGCCTTGGCCGACCTGGTGGCCGCGAGCGAATCCATCGATGACGAATGGATCTACGTCCACGATCTCGAGACCGTCTGGGTCGCGCGCCTGCGTGCCGTCGGCGCCGAGCGGACGATGGATCCGCCGGCCGGGGCGGCCGCCGCCATCGGCGCCCTCATCGACGAGGCACATCGGATCGCCGATCCCCACCGGGCGATCGACTGGCTGTCGACGCTGCCACAGGCGGCCCTCGTCGCCATCGGGGAGGACGCCTGGTGAGGTTCCAGGACGCGGCCAAGGACGCACGCGCCGTCGTCTACGCGGGAATCCAGGCCGATCCGCTGGTCTGGCGGCTGGCGGACCTGCTCGCGGACGCGACCGCGGCCCAGCGTGTGCTCGCGCGCGCCGTGATGAACGGCGAATCGAGCGATGTTGAGGCGTGGCGGGTCATGTTCCCGTCCCTGTTCGTCGTTAGTGCCGGAGTCGCCGCCGTCAACCCGGAGCGGACACTGTCCCAATCCATCCTCGCGGCATCACTCGAGGTGGCCGCTCGCGGGGACCAGGTTCGCAGCCAGTTCCGCGGCGCGATCGTGGAAGCCCTGACCGAACGACTGCTTGCCAGGCGGGTTCCAGCCTCGAGCATCCACCGGGAACGTCGCATCCTGTTCGATGGCGTCGCCGCGGAGATCCACCCGTACGACGTGACCGTCGAGGCCCCGGGAGCTGCCGAGGCCTACGACTGCAAGTGGGGCGCGCGTGGAATCTCTGCCGACGTCCTGCATCAGCTCTACGACGCGCGGGCGCATGCCGCTGACGAAGGTGAGCGCGTGCTGCCGGTCCTCGTCGTTTTCGACGCGCGGCGATCCTGCGAGGTCCGGCTGGCACGCCACACGGCCCCGAGAACCGGCACCCGGCTGGTCAGCCTCGAGTCACTTGATCGGATCGCCGGACGGCGTCCGGGGCGGACGTCGTGACCGCAGAACCAGGGGAGGACCGCGACATGGCAGCCGGCAGCGTGCCGGATCCCGGACTCGCCGGACGTGATGATCGCCCGGTCGCCGGTATCGACAACGGCTACCTCGCCGGGTATCGGGTCCGGTTCGACGAGGCGGGCGCCCACGGACTGGCTCGGACCGGCACGCTGCTCCGGTATGCCCAGGACATCGCCTGGCGCCACTCCGAAGCGCTCGGGTTCGATCGATCGTGGTACAGCGAGCGTCATCGTTGGTGGGTCGTCCGCTCCGCCGAGCTGACGATCCTCGAGCCGGTTCCGATGGGCACGACGCTGCGCCTGGCGACGGCCGTGATCGGCCATCGCAGGATCTGGGCGCGGCGCCGAGGCGAATTCCGGATGCCCGACGACACCGTGGCCGCGGTCGCCGTCGTCGACTGGGTCCTCCTCGATGATCGTGGCCGCATCCTTCGAATCCCGGATGACTTCGGCACCGCGTTCCCGAATGTGGCCCTGACCGACGACATCGTTCGGGTTGCCCTCCCGCCGGCTCCGGACGATGCCGCCACCCTCGACGTGACCGTCCGACCCCAGGACCTCGATCCGATGGCGCACGTGAACAACGCCACGTACGTCGACTGGATCGAGGAGGTCGTGGCCGTCGCCGGGGGCGTCGCGCTCACGACGTCGACACCGCGCCGCATCGCCCTGGAATACGCGGCCTCGGCCGAGCTCGGGGATCGCCTCCGCGCGATGGCCTGGCCGGAGGACGACGGCAGGTCGGTTCGGCTCACCCGCGAGGCCGACGGCGTGGACATCGCCCGCGCGCGACTATCGGGCTGACCTCCGGGCGGGCTGACCTGCGGGCGGGCTGACCTGCGGGACCCGATCGCCGGCGGCTCAAAGGCTTGAGTCCAGCCCCCGCCAATCAGCGGCCCGCACCACGTTGGCTTGCGGATACCTGCTACGGCGTGCGCTGGATCGCCGCCAGCGCGGGATCGCGGCCCGCGAGGAAGTCGGCCAGGCCGAGCGGAACCGCACGGTCCGGAGCGATCCCGAGCCGCTCGTCGCCGGGAACGGGCTGGAAGAACTCGGTGGCCACGTTGATCACGATCCCCGAGAACGGGAGCGACACGTCGCGGGCATTGCCGAACAGGGCGGGACTGCCGCCCATGGCCTCGCCGACGATCATGACGGCCGTGCGATCCGTCAGCGCTGCCGTGAACAGCGAGGCGGCTGAATACGTGTTCCGGCCGGTGATCAGGAAAGTTCCCCTGGTTCGTCCAGCGGCCCCCGCGACGACGGCATCGACGACCGACTGGTAGCCGAACGACTCGCCGCCGTAGTTGTGGCGGATATCCACGATGAGCCTTGTGATCCCGGGTGTGGCCAGCGCGGCCTTCAGCTCGTCCAGCGTGGTTCCGGACAGATGCGTCACGCGGTTGTACTGGACGTACAACGTCGTCCCGTCGTCGATGCGCCACCAGATCGGCTCCGTGGATCGGGCGAGATACGCGACGTCGGCGCGCGTCGGCAGAAACAGCCCGTACGGCGTCGCCCAGGCGTTGTAGGCGCTCGTCTCGATAGCCGCGACCACCACGGGCTCGGTCGACGGCGGTTCAGAGAATTCGATCGGGACGACCGACGGGTCGGCGATGAGGCCTGCGCCATGCAGGATCTCGGTGGTCAGCAGGAACCGCGGAGCAAGGAGCGTTAGTGTCTCGGGGTTGTCACGAGGCATGAACGGGTCGAGCTTCGCCAGGACATCGCCAACCGGGCGACCTCCGATGCTGGCCACGGTGTGTCCGATCAGCCCTTCGTACGGCGGAAGGGCGTCGACGACCACCACACCCTCCGGGAACACCCACAGGCGGAGCGGGAGGGTATAGGTCGGGAACGTCCCGTAACCCCACACGTAGGCGCCGGTATGGGAGTCCCGTCCGCCCGCGCTGACCAGCGCGACGATGCGCAGCACGCCGGCCATCAGTTCGTCGTCCGTGGCGCCGTCGATCGAGCGGGCGAGATCCGCCACGGCGGCGGCCATCGCGCCCTTCGAGGTCGAGTGATACGGGTCCGGATGCAGTCGCTCGAGGCCGGGCAGGATGAGGTCGAGATCCGAGGCCCAGCCCGCCAGACGCGCCGTTGGTGCCGTCGCCGACGGTGTCCCGGCAGCCGTCGCTGTCGGCGAGTTCGTTGACGGGATCGACGACCCCGATGCCGCCCCGCAGCCGACGACGAGCAGGGCAGCGATCAATGCCGCGGGACGCCTCACGACTGTACATACGCTCGCGGACTCGCCGGGGTTCGTTCCGGTTGTCGCACAAGCGGCCGGGGCATCCCGCCGAACTCCCTATCCTGACGAGGTGCGAACGCGCGGATCGTCTGCCGCCCCATACCCGATGGCGCTACGCGTCGCTTGCGCCGCTGCGCTGGCGCTGACCTCTGCCGCATGTTCCGGCCCGGCCACCACGCCGCTGCCGACGGGCCCGGGGATCGTGGCCGAGATCGCCTCGTACGAGATGGTTGTCGGTCAACCCGGGCGGCTCCTCGTGGCGCTCCTCACCGCAGACAACCGATGGCTGAGTTTCGGTACGGTTCCGGTTCGATTCGAGTTCCTCGGTGATGGAAGCGGGAGTGTGAGCCCGACGGCCGTCCCGCCGCCGGCCACTGCGGCGTTCCTTCCAATTCCAGGCTCGCCTGAAGGAACCGGACAATCGCCGGCGTTGACGCTCGCGGCCGACGGCCGCGGCGTGTACACGGTCGCATCGGTGACGTTCGAGCGCGCCGGGTACTGGCGGGTCATCGCCGACGGCAGCCTGGCCGACGGACGCCGATTCGAGGCGGACGCAGCGTTCAGCGTCCTTCAACGGCCGTCGATCGCGAGCATCGGGCAGATGGCTCCGCGGACCGACAACCCCATCGTCGGTTCGCCCGGCGTGCCGCTCGCCGCGATCGACTCACGGGCTATTGATGGCGCCAGCGTGCCGGATCCGGAGCTCCACTCCACGACCATTGCCGCCGCCATCGCGGCGGGCCACCCGGCGCTCGTCGTCTTCTCGACGCCGGTCTTCTGTGTCAGTCGGTTCTGCGGTCCCGTGACCGACCTCGTCGCCGATCTGGCATCGGAATACGGCGATCGGGCCGACTTCATCCACGTCGAGATCTACCGGGACTTCCAGGCGGGCCAGGTGAACCAGGCCGCGCTGGACTGGTTGATGCCGCCGACCGGCGACCTCCGCGAACCGTGGACGTTCCTGATCGGATCGGACGGTCGGATCGCGGCGTCGTGGGACACGGTGGTCACCCGCTCCGAGATCGAGCCACTCCTGCAGGCCCTCCCGCCCAAGTAGGGTCGCTCAGCGGCTCAGGATCGCGTCGAGATGCAGTTCCATCGTGTCCGCCGTCAGCTGGCCGGCATATCGATCGCGAATCAGGCCGCCCCGATCCACGAAGACGTGAGACGGCAGCCCCCGGGCACCATAGAGCGCCATCACCGCGGCCGTAGGATCGAGGCCGATGGTATAGCTGATGCCGTGCGACGTGACGTAGTCCCGCACGGCTGTCGTTGGTTCCTGGACGTCGATCGCGAGGACCGCCAGGCTGTCCGGTTCGTGCGCCTGATAGGCGGCCTGGATGTGGGCCGCCTCCTCCTGACACGGGATGCACCACGTGGCCCAGAACACGATCCACAGCGGCCGACCCGCGAATTCGGCGAGCCGGATCGGCCGGTCATCGAGGCCGAGAAGGAGCGTGGTCGACCCATCGGCGGTCACGAAATCCGGTGCCGGTCCGCCGGTGCCGACCCGCGCCATGTCCGACGCGTCGGGACGGGAGCTTCCCGCCGATCCGAAGAGCGAACCGACCGGCTGGGTGAACACGTAGAAACCGAGGGCAAGGACCACGGCAACCGCCGACGCCGCGGCAATTCGGGCCGGGCGTCTCCGTCGAGGCGGGGTGAATCCGACCTGGCGTTCGAGTCGGTTGGGCGCTGGATCCTGCATTGCCGCTGATCCTAGCCCCGGGCCGACCGCAGGGGTCGGGTCAGTCGGTGGGGTAGAGCAGGTCGTGCTCGAAGGCGTACCGGGTCAGGGCGACCCTGCCCCTTACGCCAACCTTGGCCGCCACATTCGAAAGGTGCCGCCGGACCGTGTGCGTGCTGATCCCGAGTTGCCGGCCGCTCTCGATCGCCGTGCTGCCGGCCGCCGCCAGTCGGAGGACCTCGATTTCACGCGGACTCAGGCGCTCGCTGTGGCGCATCCAACGAAGGGAATCCACGACCACCACCGAGGCAACCATTGGATGAACGTAATGCTGATTGTTGGCGACCGACCGAACCGCCGTGAGGAGATCGGCACTCGGCGCACCCTTGACCACGTAGCCGGATGCGCCGGCCAGGAAGACCTGTCGGACGGTCTCGTCATGGTGATGCATCGTCACCACGATCACCCGCACCTTGGTGCGGCCGGTCGCGAGTTCTCGTACGAGACCGACGCCGTCGAAGCCGTTCAGGGTCAGGTCCACGAGCATGATGTCGGGTTCGCAGGTGGCGACGATCTCCCTCGCCCCGGGCGCATCGCTGGCCTCGCCCACGACCTCGATGTCGGGCTGGGCGCTCAGGATCAGGCGCAGCCCATCGCGAACCAGAGCGTGATCGTCGACGATGCCGACACGAATCGGCGGTTTCAAGTTACGCCCTCCCGCTCGACCGTCGGCACGGACACCTCGACGCGCGTCCCGACGCCGGGGCGAGAAGTGATCCGCAACCAGCCGCCCAGGAGTTCGGCTCGTTCCTCCATCCCGGCGAGGCCGATGCCCGGCTCGTCCTGGCCGACCCGCGAGAAGCCGACCCCCTCGTCGATGACTGTCACGTTCAGGCGGCCGTCGCGGCACGACAGCGTCAACTCGGCATGGGCAGCACCGCTGTGGCGTGCCGCATTGGCCAGGGCCTCCTGGACGATCCGATAGACCTCGACGGTCGCCATCGGACCGAGGACCGCCGGGTCCATGGCGCCATCGTCGGCCATGACGCGGACGGGAAAGCCAGACTGGCTGGCCAGGTCGCGCAGCGAAGGCAAAAGGCCCCGCTCCTCAGATCGGACCGGCCGCATCCGATGCGCCAGATCGCGTGTCTCGGACAGGGCCGTGTCGCTCAGACGACGGGCGGTCCGGATGTGATCGACTGCGCCATCAAGGGCCGGTGCCGAGCCCGCGGCATCGAGGGTGAGGGTCAGTGCGGTCAGGACCTGGCCGACCCCGTCATGCAGTTCCCCGGCGATCCTTCGTCGCTCCTCTTCCTGGACCGTGAGGAGGCGCTCGCTCGCCTGTCGGAAACGTGCCGCGTAGAGTCGCGACGTTCTCTGCCGCTTGTCGGCCATCGACGCCACGATGAGCGCGATGACGAACATCAACGGCCACTCGCTCAGCTCGAGCGCCTGCTCATCAAGGCCGACGAGGCGCGCGTTGGCATAGAGGACGAGGGGCAACGACGCGATACCGATCCTGAGGAGGGTTCCTCGCAACCCGAACAGGAACGCGTGCAGCGCCAGCACCACGAACACGCCGTGGAACAGGAATTCGGCGGACAGGGGCGTATGGGCAAAGGCGAGCACGGCAAACGTGACTCCGGCGGCATCGAGGAACCGTTGAACGATCCGAGGCCGGGTCCGCAGGCCGAGGCCGACACGATCGACGGCCTGTCGCAGGCCATGGCTCGCGCGACCGGACGTGGCGGTGCCCCCGGGCGTCCGAAGTGCCGACTCGGGCGTTGCCGACGATGTGTAGGTGGGGATGGTCAATCCGTACCTCGCGAATGGCTGGTTGCGAGTATAGATACGCGCGCTTCCCATGGCGATGCTGATCTCGCCCAAGTCCCTGAGGCTCCGAGCCCCGGGCAATCCACGTGGAGGAGGACAAGGATGCCCCGAACCGTCCGTGCGGCGTTCGCGATCATCGCGAGTGTCGTGCTTCTCGCAGCCTGCTCATCCGGCCCGACATCCGGCCCGGTCTCTGCAACGGTCAAGGAGTGGCAGATCGATCTCAGCTCAACCTCCCTGAAGGCCGGCTCGATCACGTTCAACATCACTAACGGCGGTGACAAGGAGCACGAGTTCGTCATTCGCAAGACGGACCTGAAGTCGGACAAGCTCCCGTTGAACGCCGACGGCGAGGTCTCCGAGGAAGCGACCGAATTGACCGCAGTCGGCGATCCGAGCGAACTGGCGGAGATCAAATCAGGCACTTCCAACAACAGCCTCACCGTGACCCTCCAGCCCGGCCACTACGTGATCTTCTGCAACCTCCACGTCGACGATCTCCTGCACTACAAGAAGGGAATGCGCATCGACTTCGACGTCAAGTGAGGTTGACGCCACCGACGACACCGGGGCAAACGCGCCTGCCCCATCACGTTGGGGACCCTGCGTGAGTCCCCGACGGCACTTTCTGATTGCGGGCACGATCTGGATCGTCCTCTCGGTGATCGGCATCGTCCTCGTGTCGGGGATGCAGATCATGCCCCGGATCGCCTCGAAGGAGGCGGTCATCGAGAACGACGCCTTCGTCCTCCTGACCGCGCTGTCCGTGCCCGTCCTCATGTTCGTGGTCGTCGGGCTCGCCTACTCCGCACTGCGGTTTCGGGCCACCGATGCGACCACGGACGGCCCGCCGGTCCATGAGCACCGGGGATTCCAGGCGATCTGGGTAGGGATCAGTTTCGTGCTGGTGCTGGTGCTCTTTGCTTACGGCTCCATCGGGCTCGTCGCGATCCGGGGTGACCAGAAGTCGGATTTCGAGGTCAGGGTCGAGGGCGAGCAATGGCATTGGGACTATTACTACGCCTCCGGTGCTGAGTCTCCGGAGTTGCACATTCCGGTCAACACACGCGTCCATCTCGTCATTGACTCGGGCGACGTCATTCATTCGTTCTGGGTGCCGGCACTCGGGGTCAAACAGGATGCCGTTCCGGGCCTCGTGACCCAGATCTACGTCACGGCAACCGAGACTGGGACGTTTCCGGGCATGTGCGCCGAGCTGTGTGGCCTGGGCCACACCGGCATGACCACGACGGTCGTCGTGTCCGATCAGGCCGCTCTCGACACCTGGCTCAGCCAGCAGCCCTTGCCGACGCCGACGCCGACGCCCAAGCCATGACCACGACGGCTCGGAGATTCGCGATGCCCGGACCAGGCCTGCCGCGCGCCATCCTGGGCGCTGCTCTCGGGATCGGGCTTGGCATCGGTCTGTCCATGGTCCTGCACACGGATGCGGGTCAGATGCTCGGCATCGCCTACCTGTTCTCGCTCGCCGGCTTCCTGTTGGGCGTGGGCGCTTTCCGATTCTGGTTGCGCTGGGCTGCGGCCAAGCCGGTCGATCTCGAGGACGAACACGGTGCGCACGGGGTGGCCGGCGATTGGAAGCGCTACTTCCGCTTCACCACGGACCACAAGGTCATCGGCGTCCAGTACCTCGTCACCGCGTTCATCCTGTTCTTCACGGCCGGAACGGCCGCCATGTTCATGCGCTTCGAGCTCGCCCAACCCGGGATCGCGACGAGCAAGGAGCTCTACAACACGATCATGAGCACCCACGGGGCCATGATGATCACCGTCGCCCTGGTCTCGATCATCGGGGGCCTCGGCAACTACTTGGTCCCGATCATGATCGGCGCGCGCGACATGGCCTTTCCGAAGGCCAACGCGCTGAGCTACTGGATGCTCCCGCTGGCCGTCATTCTCGTCGCGATCAACCCCCTGCTGGGGGGTTTCGATAGCGGCTGGACGGCGTATCCACCGCTAAGCCAGCAGGCCAACCTCGGCCAGCAGGCGTACCTGATGGCGTTCGTCACCGTCGGCGCATCGTCCATCCTGAGCGCGATCAACTTCCTGGTCACCGTCTTCCGGATGCGGGCTCCGGGCATGTCCCTGATGCGCATGCCGATCTTCGTCTGGGCGTTGACCGTCACGGCGGTACTGGCGCTCATCGCCACGTCGGTCGTCGCCGCGGCCTTCACGATGCTGCTGTTCGACCGGCTTCTGGGAACCGCCTTCTTCCGGGCGACCCGCGGCGGCGACGTGATCCTGTTCCAGCATCTCTTCTGGTTCTACTCGCACCCGGCGGTCTACATCATGGGTGTGCCGGGCCTTGGGGCGATCCTCGAGATCGTGCCGGTCTTTGCCCGGAAGCCGCTCTTCGCCTACCCGCTCGCTGTCCTGTCCTTCATCACCATCGGCGTGATGAGTTTCATGGTCTGGGCGCACCATATGTTCGTCAGTGGCATGGCCGAGTTCTTCCACATCCCGATCATGCTGACCACCGAACTGATCTCGGTTCCGACAGGGATCGTGTTCCTGTCGGCGCTCGGGACCATCTGGATGGGCAAGATCCATTTCAAGGTCCCGATGCTTTGGGTGTTCGGGTTCGTCTGGGCGTTCCTGATCGGCGGGATCACCGGCGTGTTCCTGGCCGACGTGCCGACGGACATCACCCTCAGTGATACGTACTTCGTGGTCGCCCACTTCCACTACACGATCGTCGGTGGGACGATCTTCGGCCTGTTTGCGGGGACGTACTACTGGTTCCCGAAGATCACCGGCCGGATGTACGACGAGCGGCTCGGGAAGATCCACTTCTGGTGGTTCACCCTCGCCTTCAACGCGACGTTCCTGCCGATGTTCTGGCTGGGGATCGATGGCATGCGCCGGCGCGTTGCGGACTACCCCGAGGCCCTCGGGACGGTCAACCTCTTCGTCAGCATCGCAGGCTTCAACATCGCCCTGTCGGTCGGGCTGTTCCTGTTCAACATGGTCCGGTCCTGGCGTCGTGGCGCGATCGCGCCGGCCAATCCTTGGCGTGCCCAGACCCTCGAATGGCAGATCGCGTCGCCGCCACCGATCGACAACTTCGACGTGATCCCCACCGTCTCCGCGACGCCGTACCAGTACGGATCGATCGGTCCGGCGCCGGTTGAAGGGAGCGCAGGCTCATGAGCGCGCACCTCACCCACGTCGCCGCAGCGTCCCACGGCGAGGACCCGGTGGCGGCGCGCGGCAACATGCTCCTCGCGGTCAAGCTCGCGATCCTGTCCGAGATCATGCTCTTCGGGGCCTTGTTTGCGGCCTACTTCGTCATTCGAGGCGGCAGCGGCGAGTGGCCGCCCGCGTCGGGGCCGGACCGTCCGGAACTCATCCTGCCCGGGATCAACAGCCTCCTGTTGATCAGTTCGAGCGTGACGATGCAGCTCGCGGTGCGCGCGGTATCGCGAGGTGCGGCTCGGGCGTCGCTCCTCCGGTGGCTGGGTCTGACCCTGCTCCTGGGCGGCATCTTCATCCTGGTCCAGGGCTACGAGTTCTTGAACAACGGGTTCGGGTTGGATGCTGGGGTCTTCGGCTCGACGTTCTACATCCTCACGGGCTTCCACGGTGCACACGTGCTGTTCGGGCTCGCCATGATCGCGATCGTGGCGAACCGCGCCCGGCTGGGTCTGGTGTCGGCGGAGCACCACACGGCGGTCGAGGCGACCAGCTACTACTGGCACTTCGTCGACGTCGTCTGGCTGTTCCTCTTCTCGACGCTCTACGTCCTGTAGGTCGAGGCGAGTCGACGGGCATCGTCGCGACGAGTGCGCCGCGCGTCCGCCCGCATCCAGGCGGCCACGAGGATCGGCACGGTCAGCAGGAGGATCAGGTCGCCCGCGCCCCACATGATCGCGCCGCCGACCTGCTGGTCGACCCGGGCGCTCGGACCCCAGGCGCGCTCGAGCGTCGCGTAATGCGCGTACAGGACGCTTGGCGCGAAGTAGATCGCCAGGCCGACCGCGGCGTTCACCGGCATCTGGAAAACGACGTACGCGACTCGCGCGGGATACCGGAGTCGCCCCGGAACCGGGTCGGCTGCCACGATCGGCCACCAGAACAGCATCCCGGTGACGAGGAACACGAGGTGTTCCGCGACATGCAGCCCCTCGTGCTCGAGTGCGGCCTCGTAGAGCGGGCTGAAGTGCGTCACGAACATGGCCGCGGTGAACAACGACCAGGCACCGAGCGGCGAGGCGACGACGCGCACGGCTCGTGAATGGAGAATCGGGAGGATCAGGCGCTTGCGTGTCTCTGGGCTCGCGACTCGTAGCAGGAGCGTGATTGGGGCACCCAGCGCGAGGAGTGGCGGAGCGATCATCGCCAGCGCGAGGTGCTGGACCATGTGCAGGGTCAGAAACGATTCCGCATAGACGTCAACGGCCGATACCAGGGCGATCAGGATAGTCCCGAGGCCAGCGAGCCAGGCGACCACCCGCCAGGTCGGGATCGGGATCCGCGGATACGAGCGGTTCACGCTGCGCGCAGCCATCAGATAAGCGGCGGCCGTGATCAGCGTGCCGGCCCACGGCAGGGGATCGAGGGACCACGTGGTCATGACACCCATGAGCGTTGGCTGGGCGACTAATGCTCGATGCACCAGAACGCTCCCCGTGGAGGCGATGGACGACGCCCCAGTTTCCAACCACCCATCGAAACGTGCTCGATCCCGCGCATCGTGAACATGGTACGGCCGTTCGAAATCCTCGACGACACCCACGAGCGAGCTGACGCGATCCTTGGAACTCTCCCTGGACCATTCGTCGTTCGTTGCCCTTCGGAGCCCGGCTTCCACCGACTACGCGGCCGTCCAGGATCTCCGTCTATCCACGGTCAGGCCAAGTGTGGCCGAGCCCGATTTCATGGTGAACTGAGCCCAGATGGTACGGCGGCGAGGTCGTCGCGGACGCGATACGGGCCTTAGGACCTCGGGCCTGTGGAATGTCTCCGACCGGAGACGATGCCGGCGTTATCAGCCGCCGCCGACGTCGAGCCGCAGGATCGGCGCTTGCACCTGCCCCCCACCCTCGCCGCCGAGAGCAATGATCATCGGACCATTGAAGGGGATGGCCACGATCGGATCGCAGCGCGCCAGATCCAGTGTCGCATGGACGTGCCAGACATTCGCCGTCGGGTTGTACGAGTCGATACGGTCGCAGCCAAAGACGAAGATGTCATTCGTCGGTCCGATGACGGCCGGTCCCGACATACCCTGGCGGAGGGTTGCTGATCCGGCGGTCCAGGTCGCGGTCGCAAGATCGTAGCGCCAGGCTCGGGAGGGCAGCAGGAGCACAATCGTTTTCGGGGTCGACACTGGTGGCTCGCCGGTCGGGATCGGGTAGAGGGCGACGGCCGAAAAGCGGTCACCGGTCGCGGGCATCGGGGTGCCAACCGACCATGTACCGGTCCTCAGGTCGAAGATATCCACCCGTGGCGTCTGTTCCCCGACTGCCGCTGCACCCGATCCACCGAGGAGGGCGCCGCCGAGGACATACAGGCGCTGATCAAGAGCGACTACGGCGGGCCTCGACCGTGGTACGGGCAGGTGCGTCCGGAGCTCCCATCTGTCGCGTTTGATGTCGTAGGCATAGACCGGCGCAGAGCCCCCATCGGTCGCGATTCCCAGTAGATACATGCGTCGATCCGTGCCATAAGCGAGGACCGGGTTCAGCAGCGGGACCGGGGTTGAGGCCCGCCGAGACCAGATGTTCTGCTCCGCCAAGTACCGCTCGAGTTCGAGGACGCCACTGCCCGGCTGCGTCCAGGGGCATAGATGCTCCCGTCGGGTCCCCCCGCGGCGGCAACCGGTGTGTCCAGGCGAGGCGGAAGGAAAGTCTCGGCTGTGAGCGGAAATGACAGAGTCGTCGTGTCCGGCCGAGGACTCTCCGGCGTCGTGACTGGTCGAGTCGTAAGGATGGCCACGCCGTTGCCCAGTGCGATCATCTCGTCGCCAATTCCAGCGAATGCAGTCGGAAAGAACGAGTCGAGGCCGGGCGGCGGTTCGAAGCCAAGCCACACGCCGCTCAGATTGGCAACCGCGTTCGGCCAGCATGGATCGCAGCCGCCAAACGCCAGGAAGTGATCGCCGGCGACGGTGAGTCGCCCTGGGTCGGCGAGGGCTGGTGAAGGCTCTCCAAGGAGCGTCCACGCTGTGCCCGACGAGGACCACACGACCGGTTGATCACCCTGGTCGGGTACGTGGTTCGTCCCGCTGACCCACCATCGATCCTTGAATCGCACGGTGTCGCTCCGGTGGCATTGCATGCAGCTATGACGAGGGCGAGCCCGCCGAGCATGAGCCTGATTCCGCGGCTGGTCATGGGTTCAGTCCTCGTTGACGTGCCGGAAGCGTGACCGGCCTGCACCGGTCGCGCTTCGTTGGCGAGTTGGCGAGGTTGGGGCGTTCGGGTTACGGGGCCAGGGCGCTGCACAACGCGGCCACGTTGGCGTCGTTGAAGCCCTGGTGGCCAACCGAGCGAAGCTCGGCCTGATCGCCGTTCGCGTCCTGCGCGCCGAGGACGACACGACCGGCCTCGCCGACGTACTTGTCGACGCGCTGGTACGTGAAGATGGTCGAGGCGTAAGAGCCGTCCGCCGCGAACCTGTCCAGGAACCGCTTCGTGCCGCGATCCGCAACCGAGACCTGGGTGTCGGGGTTGTAGAAGCGGCCGCTGAAGTCGATGCGCTCGAGGTCGCCGACGGCGTTGCCCGCGCTGTCGATGTAGACGGTCAGCTTGTGGTTGATGACCCAGTCGCCGAACGCAGTGAAGGTCGGGCAGTCGAGGGCTGGGCCGTCGTAGTGGTAGGTCCAGCTGTAGCTCTCGGGCGTGGCGGCGAAAGCCGACGCCGCGCCGACGCTGGTGATCGCGAGGGCCGCGCTGGCTGCCAGGAGGCCGATGCGCCGATGTCCGTTCATGTCTGCTCCTTCGTTACCTGAGTTGACGGTTTTGACTATCGGCGGCGACGGCACGTGAAACGAGGGTGCGGACCCGAGCATCGGGCGCGGGTTAACCCCGTGGTCATCGATGCGCTGCCCTGCCAGAATCGGAGCCATGACCGGATCTCCGGCAAGCGCTCGGCCCGAGGGGGCGCAGACTGTCCTCGTGGTTGACGATCACGAGGGCTTCCGCCTGCGAACGCGGCGGCTCCTCGAACGGCATCGGTATCGCGTGCTCGAGGCGGCGAACGGTGCGGATGCGATCCGTCGAGCCGAGCGCGAGCGACCGGACATCGTCCTGCTCGACGTTCATCTCCCGGACATGGACGGGATCGAGGTGGCGGCGCGACTGCGAGCGGCCGGGCGTGCCGGCGCGATCCTCCTGATCTCGACCCATCCCGAGGCCGACATTGCCGAACGCCTCCGAACCTCCGTGGCAGACGGCTTCATCGACAAGGCGGACCTCTCGGCATCGACGATCGCCGCCAAGCTGGCGCGGCTCGCGTGAGCGGACGGCGCCGTCTGCTGATCGCCGCGCCGGTCGTGGCGTTCACGCTTTCGTGGCCGTTCATCGAGAGTTCCGGCTTCTGGTCTGATCCCCTGGCTTCGATCACCGACGCGGTCATCGGCTGGATCCTGGTCGCGGCGGGGCTCGTCGCCCGGAGCCGGCGTCCGGACGGTCGCACCGGTCCATGGCTGGTGGCCGCGGGCTACCTCTGGTACGTCGGCGACCTGTTCTTCGTCTTCCCGACGGTCTCGATCGTGCCGCTCCTGTCATTCGGGCTGCGTGGCGCGTACGACGTCTTCCTGGCCGCGGCACTGCTCTCGTTCCCCGGATCGCGGCTCTCGAGCCAAGTGCACCGTGCCGCGGTGGGCGCCGTCGCCGTTGCCTACGCCGCCCGTGCGGCTGCGTTCCTGGTCACGGCGCGCCCGGGCTTCGCCTACCTGGACAGCGGCACGCCGAATCCATTCCTTCTGACCAGCGATGGCGCCCTGGCCCAGAACCTCGATCTCGATCTCACGATGGTCAAGGGGACGCTCATCCTGATCGTGGGGCTGCTGGCCGTGGCACGACTGCCCCGAGTGTCGGCGGCGACGCGCCGCGTTCTC
>JANMPD010000110.1:0-20639 GCA_031369685.1 Chloroflexota bacterium | reverse complement strand
CTGTCCGAGCGGAGCAACCTGAATCAGTGGTCGCATCCGGCGGGTGACTGGTGGTCCATCGTGGCCACGGATCGGAGCGTCTATCGCGCGTCGGACCTCGTCCACGTCTGGGGCGTGCTGCGTTCACGCGACACGGGACTGGTTCCAGACAGACTCTCGGTTCGGCTCCGGGCGAGCGCCAGCACCGAGGAGCACGGTCCATGGCTGGCCACGGCGACGGTGCGCCCAAATCCTCGCGGGGCCTGGACAGCCGATCTGGCGATCTCCGATCTGCCGTACGGCGATTACATCGTCGATATCCAGACAGACGATGGGGTCATCGCATCAACCTGGATGGGGGTCCACGACATACGGAAGCCCGCTTACAGCCTCGATGTGACCGTCGACCGGCACGCCGTCTTCGCGGGCGACCCTGTAACATTTACGGCCCGCGCGAACTTCTTCGACGGCACGTCCGCGGCCGGGCTCGACCTGGTGGCGGAAGGCTTCGGCGCTTCGTCGACCGTTCGGACCGATGCCTCGGGCACGGTGGCCAAGACGGTCATGGCAGCCACGTCGACGACCACGGGCTACGGATATGAGAGCGTCGATGTCCGACCGGCGAGGCCGGAGGAAGGGCAGATCTCCGGCTCGACCAGCGCGATCGTCTTCCCGTCCGGTGCATGGTTCGACGTATCAGCCACGATCAGCGGAACACGAGCGGTCCTGGGCGGCACGCTGTCGCGCGTCGATCTTGCTGCAGTCGAGCGGCAACTCCTGACCGTCGGCTGGCCAGAGAATCCGGCCGGCGCCCCGCTCGGCGGGCGGAGCGTAAAGGTCACCCTTATCGAGCTCGTGCCGGTCACCCGGCAGGTCGGCACCACGTACGACTTCATCGAGAAGCGGGTCATTCCGATCCTCGAGACCACGATGACCGAACACCGCGTCGGCATCTACACGACGACATCAGGTGCGGATGGGGCGATCTCGCTGTCGATCCCGGTTCCGAACGTGGAGCACACGTATCGACTGTCTCTGACGACGACGGACTCGACCGGCCGCGTTGCGAGGATCGAGACCTATGCCTCGACGGCGGGCGCTGGCGAATCTCCGCCGACCACGCATCCCTATCTCGACAAGGGCGGCGTATGCGGCTACGTGAATCGAGCGGTTCCAGTCGGCGAAGACATCGCCGTGGCGATGTTCGAGGGCGATGGTCGTCCTGGAGTCGAGGGCCAGTACCTCTTCCTCGTCGCCGCCCGCGGCATCCGCGACGTCGTGACGCAGACGAGCTCGACCCTGGACCGTACCTTCACGACGGCCGACCTGCCGAGCCTCAACGTGATGGCGGTTCGCTTCGGGGCCGGCGGGTATTTCGTGACCAACGAGGTCCTGCTTCGGGCTGACGCCGAGTCGCGAACCCTCAAGGTCGAGCTCACCGCGGGCCGCGCCCGCTACGCTCCCGGCGAAACCGCGACGGTCACGATCCGAACGACCGACTCGAGCGGCGCTCCCGTCAGTACGGACATCGTCATCCGCGGGACCGACGAAAAGCTGACCCAGATCGGCGCAGCCAACGACATCGACGCGCTTGCGACCCTGCTCAATCCGGTGAGCGATGGCCTGCTGCAATCGGCCACGACGCACACGCTGCCCAGGAGCGACCTCTACGATGGCTGTGGCGACACCAGCGGCGGCGGGCGTGACGACTTCCGGGACTCGGCCGTGTTCCGACTTGCGTCGACCGATGCGGATGGCCTGGCCACGGTGTCCTTCCCGCTTCCAGACGACATCACGAGCTGGCACATTTCAGCCACGGCAATCGACGATCAGCTCCGGGCGGGCGACGGGTCCGTACTGCTTCCTGTTGGCCTGCCGTTCTTCGTCGACGCCATTCTCGCCCCGGAGTTCCTCGTCGGGGACAAGCCCGTCCTCCAGATCCGGGCCGCCGGCGATCGCCTGAACGCCGGAGCAACCGTTCGGTACGCAATCTCGGCACCATCGCTCCTGCTCGGACCGATCGTCGTCCAGGCGAGCGGCACGGACACCGCCCGGCTGGCGCTCCCCGCGCTTCCGACCGGAGCCCACGACGTCACGATCCAGGCCTCGGACGTTGGTGACGCGAGCCGCCACGACACGCTGGTCAGGCGTGTCGTCGTCCGTGAGAGCCGCGTCGAAGTCAGGAACTCGGCAACGGTAGCGGCGAGCGACGCCGGAACCGTCGGAGGGTCCGGCCTCACCTCCTACGTCGTCACGGATGCTGGTCGCGGCGCGCTCCTCCCGATCGTGTCGTCGATGGCCGAGGGCCGGGGAGCCCGGTTCGATCGGGCGCTGAGTGCGGAGATCGCACGTTCTCTGCTCATCGATGTCTACGGTTTCGATCCTGCGACCCTGCCGGCATCGACATTCGACGTATCCCGCTGGGATCGCGATGGGATCGCGCTGCTGCCCTACTCATCGCCCGATCTTGAGCTCACGGCGCTCACCGCCATCGTTGCCCCGAGCGCCCTGGACACGGCCACGATGGACGAACGGCTTCGTGCGTGGGCCGACGAGGATGGGACGACGCGCGAGCGTCGGATCATCGCGCTCGCCGGACGCGCGGGGCTTGGGTCCGATGTCCTTGACCAGTTGCGAGTCTTCGATGGACTGTCACTCTCCACGCGGGAGTCGCTCTGGCTGGCGTTGGGCCATCTGGCGTCGGGCGACGAGGGCACGGCCCGGACGATCGAAGCCTCGATGCTCCGTGCTCACGGTGAGCAACTGGGACCCTGGGTACGGCTTCGGGTCGGGGCAACCCCGGCGGATGCGGCCGAGGCGACCTCCCTGGTGGCGCTGGTCGCGGCCGGGATCGGCGATCCGTTGGCTCCGCGGTTGGTGCGCTACCTCGTCGACAACCCGGAACCCACCTACCTTCCCGTGCTTCACGAGGCCGGCGCCATTCGCTGGATGCTCGAGCGCCTGCCGCGCGATCCGGCGCGCTTCGCCTGGACCGTGGACGGCGTGCGGAGCGAGGAGCTGCTTGAACCAGGCGGGTCGAGGACGATCACGGTGACGGCTGGCCAGCGTGCCGGCCTGTCGATTGCCGCCATGCAGGGCGACGTCGTGGTGGTCGCGACCTGGGCCGCAGCGCCAACGACCACGGACCTGCCGTCGAGCGATCTCGTGACGATCCGGCGCGTGGTGACCCCGGACGGGAGCGCCGGTTCGACCGACATCGTCCACGTCCGGCTGGAACTCTCGTTTGGGCTGCAGGCTCTCCTGGGATGCTACGACGTCACGGACACGACGCCCTCCGGGCTCGCGCCGCTGGTCTGGGCACCGGGTTGGGACGACGCCGCGAACGGAGACGGAGCCGTCTGGTACCCGTGGGCCGTCGACGGGCAACGCGTGTCGTGGTGCATCGACCCACTCCAGGGTCGGCGCCCGGTGCTCACCTATTCGGCGCGTGTCGTCAGCCCGGGTACGTACCGGTGGGAGCCCGCAATCGTCCAGATGGCGGCTGCACCGGAAATCGGCGCGGCGACGGCCTCGACGAGCTACACGATCCGCTGACGCCCGGCTCAGGCCGCTCGCGGGGAGCCCGCGACACGTCGCAGCGCCTCGATCAGCCGATCAACCTCGGCCGCCGTGTTGTAGTGCGTCAGCCCGATCCGGACGAGGCCGCCACTCTTCGCCAGGCCAAGCCGCTCGACGAGGCCGAGGGCGTAGAAGTCGCCATCCCAGACGGCGAGCCCCTCCCCCCCGAGCGCCACGGCAACATCGTGGGCGGTGACGCCTGCCACGGTCAACGCCGCGGTGGGCGTCCGATGTTCGAACCGGGTCGGGTCGGTGATTCCGAAGAGTTGCACGCCGTCAATCGACGCGAGGCCGTCGTGAAGTCGCCGGTAGAGCACCATTTCCGTCGTCCGGATCGCCTCCATTGCCGTGGCCAGTTTCTCGCGACGCGAAGCTCCGTCCGGCGCTCCTGCCATGACCCCGACGTCTTCGAGGTAGGCAATCGCCGCGAGACTCCCGGCATAGCCCTCGAAATTCCCGGTCCCCGTTTCGAACCCGGTGTTGGATGGGCGGACCTTGTACGTCGGCAGCGAGGCCAGGATCGATGCCTTCCCATAGACAGCCCCGACGTGGGGGCCGAAGAACTTGTAGACCGAACAGGCAACGAAATCCGCGTTCACAGCGCGGGCATCGATGGCCAGATGCGGCGCGGCATGGACGGCATCGATGTAGGCCCAGGCTCCCACGGCGTGAGCGGCGACCACGATCTCCGCTACGGGATTGATCGTCCCGACCGCATTCGACGCCCAACCCGCGGCCACGAGGCGGGTCCGAGGCGAGAGGACCGCCTTGAGATCCTCGATGTCCAGCGTGCAGTCATCCAGGCGAGGCTCCCACCAGCGGATGACCAGATCGCGATCCTTTGCCATCGCGATCCATGGGTCTACGTTCGCGGCGTGATCGAGGCCGCTGAGGACGATCTCGTCACCCGGCCCGAACGTCCCCGCGATCGAGCGGCTCAGGTGGAAGGTGAGCGTGGTCATGTTGGCGCCGAGCACGATCTCCTCGGCCGAAACCCCGAGCAGATCCGCGATGGCGGCATGCGCGTCCTCGACCACCGCGTCCGACAGCTCCGAAGTCACGAAGGTCCCGCCGTGATTCGCGTTGGACGTTTCGTAGTAGCGAGCAACGGCATCAATGACCGACTGGGGGACCTGCGTTCCGCCCGGGCCGTCGAAGTAGATGAACGGTCGGTCGCCGTGCATACGGGCCAGGGCCGGGAAGCGGGATCGCAAGGCGTCGATGTCGAGGGTCGTCATGGCGCCGATGCTAGCGGGCCGTGCGGCATCGCGTGCGCGACCTACCCTGCCCGACCATGCGCCATCGACGATTGCCGATCGAATTCGGATACGCCCAGCCCACTGGCTTTGTTGGCTCCGCAACGAATATCGGGGTAGGATGGGCGCGTGAGCGTTCGTACAACCCCCAGCCCGACCCACGCCATGGACCTTGGACCGTGGCGTTCGTTCCTCCATGCTCACGCTCGACTGGCGCGCCAGCTCGATGAGGATCTTCGGAGCCGGCACTCGCTGTCGCTCCAGGAGTACGAGACCCTCCTCCACCTGGCGGAGGCGCGGGATCATCGACTTCGGATGGGCCGACTGGCTGATTCGCTGCTGCTCTCCAAGAGCGGCGTCACGCGACTCGTCGACCGCCTCGTGGACGACGGCCTCGTGGAGCGCACGAGCTGCTCGAGCGATGCGCGCGGCGCCGAGGCATCGCTGACCGGTTCCGGCCTTGCCCGGCTGCGCGCAGCCGCGCCGACGCACCTGGCCAGCATTCAGGACCACTTCTACGCGGCGATCGACGACGAAGACATGGTGGTCGTCGGGCGGGCGATGAGCGCCGTCGCGGCGCGCCTGTGCGCCTCGGCCGCCCCGTGCGACCACGGCCTCGAGGGCGAGAGCGCGGCGACCGGCGCGTCCGGCGGCGGCGCGGCTGTCGACGGTGACGCTGCACCTCGGTCGATCGCACGAGCCTGATCCGGGGCCTCGGCGGTCCCTCCGGAAGCCTCCTCGCCGGAACGTCCGGGTTTGCGTATCCCGACTGGGCTCCTCGGTTCTATCCGTCCGGGCTTCCGGACGCGGAGCGCCTGACCTTCCTGGCGTCGCGGCTGGGCACGGTCGAGCTGAACAACACGTTCTACCAGCGACCGACCGTCGAACGCATCGCCGCCTGGTGCAGCTCGGTTCCCGAGACCTTTCGATTCGTGGTCAAAGCCCAGCGCGGCGCGTCGATGCGCGCGCTGATGACGACCCCCGAGGAGAGCTCCGCCTGGCTGACGGAGCGACTGGAGGGCTTCGGGGAGCGCCTCGGTGCGGTCCTGTTCCGCCTTCCGGAGAACATCCACCGTCGGCCCGATGGCACATCGGACATGGCCATTCGGCGGCTGCTCGCGGCCTGGCCACGGACCATTCCGCTCGTCATGGAGTTCATCCACGAGTCCTGGCATGTGGATGAGACGTTCGTCGCGCTCCGCGAGGCCGGCGCGGTCCTGTGCACCACGGATCTGCCCGATACCGATACCGCGCCCGACATCCGGGTCACGGGAACGGGGCTCTATCTCCGGCTCCGGCGCCACGACTACACCGTTGACGAACTAGGGGCGTGGGCCAACCGGATCCAGCCGTTCCTCGACACCGGTCACCCGGCCTTCGTGTTCTTTCGGCACGACGAGACCGGCCGAGCCGCGGAACTTGCCCTGGCCATGACCGCGCTGATCGGGGGTGGTGGACCGGGTTCCCATCGGAGAGTCGGGCGGTGATCCAGCACTCCCTGCGTCGACCCAACGCGGGACTCGCGCGGCGACTGCTCTTCGTGATCCTGATCGTTGCCACCTGTTCGGCTCCGCCTTCGGCAGCGCCATCGGGCCCGACGCCGCCACCGACTGCATCGCCCACCGCAACAGGAACCGCCGGCCCGGGGCCGTCCGGCCCAACCATCGGGCCGACGACGGTGCCACCACCGACCCACGCACCTTCGCCGCCCTTCGTCCCGGCGTCGGTCTCGGTGAAGCTCGAACCGGTGGCGACGGTCGAGGGGGCGCCGCTGGCCTTTGCCGCTCCAACGGATGGATCTGACCGCCTGTTCGTCGGGACCAAGGAGGGCCGGATCTGGGTGCTCGACGGCACCTCCGTCAGGCCTGATCCCCTCCTCGACATTCGGAACCTCGTATCAACGGGCGGCGAGCAGGGCCTCCTCGGGGTTGCCGTTCACCCGGACTTCCCCTCGGACCCGCGTGTCTTCGTCGATTACACGGACACGGGCGGGAACACGGTCGTCTCGTCATTTCGTTTGTCCGGCTCGAACCCGGATCGTCTGGACCCCGCGACCGAGCAATGGGTCCTGCGGGTCAACCAGCCCTACCCGAACCACAACGGCGGCGCGGTCGCGTTCGGGCCGGACGGCATGCTCTACGTGTCCCTCGGCGATGGCGGGAGCGGCGGTGATCCGAACGGCAACGGGCAACGTCTCGACACCCTCCTGGGTAAGGTGCTGCGGCTCGATGTGAACGTCCCGGTCGGCAACTCGGCGACCTACGTCATCCCGACGGACAACCCGTTCGTGGGACGGGCGGGAGCGCGCGGGGAGATCTGGCTGACGGGTCTGCGCAATCCCTGGCGAGTGGCCTTCGACCGCGCCACCGGTGACCTGTGGATCGGCGATGTCGGGCAGGGAGACTGGGAGGAGATCGACGTGGCTCGCGCTGGTGTCGACGGCCTCAATTTCGGATGGAACGTCATGGAAGGAGCGCACTGCTTCAGCCCGGCCCGCGACTGTCAGACCACCGGGTTGACGCCGCCGGTGACCGAGTACGGGCACAACCTCGGGTGCACGATCATCGGCGGTGCCGTCTATCGCGGGACCGCCCAGCCTCTTCTCGTCGCCGGCTACCTGTTCACCGACTACTGCTCCGGTCGGGCCTGGGCGATCCCCGCGGACGGGGACGGGCTGGTCAAGCCGGTCCGGGTCGGCACGTTCGGATCCGGGATCGTTGCGTTCGGGGAGGACGGCTCAGGGGAGATCTACGTCGCGAACCTGGACGGAACCATCTCCCGGGTGGTCGCGTCCGTGCGATAGGCCGGTCAGACCCCGCCGGCCGGAGCCGCGACGGGGCGCGTCGGGGGCGCGATCGGGCGCAGGTACAGCCACAGAACCGCGACGACGTAGCCGACGTGGACGATGAGGGTCAGCACCTCCGGTGACGCGCTATAGCCGACGATGGCCCGCAGGAACTGGCCGATCCCCTCGTCGTGGGACAGCACGCTGCTGATGTCGAATGCCGGCTGCGCCCCGAGGATCGCGATCCCGGAGATGCCGGCAACCTCGATGAGCTCGTGGACCGCCTTCGACAGGAGCCCGGCGGCGATGAATACGAGCGCAATGCCGGTCCAGCGGAAGAACTTGCGCAGATCGACGGCCCGACTGCCGCGATAGAAACCCCAGCCGATGACCGCGGCGATGCCGAGCCCGACGACCGCTCCGAGCCCGACGCTGCCCGCCGACCTGATCAGCGAGGTCGCCTGACCGGCCAGGAAGAGCGCCGTTTCGACGCCCTCTCGAATGACCGCGGTGAACGCCAGGACCGCGAGGCCCCACCCGGTTCCCTCGCCCAGCGTCCGGTCCACGGCGGACTGCAGCTCACCCTTGAGGCCGGCCGACTGGCGACGCATCCAGAACAGCATCCAGGTGACCACGATCGCCGCGACCAGCATCGTGATGCCTTCGAACAGCTGCTCGTACGGGGCCTCGAGCGCGCCGACCGTCACGAAGAGTGCCCCGCCGACAACGATGCTCACGACGATCGCACCGGCCGTACCGAACCAGATCTTGGGAGCTTGTCGCCCGTTCCCGGTGCGAACCAGATACGCGAGAACGATCGCCACGATGAGCGCGGCCTCGACGCCCTCTCGCAGACCGATGAGCGCGCCGCTGATCAGTGCGCCGATATCCAATGCAGCAACTCCAGGTGAACGGCGCGGGTCACGAATCGGGGACCTCGGCGCCCCAAAATCCTAGCCCGCCACTCGGAATTCCGCAAGCGCCCTTGTCGACGTGCGACAGGGCGCCTTACAGGCCCCTGGGTCAACTCGCGCGGGGGTCGGCCTTGTCCGGGTCGATGCCGAGTTTCGCGATCGCCGCCGCGGCGTCTTCGCCGGAGATCTGGCCGTCGCGGGCGAGCGCCGACATCGCGGCCGCGGCGACGTGCGGGGCATCGATCTCGAAATAGGAGCGTAGTGATTCGCGGGTGTCGCTTCGCCCGAACCCATCGGTTCCGAGCGCCACGAACGTTGCCGCTACCCACGGCTCGACACCCTGCGGGAGGGTGGCCATCCAGTCCGAGGCCGCAATCACCGGACCGCCGTCGGCACCGAGGACCTGGGCCACGTAAGGAACGCGCGGCTGCTCCGCAGGGTGGAGGCGGTTCCAGCGATCGATGTCGAGGGCCTCGCGGCGCAGGAGCGGGAAGGACGGCGCGGAGTAGACCTCGGCCGCCACCCCGAACTCGTCGGCCAGCAGGGCCTGTGCCGCGATCACGGTCTGCAGGATGGCTCCGGAGCCCACGAGGCGAACCTTCCTGGCCCCCGTCTTGAGCTTGGGCGCCTCGGCGAAGCGGTAGATGCCACGGAGGAGGCCTTCATCGATGCCCTCGGGCTTCGCGGCCTGCGCGTAGTTGTCGTTGTAGATGGTGATGTAGTAGAAGACGTCTTCGCCCCGGACGTACATCCGCTCGATGCCATCGCGCACGACCGCTGCCAGTTCGAATGCGAAGGCCGGGTCGTACTGACGGACGTTCGGGACCGTTGACGCGAGGACCTGGCTGTGGCCGTCGTCATGCTGGAGCCCCTCACCGGCAAGCGTCGTGCGGCCGGCGGTCGCGCCCATCAGGAAGCCACGGCCGCGGGCGTCGCCGAGGGCCCAGATCTGATCGCCCGTCCGCTGGAACCCGAACATCGAATAGAAGATGTAGAACGGGATCATCGGGTGGCCGTGCGTGGCGTAGGACGTCGCGGCGGCGGTGAAGCTCGCCACGGATCCGGCCTCGGTGATGCCCTCCTCGAGGACCTGGCCGTCGATCGCCTCGCGGTACTTCATCACGAGTTCGGAGTCCACCGGCTCGTACCGCTGCCCGCCTGACGCGTAGATTCCGACCTCGTTGAAGAGCGGGTCCAATCCGAAGGTCCGCGCTTCATCCGGGATGATCGGGACGATCCGTGGACCGAGGTCCGGGTCCCGGATCAGGTTCCGGAGGAGCCTGGCGAAGACCATCGTCGTCGACACCGCCGTCGGGCTGCCGGCCGCGAACTCGGCGTCGAATGACGGCTTCGGTGCGGGCAATGGCGCGGCTCGGACGACGCGCTTTGGAAGATCGCCACCGAGCGCTCGGCGCCGTTCGTGGAGGTACTCGACCTCCTCGGAATCGGGGCCGGGGTGGTAGTACGGAGCGTCCTTGAGGTGGCGATCCGGGATCGGCAGCTCCAGGCGATCGCGAAAGATCCTGAGCTCGGCCTCGGACAGCTTCTTGGCTTGGTGGGTGATGTTGCGCGCCTCCACGCCCGGCCCGAGGGTCCAGCCCTTGACCGTCTTGGCCAGGATCACGGTCGGAACGCCGCGATGCTCGGTCGCCTGCTTGTAGGCCGCGTACACCTTGTGGTAGTCGTGACCGCCTCGGCGCAGTTTGGCGAGATCGTCGTCGGTCAGGTGCTCGACGAGCTTGCCGAGGCGCGGATCCGGGCCGAAGAAGTGCTCCCGGATGTACGCGCCACCGGCCACCGAGTACTTCTGGAACTCGCCGTCGACGGTGGTGTTCATCTTCTCGACCAGGGCGCCATCAACATCACGTGCAAGCAGGCTGTCCCACTCGCGGCCCCAGACCACCTTGATGACGTTCCAGCCGGAACCGCGGAAGACCGCCTCGAGCTCCTGGATGATCTTGCCGTTGCCACGGACGGGGCCATCGAGCCGCTGGAGGTTGCAGTTGACGACGAAGGTCAGGTTGTCGAGGCCCTCGCGAGCAGCGACGTGGAGTGCACCGAGCGCTTCGGGCTCATCGGTCTCGCCATCGCCGAGGAATGCCCAGACGCGCGACTTCGAGGTATCGAGCAGGCCGCGATTCTCGAGGTACCGGTTGTAGCGGGCCTGGTAGATCGCGCTGATCGGCCCGATGCCCATCGAGACCGTCGGAAACTCCCAGAAGTCCGGCATCAGCCTCGGATGGGGGTAGGACGACAGCCCATCCTGTGGCGGCGTCTCCCGGCGGAAGTGGTCCATCTGCGCTTCGCTGATCCGGCCCTCGAGGAACGCGCGGGCGTAGATCCCGGGCGCCGCGTGGCCCTGGTAGAAGATCTGGTCCCCACTCCCCTCCCCGTCTTTGCCCCGGAAGAAGTGGTTGAACCCGACCTCATACAGGGTGGCTGCCGAGGCATACGTGGCGAGGTGACCGCCGATCCCGGGAAACTGTGAGTTGGCCCGCAGGACCATCGCCACGGCGTTCCAGCGGATCAGTCGCCGGATCCGGCGCTCGATACCCTCGTCGCCCGGGAAGAACGGCTCCTGCTCCGGGCTAATCGTATTGATGTAGCGGGTATTGGTCAGGGGCGGCAGGCCCACCTGGAGCTGTCGCGCCCGCTTGAGGAGCTTGAATAGCAGGAAGCGTGCTCGGGTCTCGCCCTCGTCCTTGACGACCTGGTCGAGCGATTCGATCCACTCGGTGGTTTCGGTGCTGTCGAGGTCGGGCAGTTGCTGCTTGAATTCATCGATGGACATGCGCCCGAAAGGGTAGCCCATGCCGGGCGGGAGCGCCCCGTTCCGATCACGTTGTCGCAACGTTGCGGGATGGAGTCGGCAGAGTCTCGTGAGCTGCCGACCCGCCGACCCGTCCCAGCACGGTCCCGGCTCAATCCGTGCTGTGCTAGCGTCCCGACATGCTCGGATTCGACCCACGGACGGCCCTGATCGTCGTCGACATGCAGAACGACTTCGCGGATCCGAAGGGATCGCTGAGCGTGGCCGGGGGCGCCGGCACGATCCCGGTCGTGAACGCGGCCGCCTGGGCGGCGATCCGGGCAGGAGCCTTCGTCGTGTACACGCAGGACTGGCATCCGGAACACACCCCGCACTTCGTGCAGGACGGCGGGATCTGGCCGGTTCATTGCGTCGGCGACGCCTGGGGATCGGCGTTCCAGCCCGACCTCGACGTCGTGGGCCCGAGCGTCCACAAGGGTGTCAACGGCGAGGACGGCTACTCGGGCTTCACGATGCGCGACCCGACCACGTCGGCCGAGATCCCGACCGAGCTCGATGCCCTCCTGCGCGTCCGCTCCATCGAGCGGGTGGTGGTCTGCGGCCTCGCCACCGACTACTGCGTGAAAGCCACCGCCCTCGATGCCGTCCGGCTGGGCTACGAAACGACCACCCTGCTCGACGGAATCGCGGCGGTCGACCTGGCGCCCGGCGATGGCGATCGGGCGCTCGAGGAGATGCGCGCGGCGGGTGTCGTGCTGACGTTCTCGGGTCTTGCCTGAGCCAGTGAGCATCTACGTCGAGCGCCTGATCCGCGCCTCGATGGATTCCGTCTGGACACATACCCAGGACCCGTCGCTGCATCAGCTGTGGGACCTGCGCTTCACTCGGATCGAGTACCTCCCGCGACCCGATCCTGAACAGCCGCAGCACTTTCGGTACACGACGCGCCTGGGTTTCGGCCTCTCAGTCAGCGGTGAGGGCGAGAGCCTGGGTCAGCGCGACTTGCCCGATGGCAGCCGGACATCGGTCCTGAAATTTGGTTCGGCTCAGGCGCGATCGCTGATCCGCGAGGGCCGGGGATACTGGAAGTACACTCCCACGCCCGAGGGCGTGCGATTTGTGACCTCCTACGAGTACGACACGCGATTCGGCGTGATTGGGCGAGTTGTGGACCGGATCGCATTTCGTCCGCTGATCGGTTGGGCGACGGCGTGGAGCTTCGATCGCCTGCGGCTGTGGCTCGAGGATGGCGTCCAACCCGGTCGTTCGATGCGGCAGGCACTCGTCCACGGCGTCAGCAGGATCGGCCTCGCCTTCGTATTCGCCTATCACGGCCTCGTACCGAAGCTCCTGGTCCGAGACCCGGACGAGGTAGCGATCCTGCAGGCATCGGGAATCCCGGAGCCGGGCATCAGCGCCGTGCTCGGGGCGTTCGGAATCGCCGAGCTACTGCTCGCGGTCAGCTTGCTTGCCTTCTGGCATCGAGCCTGGCCAGTGGTCCTCGTGCTCGCGTTTGCCGTCGTCTCGACGGTCGGTGTCGCTGCCACCGCGCCTTCTTACCTCGCCGCAGCATTCAACCCACTGACCCTGAACGTCCTGGTCGTCTGCCTCGCAGCGGTCGACCTGTTGTCGCTCGACGGTCTCCCGTCGGCCGGCCGTTGTCGGCGGCAGTCCCGTGCGGAGGTCCCGTGACCTCGATTTATCGCCGGGCGCTCGGGTCCGATTTCGACCGGCTCCATCCGGAAATCCAGCGACGCTTCGGATTCGACAGCGCGGCCGGCCGAGCCTCAATCGGTCGGGGCGTCATGAGCGAGGTCTGGAAGGGCCGTTTCTGGACGATTCCGTTCCTGTTGGTCGGGACCTGGCGGCGGATCATGTTTCCCGAGACGGGCCGGGACATCCCGTTCACGATCGAGAACTATGCATTCGTCGACGATTTCGGAAGGGAAACCGTGTCCTGGATCCGGACCTTTGAGTCGACACGCACCAGACGCTTCGATGCCTACATGGTGTACAGCGAGAAGCGCGGCAGGATCGTCGACTACCTCGGCACGCACGAGCACCTCGCGGTGGACATCGATCTATCGGTCGGCGCGCAGGGCGGCCTCCGACTCAGGTCTGGAGCACAACGCTTCTACGAAGGCATCATCGGTTTTCGCTTTCCGCTGTTGTTCAGCGGCGTCGCCGACGTTCACGAGTGGTTCGACGATGACATCGGTATGTTCCGGATCAGCGTCGATGTTCGGAATCGTGCCTGGGGACGCCTCTTCGGCTATCGAGGAACCTTCGATGTGACCTGGCTCGACGTTCCTCCGGGTGAGGTACCGGAGCACATTCTGCCCGTCCGGCAGGAACGTCGCGAGTGACCCGCCGGTGAGCACCGTCCTTCATCTCGTCGATGCAACCTACGAACTCTTCAGGGCCCACTACGCGCCGCGACCGCCGGTGCTCGGGATTGGTGGCAGGCAGCTCTCCGGCGTCTCGGGACTGGTTGACCAGCTCTGCTACCTGCTTCGCGACGAGGGCGCCACCCATGTGGGATGCGCCACCGACCGGGTCATCGAATCGTTCCGAAACGACCTCTATCCGGGCTACAAGTCGTCGGCCGGCATGCCGCCCGAGCTGCTGACCCAGTTCCCGATCGCGGAACTGGCCATCGAGGCCCTGGGCCTCGTCCTCTGGCCGATGGTCGAGTTCGAGGCCGACGACGCCATCGGTGCCGCCTGCAGGCGGTTCGCCGCCGACCCGGCGGTCGAGCGGATCTTCATCTGCACCCCGGACAAGGACATGGCCCAGCTCGTCGAGGGGGAGCGGATCGTGCTTCTCGATCGCCGTCGCCGGATCACCTATGACGAGGCGGGTGTCTGGGAGAAATGGGGCGTTGCCCCGACATCGATCCCCGACTGGCTCGCCCTCGTCGGCGACAGCTCTGACGGGTTCCCGGGACTGACGGGCTGGGGTGCGAAGTCCGCGGCCGCGGTGCTTGCCCGATACCCGCACCTCGAGGACATCCCGGAAAAGGCGTTCGCCTGGGACGTCGCGCGCCTGCGGGGAGGACCGGTCCTGGCGGCCACGCTGCGCGAGCATTGGGACGAGGCGCAGCTGTATCGATCACTGGCGAGGCTGCGCTCAGTAGAGGACGGGGTGCCGATCCCGCAGACCTCGGCCGAGGACCTTCGATGGCAGGGCACCCCACGCGCCAGGTGGGAAGCGTTCTGCGATCAGTGGGGCCTGGCGAGCCTGCGCAACCGGCCCCATCGGTGGCTCGCCGACAGTTGAGGCGGTGGCCGGCGTCCGGCTGAGCGTGGCCCTCAGCGGCCGGTCATCCGGCGCAGGAGTTCGGCGTGGTGGGCGGGCGGCGCAGCCATCACGCCGATCGATTTGGGAGGGGTCGAGATGTCGAACCATGGCCCGCCGTCGGGGTTGGTGACCCGCGCGCCCGCTCGCTCCGCGATGAGCCCGGCCGCGGCAACATCCCAGGGCGACAGGCCGCCCTGCTGCACGAACGCGTCAAAGCGCCCGTTCGCCACGTACGCGAGGGCGAGCGCCGCGGAACCCATCGAACGGGAGATCCGGATGGCCTTGCGGATGTCCCTTGCCCGACTGGCAACATTGCGGCCGTTGAGCGACATGGAGATGACGAAGTCGCTGAGACGCTCCTTGGTCGAGGTCCGGATCTCGTGCCCGTTCAGGGTTGCCGGGCCATCGATGGTCGCCGCGAAGGACTCGTTGCGCGTCGGATCCCGGACGACCCCAAGCACCGGTACTCCGTCGACGGCCAGCGCGATGGACACGCAGAACATCGGGATGCCGTTCGCGTAGTTGATGGTTCCGTCGAGCGGGTCCACCACCCAGACCCGGCCGACGCCCGATGATGCCGCCTGTCCTGCCGCCGCATCGTGCTCACCGGTCTCCTCGGCCATCAGCGCGTCGCCGGGATAGGCGGAGCGGATCCCATCGAGGATGAGCGCCTCCGACTGGTGATCCGCTTCCGTGACGACATCGCGGGCGGACTTGTAGTCGATCTGCTCGAGCCGCTCATAGAGGTGCATCTGGAGCTCGCCAGCGCGCGCCGCGAGGTCGAGAGCCAGGGCGAGTTCCGGCGCGTACCGGCTCCGCGCGGTCATCGGCCCGGCGACTGGCAATCGACGGCCAGGTCCTGCACCTCGGTGCCAAATTCTGACACCGGTGCGGAGAATTCGAGGGTCTGGCCGGGCTGGATATTCGGGGTCTGGACGAGGTGGCCGGGCCCCCCGACGGGACGGGACGCCTCGACGACTCGACAGGTCGTGGCCGACGCCGTCGACCCGGCGTTGGTCACCGAGAGGGTCACTTCCAGCCCACCCGCGATCGGAGCCACGCCGCGCACCTCACCACTGAACGGACCGATGCCGCCGATGGCAACGCGCCCGAGAACCGCCAGAAAGAGCACGAAGAACAGGATTCCGCCCGCTGCGATCGCGTGGACCTGGGTCGCCGAGGGTTGCTTCAGCCCAAGCGGGTTGCAGTCCTCGCACAGCGCGACTTCGAGTGCCACGGGGCGTCCGCATCGAACGCAGCCGTGAAGGGGGGCGGGTTTCGACAGCTGGGGAGTCGTCATGCCGGTGCGATGGTGCCACGAACGTGCGAGTTGGACGTCCCGGCCGATTCAACGACCTGCCGCGTTCACCAGCCGATCCACGTCGGCGGTAGTCCGCGCGGTGATGATGACGTCATCGGCACCAGCCTCCAGCCAGCGGCCGAGCTCCTCGGCCGGACGCTTGACCCACGGGCTGTCACCGAGCGCATCCTCGCCGCTCCGTCCCGCCTCGAATGCGACGATCAACCGCTGATCAGCGCGGTCTCGCCCGGCGTGAGCGAGCGCTTCCAGGTACAGCGGCAGGTCTCGTTCGAAGGTCCGATCGAATGCCGTCCAGCCATCGCCGATCCGCCCGGCAAGCTTCGCTCCAGCCACCGATTCCCCGCCGATGATGATCCGTGGCGTCGGCACCGGGACCGGGTGGGCGTACGCATCGTCGAGGGGGTAGTACGCGCTGGGCCGAGTGACCGGTCCTCCGCCCCATAGCGCGCGGATCACGGCGATCGCCTCCTCGAGGCGCGCCGCGCGCTCGTCGGCCGCCGGGAAGTCGATCCCGTAGGCCACGTGCTCCTTCGGGTGCCCGCCGATCCCGATCCCCAGCGTCACGCGTCCGCCGCTGATCGCCTGTGTGTTGCCGACCATCCGCGCGAGGACCGCCGGGTGGCGATTCATGACATTCGCAACGAACGATCCGATCTCGACCTGCCGGGTTGTGGCCGCTGCCGCGGTGAGTGTCGTCCACTGCTCGAGGACGGGCACCGTCCGGTCGCCCTTGCCCACGAAGTGGTCCCAGCACCACACCCCGGCATAGCCCGCCGCATCGAGCCGACGCGCGCTGTCGAGCCACCAGTGGACGTCCACGCCGATCGGGCCAAGCGAGACCCCGATTCGGGCCTTCGCGCGACCCGAGGAGCTGATATTCGTGGTCACGCGCCTACAGACCGGTTTCGAAGAGGCGGATGTCCTCGGAGCTCATCGCGTGACCGTCCCCGCGCGTGGGTCCGAGGGCGCCTCGGGCTCCCAGGGCGTCCAGATCAGCGGGAAACCGACTGATGAGGTCGATAACGACGCCCTGGATCCGCTCTGCGTTCTGGGCGAAGACCTCGAGCACGCTCATCGCGTCCACCGCCTCGGTCCCCTCGTGCACGCCGGCGTCGTAGTCGGTGATCAGGGAGATGTTGACGACGGCCATCCCGAGCTCCCGGCACAGCCAAGCCTCGGGGTACTGGGTCATGTTGATGACCTCCCAGCCGGCGTCGGAGAACCATTTCGATTCGGACTTCGTCGAGAACCTGGGCCCCTCGATGACGACGACCGTGCCGCGCTCATGGACCTCGATGCCGTGATCACGGATCGTCTCGATCGCGAGGCGGCGAAGGACCGGGTCGTAGGTCTCGGCCGATGACAGGTGGGTCACCACCGGACCGTCGTAGAAGGTGTGGGACCGCTGCCCGCTCGTACGGTCCACGAACTGATCGCAGACCACGAAGTCGCCCGGTTTCACGCGCAGGTCCAGAGATCCGGCGGCGCACGGCGAGATCACGGCCTTGACCCCGAGCGAGCGCATCGCCCAGACGTTCGCGCGGTAGTTGATCCGATGGGGCGGGATTGTGTGGCGGCGGCCATGGCGGGGCAGGAACGCGACCTTGCGATCGGCGACCGTCGCGAGGAAGAAGCTGTCGGACGGCGGGCCGTACGGGGTATCGACCTTGATCTCGCGGACATCCTGGAGGAGGGAGTAGAACCCCGAGCCGCCGAAAACGCCGATCTCTGCCTGTTCCGCCACGGGGACCTCCGGTTGAGCCATGGGACTGGCGTCGCGCGCGCCGATCGAACCCGTGGCGGTCACGATTGTAGGCCGAGTTCGTCGCCCGATCCGCTCGGCTAGCATGGACCGAGACCTGACGCCGTGCCTGGAGCCGCCTCGTGACCGACCATCCCTGCCCGAGCCCATCACCTGGTGTGCCGTGAGCGAGGCCGATCGTCCCGGAGCGGGCGTTGCCGACGCCGAGCTTGCCGACCGACTGGCGCTCGCGGACTGGCGGCGCCGCGTCGCCGACCTGTATGGCGCCGTCAGGGACCTGGCATCGCGCGATCCACGGGCCGCATGGGAGCACTGGCGCATCGTTCGGGACGATCTGTACCGGACCCATGCGCAATCCCCGGTTCCGGCTGAACGGCGCGCGGCGTTCATGGGCCACTACTGGGACTACGACCCGGCACTGCGGACGGAGGCGACCCTCCTGCCCGCGAGCGGACCCGAACCTGGTGGAGCGGCCATTGCCGGATTCGGCGCGGCTCGTGGCGCGGCTCCGGGACTCCCCCTCCAGCTACCGATGAGCACGGGCGATCCAATGAGCTTCGTGCGGATCGGCACGGTCCGGGTCCCGCTCCCAGACGGGCCACGGACCCTGGGCCTGTTCTGGATGGCGGGCTACGCCGGCGGCCTGTTCCTGCCATTCCGTGATACGACCAACGGATCCGCGACGTATGGCGCCGGACGGTATCTCATCGACACGGCCAAGGGAGCCGATCTCGGGACGGCCGGCGCGCCCAACCGCCTGATCCTCGACTTCAATTTCGCTTTCCAGCCATCCTGCGCGTTCGATCCGCGCTGGTCATGCCCGCTGGCCCCACCCGAGAATCGGCTCAGCGTCGCGATCACGGGCGGTGAGCGGCTCACCTGATCGTGCATCGGGCGGCCTCGCGGCCCGCGAACGCCGCGAGGCGCTACCATCCCGCCATGACCACGGAGTTGCCGGCCGCCGCGCCGATCCCGGATTCTGTTCGAAGATTTCTCGAGGCACCCCACGTCGCGTCCGTCGGAACGACAGGCGCGGACGGCGAACCGCATCAGGCCATCGCCTGGTATCGGCTGGACCCTGACGACCGCGTGCTTCTGAACAGTCGCTACCCGCGGCGCTGGCCGGCCGATCTCCAGCGTGATCCTCGGGTTTCGCTGGCCGTGCTCGACGGCCAGGATTCGATGCGCTGGGTCGGCATCACGGGCGTCGTCGAGACGGTCATCGACGACCTCGAACAGGCGCGCGACGACATCTGTGCGCTCGCGGTCCGCTACGACGATGCGGACGCCGCCTCGCTCGCCGCGTTCCGGACGCAAGCCCGCATCTCATTCCGGATCAGGATCGTGGCGATCCACGACCATCTGGACTGACCGCCCATGATCGAACCCAGGTGAGCCCGCCAACCGCAACGCCCCGGGACATCCGCCTGGGCGCGCAGCTCTGGTCCCAGCACACCGACTGGCCGGCCATCCGCGATGCCGCCGTCGCTGCGGAGGCGGCCGGCTGGGATTCGGTCTGGACCTGGGACCACCTGCTCGCGATCTTCGGGCCGGCCGAGCAGCCGATCCTCGAGGGCTGGACCACGCTCGCTGCCCTGAGCTCCGTCACGACCCGCCTTCAGCTCGGGCTCATGGTCGGGGCCAATACCTTCCGAAACCCCGGCCTGACCGCCAAGCTGGCTACGACCCTGGACCACGTCTCGGGCGGGCGGGCCGTCCTCGGCATCGGCGGCGCCTGGATGGAACGAGAGCACGACGCGTTCGGGATCGACTTCGGGTCCGGGTTCGGTGAGCGCCTGGACCGGCTCGATGAGGCGGTCATGCTCCTCCGCCGCCTGCTCGATGGCGAGCGCGTCACCCATGAGGGGCGCTTCTACCGGTTCCACGATGCGCTCTGCCAGCCCCGCCCGATCCAGGATCACCTGCCGATCATGATCGGCGGCAGCGGCCCGAAGAAGACCCTCAGGACCACGGCCCTGCGTGGTGACCTCTGGAACACGGCGGGCACCATCGAGGAGACTCGAGCCCGCCTCGAGATCCTCGACGCACACTGCGCCGACGTCGGACGAGATCGTTCGGAGATCGAGCTGACCGTGAGCTTCCCGGTCCTGATCCGAGACCGGCAGGCCGACGCCGAGGCCGCCTGGGCAAGCCTCATCGGCTCGAACGGCACGACCAACGCCGGGGCCGTGCCGCACCTGTACGGCAATCCGGTGCAGGTCGCAGATGCGATCCGACCCTATGTTGACCTCGGGTTCAGGACCATCATCGCCCGGCTGCCGGCACCCTACGACCTCGAGACGATCGAGCGCATGATCGACGTGCGCAAGCTCCTGTCCGGTGGCTGATCGACCACGACCTCGGGTGGTGCTGCTCGCAGGTGGCGTCGGCGGTGCCCGTCTCGCGCATGGGCTCCAGGTCCATCTCGGGGATCACCTGACCGTCATCGTCAACACCGGGGACGACCTGGAGCGTCACGGTCTGCTCGTCTGCCCGGACCACGATACGGTCATGTACACCCTGGCCGGGATCGACAATCGAGACTGGGGATGGGGCATCGCCGGCGAGACGTTCGCGGCTGCCGAGATGCTGGCCGGCTATGACGAGGAGAGCTGGTTCCGGTTGGGCGATCGCGATCTCGCGACGCATGTCGTCCGGACGAGCCGGCTGCGGGACGGAATGCGACTGACCGAGGTACTCCTGGGGCTCCAGACGGCGCTCGGACACCCCGCGCGGATCCTGGCGATGGCCGACGAACCCGTTCGGACCGAGGTGCGAACCGATGACGGGTGGCTCGACTTCCAGACCTACTTCGTGCGTCTCCGCCAGGAGCCGGACGTCCGTGAGCTTCGATATCGCGGGCTCGACGCCGCGCTGATCACGCCCGAAGTGCTCGCCGCAGTCCAGGAGGCCGATGCGATCGTCATCGCGCCATCCAATCCGTTCCTGTCGATCGCGCCGATCCTTGGGGTT
>JANMPD010000094.1:0-4345 GCA_031369685.1 Chloroflexota bacterium | reverse complement strand
CGTCGCGTCGGTCGAGTAGCCGGTCTTGGTCTTGCGGCCCTTGGGCAATTGCAGCTCGCCGAACAGCACGTCGCCCAGCTGCTTCGGGGAGCCGATGGTGAATTCGTGGCCGACGGCGTCGAAGATCGCTCGCTCGAGCCGGGTGATCTCGGCGGCGAACTCTCGATCCAGCACCGCCAGGGCATCGAGGTCGACGGCCACGCCGATCGCCTCCATGCGCGCCAGCACCGGGACGAGCGGCAGCTCCATATCGGTGAACAGGTTGGCGAGACCCTCGGTCTCGAGCGCTGCGGCCAGCGAATCGCGGCAGGCAAGGGCCGACAGTGCCTCCAGCCCCACTCGCTCCACGGCCTGCAATTCCTTGACGGGGGGCAGCACCAGGTCGAGGCGCTCGGCCACGACATCGGCGATCGTCTGCGAGCGTAGG
Source organism: Chloroflexota bacterium (assembly GCA_031369685.1). GTDB lineage: Bacteria > Chloroflexota > Limnocylindria > Limnocylindrales > CSP1-4 > UBA5189. The sequence goes on along the minus strand of JANMPD010000094.1, from coordinate 3,918 downwards.
GCTGCGTTCAGCAGGTACGAGGCGAGCTGCGTGTCGAACGCGACCGGTGTCGCGGGCCCGGTCGTGTCCGCGGCGAACCGCGCGACGAGAAGCGGTTTTGCCTCATGGGCCACGATCGGCACCCCGGCCGCCTCGAGCATCGAGCGCAGACGATCCGCGTCGGCCCCTTCGGCAGCGACCACCCGACCATCCGTTCCCGCGAGCGCCAGCGCCAGGGTCGAGCCGGAACGTGGGCGTGGATCGTCCTTCAGGAGCGCCGCGCCGATCATCGGCTGGGCGGCAATCCACGGCGCGAGACCCTCAAGCGTGGCGGCTCCATGCACCTCGATCCGGCCCGGATCCTCGATCGTGGCAGCCAGCGCGGTGGCGAGGTCGTCGAACCGTTCGGTCTCGCGCTCGGCCCGCGTGGGCCCACCGTCCCGGGCGGCGCCCGTCGTGATGTCGAAGTCGAGTGACAGCTGGAGGCCGGCACCTGACGCCGGACCCGCCGCGACCGGCGAACTGCGAATCGGCCGGCCACTCCCCCATCCGCTCGGGCGCTCGGTCCCGACTCGGGCCGAAGGGACACTCGCGTTCGCGGCTCGGAGCGCATCCGCCGCGTCGGTCGCCGATTCACCGCGCAGCGCTGGCAGCCGATCCAGGAGGCTTCGGAACTCGTACTCTCGGAACAGGCGGATGACCTCGTCGCGGTCGTATTCACCAAGCCGGGCGGCATCGAGGTCGAGCCTCACCGGGAGATCGCGGATGATCGTCGAGAGTTCCTTGCCCAACTCGACCTGGTCGCGGTACTCGGACAGCTTGTCCCGAAGCTTGTCGGGCTTGACTTCGTCGAGCCTGGCGTAGACGGCATCGAGGTTGCCGTACTCGCGGATGAGCTTCGCGGCGGTCTTCTCGCCGACCCCGGGCACGCCCGGAATGTTGTCGGTGACGTCGCCCTTCAGGGCCTTGTAGTCGATCATCTGCGAGGGCAGCAGCCCGTATCGCTCGTCGATCTTCGCCGGGTCGTACAGGATGGTGTTCTCGACGCCGGAGCGCGTGGTCATCAAACGAATGCGGTCGCTGACGAGCTGGAGCATGTCGAGGTCGCCCGTAACGACGGTCGTGTCCAGCCCCAGAGCCTCAGCCTCGACCGTCAGCGTCCCGATGACGTCGTCCGCCTCGAACCCGGCGAGCTCAAAGACCGGCAGCCGGAGCGCCTTCACGACCTCGCGCACCTTCGGAAACTGGTCCCGGAGATCGTCCGGCATGCGCGTGCGGGTCGCCTTGTACTCGGCGAATCGCTCGTGGCGGAAGGTCGGGCCGGGCAGGTCGAAGGCCACCGCGACGTAGTCCGGCCGGATGTCCTGGATTCCGCGCAGGACGATGCTGCAAAACCCGAATACCGCGTTGACGAGCTCACCCTTCGACGTCGAGAGGGGCGGGAGCGCGAAATATCCGCGGTAGATGAGCCCGTTGCCGTCGAGCAGCATCAGGCGTTCCATCGGCGAGCCTCGAGGAATGTCCGCAGGGCTGCGGGACGTGGCCTCAAGTGTACCGGGGCAACCGCGCTCGACTCCGGGGCACCTCGTGCGATGCGCCGTTCCAGCCCTCGAGCGCCGGATCGGCCGATTTCAGCGGAGACGCAGGGCGACCCCGCGAAGTACGAGCAGCGCAAGCCCGGTCGAGACCAGCGTGACCCCGATGATCGGCCACGGGATCCGCTCGCCGATGGCCTCGAGCCCTGACGAATCCGTGCTCGACGTCTTGGCGCCACCGTCGCCGGTCGGACGCGTTGCGCCGGTGTCGGTGGGTGCGCCGGTGTCGGTGGGTGCGCCGGTGTCAGTCGGCGCACCGATGATATTGGGCGCACTCGTGCTCGTGGGCGGACCGGCGTCGGTGGGTGTACCGATGATGCCGTCGGTTCGGCCCACTCCGGCGCCGGTCGCGGACGGACTTGCCTCATCCTGGATGGCCGTCGTTTGGGAGGGACCATAGGCGGCTTCCGGCACAGCGCCGGCTGGTCCCCCGGCCGCTCCACCGAACAACATCAGGGGCGGGCCACTCAGCACGACGACCGCCAGGCCGAAGGCCATCAATGCCCCGGCGATCGGCCGGATGACCGAACGACGGGCCTCACCGAACGGCCGAATCAGCCGCCGAAGCCATCCCCCGCGGGTGAGACGCGATGCGTCATCCCCGGTAAGTCGAAAGTCTCGATCGAGTGCGGCTGTTGCCGGAGGAAGAGCACGGACCGCACCCGTGATCAATCGCAGGTCGTCATGCAGGAGCCGGCATGCGTCACAGGTCGAGACCAGCAGCTGCGCGTCTTCCCGTTCGCGCCCGATGACATCGCCCGATGCAAGCGCGGCGATGATGAGGTGATCGTGGCGCGCGTGCGCTTCCGAGACTGGCGAGATCGGGAGTTTCGAGGTCATGTCTCCCGTTTGACGGGCCGACATCCCGGATGGTTCCCTCAGCGTTCGGATCGTCGGCTGCGCCGCGAGGCAAGGATCAGGCCGACGCCCGCCGCGAGCGCGCCTGCCCCGACGGCCGTGACGGGGTTGATGTGAGGCGTCGCCGCAGGCGGTTCGACGGCGCCAGCGGCCACGTCGTACTCGGGATCACCCGACGCCTTGATCGCGAGAGACGTCGCCTCAGGGCCCGGTTGCTGCGGCCCGAGCGTGGCCGCCGTGAGGCCCCGGTCAGTCCCGACGTTCGCCGGCGCAGCCCCGGCGGCCCCGAGGAAATTGAGCGGAACGGCCGACACCAGGACCCCGACCAGGCCGAATGTCGCGAGCGCGATACCGGCCCCCCGCATCCACGAACGAGACGTGGCCATCAGACCGGATCCGTATCCACCGCCGCGCCTGAGTCGTGCGGCATCCGCGACGGTCAGGCGGAAGTCCCGCGGCGCAGGGACGGAACCGCTGTCAGAGGCGGAGCTGTCCAAGGCGGAACCTTCAAACGCGGAGCCGACGGACCGGACGGCGGCACCGAGCGCCTGCAGATCGCTCGCGAGGAGCGCGCAGTCGCCGCACGAGGCCCGGAGTGCCTCGGCCCGCGCCGCCTCAGGACCTTCCAGATCGCCCGCCGCCAGGCCGGCAATCAGTTCAAGATCGTGGGTGTCATGCCCCACGGACTGGCTCCGGTCAGCCACGGAACAGGTCCATCTGGTCTGCCAGGCACTCGCGCAGCGCAAGGCGTCCGCGGTGGATGCGCGACTTGACCGTGCCGAGTGATACGCCGGTCATGCCCGCGATCTCTGCGTAGTCGTAGCCCTCGACATCGAACAGGACGATTGCCGACCGCTGGTCATCGGTGATCTGCGCGAGGGCGGCATTCAGGGCCCTGTGGCGCTCAGCCTGCATCGTCGTGGTGACGGGATTGTCCGTTTCGGGCGCCGGCGGCTGCCAGCTGTCATCCTCGAGCTCCGGATACGGATCGGCCGGCCGGCGCTTCTTGAGGCGTTGCGCGTCCATGGCCGCGTTGATGGCGATTCGGCTCAGCCAGGAGCGGACCGAGCCGCCTCGAAACCCGGCCATGTTTCGGTAGGCCGAGAAGAATGCCTCCTGGACGGCATCGGATGCCTGATCCCGATCCGGCACCATCCGCACGACCAGCGAGAACAGCATGTCCTGATAGCACAGGACGAGATCGTTGAAGGCATCGAGACTGCCGCCCCGCGCCTGTTCCATGAGGATCAGGTCGCGCCGCTGGACGGGGTCGTCGGAGGCCGTTGTCGAGCGGCGATCCTCCACGATCTGGGGGGTCCTCCGGGCAGCGAGACTGAAGCGGCGCGAGTCTAGCATCGGCTCTCGCAGGACGCGGCGTGCGCGGGTCCGGTTCCCACGGGATAGCATTCCTCGCGAACCACCCGCGCCGGAGTGGCGGAATCGGCAGACGCGACGGTCTCAAACACCGTTGGGGGCAACCTCATCC
>JANMPD010000074.1:0-3730 GCA_031369685.1 Chloroflexota bacterium | reverse complement strand
AGGCCCCTCCCGAAGCGCCTTACGGCTTTGCTGGTACGAATGAACGTACCGGCACATGCGGTATTAGCCACCCTTTCGGGCAGTTATTCCCCACTTCGGGGCAGGTCACCCACGCGTTACTCAGCCGTCCGCCACTAACGGTCAAGGCAAGCCTCGACCGTCCGTTCGACTTGCATGTCTCATGCACGCCGCCAGCGTTGATCCTGAGCCAGGATCAAACTCTCCAAAAATGCACAGCCTTGCGGCTGCGACTTCATCCGAGGGTTTGACCGCTCTCTCATCCGTTTTGTTGTTCCGGATTTTCCTGCCACTCTTCAGTTGTCAAGGTGCAGCACCCGAGGCGCAACGGCGACCGGCGCAGACCGCGAATGATGGGGCTTTGGGGCCGGGCCGTCAAACCCGGGTTTCGTCGGTTCCAAAGTCGTTCGTTGGCACCGAAATCGCCTGCTCGGAAGCGACCGTCGCGAAAGGTATGGGCGCGTCGACCGGAGTGTCAAACGGCCCGGTGGTCGTGGGTTGATCCAAGGACAGATCAGATCGGACCTGACTCGACCATCAGGATCAGGGCCGCCGCTGAGAGCCACGAAAGGAGGCCGAGTTCGGCGCTGGGCGAGGCGCCGAACGCACTGGTGGCAACCAGGTAGATGACCATGCTCAACAAGCCGGCTACAACGGGCTTGATCATCCGGAGCGCGACCTCTGCGAGCAATTCCTTCAAGCTGGCCGTTCCCCGATGGCCCGGCGGCCCTGGAGCGCGCGGATCAGCGTGACCTCGTCGGCATATTCCAGATCGCCCCCGACGGGAATGCCCCGTGCGATCCGCGTGACGGACCCGACGTTGTCCCGCAAGCGCTCATCCAGGTACATGGCCGTTGCCTCGCCCTCGAGGGTCGGGTTCGTCGCGACGATAACTTCAACGAACGGCCTCCCCTCGGAGACCGCCTCGAGAACCCGCTCGAGGAGTTCGCGGATTCGGAGTCGGTCGGGGCCGACGCCATCGATCGGCGAGATCGCGCCGTGGAGGACGTGATACGTACCTCGGAACTCTCCCGTGCGTTCGAGGGCGAGGACATCGAGCGGTTCTTCGACGACGCACAGGCGCCGAGCGTCCCGGTTGTCATCGCGGCAAATGGGGCAGCGCGGGGCGTCGCTGATATTGAAACAGACCTCGCAGAACATCACCTGTTCGCGCACGGCAATGAGAGCGGCTGCCAGGACACGCGCCTCGGTGTCCGGTGCCCGTAACAGGTGGAACGTCAGGCGTTGCGCGGTCTTCGGTCCGATCCCGGGCAGCCGGTGGAATGCCTCGATGAGGCGCGCGACAGGCTCGATCAGAGGGGTGACCATTGCTGGTTAACGGCCCAAGAGGCCGCCGAGACCCGCACCGAGTCCCCCGGTCACGGCGCTCATCTTCTGCTCTGCAAGCTTCCGGGATGCTTCGAGAGCATCGTTGATCGCAGCGACGACCAGATCCTGGAGCATCTCTACATCGGCCGGATCCACGGCCGCTGGATCAATCGTCACCGATCGGAGTTCCTGCTTTCCGGTGACCACTGCTCGAACGACGCCGCCCCCCGCTGAGCCGCTCACCTCGGTCAAAGCCAGCTCGTCCTGAATCCGCGCCATGCCCTGCTGCATCTGCATCGCCATGCGCTGCAGGTTTGCCATGCCCATTGGTCGTGCTCCGCTCCTGTCGGGTTGATGGTCCAAGTCTGGCGGTTGCTCGCAGCCTGCGCTCGGCGGGCCGGTGTGGGCCACATGTGCAACGCGGACAATACGGGCCGCTCAACTGACCTCGCTGGCATTGGGCTCGTCGGTCTCGAAGATACGCCGCGCCTCGGCGAGAACGAACGCTGCTTCGTCGTCCGCTGGCAGAGCCGGGATCCGATCCAGGTTCGTGGCCACGCACCGGACTCCCACCGATCGCCCGAGGACCGCTGCAATGCCGTCCTCGAGAACCGACCGGCGCCGCTCGGCGACATCACGGAGGAACCCCTGATCCTCAGGGAATCCCAGGGTGACGATGCCGTCTTCCACGCTGATCGGGAGACAGACCGCGATCAGGGGCTTCGTTGGAGGGTGAGCGCTCACCCGCGCCACGACCTCCGGCCAGCGCGAACGTAAGCGGTCGAGATCCGACACGTTGTCGGGGGTTCCAGGCGCCGGATCGTCGGGCGGCGGCGGTTCCACGCGCGCGGTGGGCGGCGGTCCCATGCGCGCGGCCGGCGGGGCCGAGGGTTGAGTTGCACGTGCCGGTTTGTGCGGTTGCTGGAGGCTCACTGGGGATGCCGGCTCAAGGTCGGCCGCGTGCCCGAGATCGTTGCTGGGCGCGGCGTTTCCAGGGCGCGCGAGTGCGAGTGTGCCGGGCGCGTTCCCTTTTGACTCGTCCCCGCGCACGGATTCGCGCGGCACGGCTGGCACGGTGTGAGTCGACGCGGAAGCGGGCTTCGCTCGCGCCGATCTGGACTGAGCCGTCCCTTCGTCCACCGGGAACAGGGCGAGCTCCAACTGCAGGCGCAGCCCACCGATACCGGCCCGATTCGGATCGATGTCACCGAGCCGCCGGGCGAGCCGGACAACGTCCGCCACTGAATGCCCCGCAGGCTCACTCGCAGACGAACCGCGAGATCCCCCGACCAGCCCGGCCCGGACGACCTCGACGAGCTGCTCCAGGAACGCCCGGAGGTCGCGGCCGCGGTCCTCGAGCTCGTCCAGCATGTGGACGCCGGAGGCCACGTCACCCTCGATCATCGCCCTGACGAACCCCTCGATCGTATCGGCCGCGGCAAGACCCAGGAGGTCGCGCACGGTCTCCTCATCGAGGCGATCGCCGGCCGAGGCGAGAAGCTGATCCAGCATCGACTCGGCGTCCCGCATCCCGCCGGCCGCCAGTCGGGCGATCAGACGGACGGCCGACGGATCGGCTACGCGGCCGTCGCCTTCGAGGATCCGGCCCAACTTGCCCTCAATCTCGTTGGTGGACAGTCGGCGGACGTCGAAACGTTGAAGCCGTGACAGTATCGCGGGCGGGAAATCCTGCGGGTGCGTCGAGGCAAACATGAAGACTACGAAGTCCGGCGGCTCCTCCAATGACTTGAGGAGCGCGTTCCAGGCGTCCTTGGTGATCTGGTGCGCCTCGTCGAGGATGTAGACCTTCCGTTTGAGGTCTGTTGGGGCGTAATTGATCCGCTCCCTGAGCTCGCGGATCGAGTCGATGCCCCGGTTCGATGCCGCGTCGATCTCGATGAGGTCGAGCGCCCGGCCCTCACGGATGGCCACGCATGACGGGCACATGTCGCACGGATCGCCATCCCGGAGATCCGTACAGTTGATGGCCTTGGCCAGGATCCGCGCGAGCGATGTCTTGCCGGTTCCGCGCGGCCCGACGAACAGGATTGCGTGGGCAACCCGTCCGGTTCGGACGGCGTTCTGGAGAGTCTGTACGACCGCGGTCTGCCCAACAATCTGGCTGAACGTCTGCGCCCGCCAGCGCCGGTAGATGGCCTTATGGGGCGGCGAGGAGACGGCCGGGCTCGGTGATGGGCTCGAGGCGCTCTTGGTCACAACGCTCCTCGGGGGCCAATTGCAGGTTCGATCAGTATGCCGTGCACCCCCTGTCGACCGAGCCGCGCCCGGGCCCACCATCGAAGACGGCTCGGACCAGGCCGTTCCGCGGCACCCGGCGAAGATCGCTTAGTGCTGCTTCCTTCCGGATCTGACACGGTTCGCG
>JANMPD010000001.1:0-2876 GCA_031369685.1 Chloroflexota bacterium | reverse complement strand
AACGCGAACAACCAGCGGATCGATCTCGAAGAACGTCATCGTCTGACCGGGTTCTTCGTAGGCTGCGATCGTACCCGCGCCAAGCCCGACGACCGCGATCGATGCTGACGGCCGGGCCGACGTGAGCCAGCCGAAGACATCGCCGAGCGGCCCGCTGCGGGCATAGTAGGTGGTCGGTCGGCGACTGAATTTGGGATCGGTCGACTGCATCCCATGGAGGGTGGTTCCGTTCATCAGCACGGTGACCTTCGAGTCGATCGATCGGATGACCTCTGTGACCCCGAAGAAGCTGCGATCGCGGAGGAGCGCCGGGATCGGAACGACAACGGTCGCGACGGTCAACGCAAGCGCCGTCGCGACGGCCAGGAACCAGGGTTGCGCCCCGAAAAACAGGATGAGGGCCCCGAACCCGAACCATCGGAGCGCGACGCCGAGAGCGACCGACTGGTCCACCGCCATGAAGCCGATGAGCACAGCCGACACGATGACGTACGGCCCAACGCGACCGATCGCGCCGCTGAACAGTGGCCCGAAGTCAAGTCGTGCGGTCCGGCCAGGGACGTTGTCGGCGCGATTCACGCGTTCGGAGGTCCGGACGGGTCGTGCCGGGGATGAGAGGGCCAGCGCGGCAAGGGCGCCCGCGAGCAGAATTGGGTACTCCCAGACGCCCGGAAAGATGGACGGCGCGACGACGGCCACGAATGCGCCGCCGACCACGCCGCCGACGGATTGGACGAGGTAGAACTCGGTCAACCGGGTGGCGCGCGGCCGATCCAGCGCGAGCCGGCCGTGCAGCGCCGTGGCGATGATCAGGAACCCTGCCCACTCGAGCAGGACCAGCGGAACGAGGGGCCAACCACCGACGGAACCGATTGGTACCCACAGCAGGGTAATGACGATCGGCGCGAGCCGCACCGCCCACGGAACCATCCGACGACCCCGCTCGGAGAACGCAACGATGAAGGAGACGAGGTACAGACCGAGCGGCACGATCCACAGGAGCGGCGCGGCGATCAGGTCGACGGCAATGAAATTGGTGACCGCCGCGAGGAGTCCTGCAGGTACGGCTGCCAGCAGCAACCACCGGATGCGACGGCCCCAGCCGATCTCGGCGCGGGCCGATTCCTGCCCGCTGTCGTCGGCCGGCGTCGCCGACGGCTCGAACGCGAGGTGCGCCCCGAGGCCTCGCGAGCGCCAGACCATGAAGGCGGCGACTGCCAGGACGACGGTCAGGGTGCCGAAACCGATGGACCACAGCGAGAGTTGACTGGAGAGGCCGACCAGCGGGCCGATCACGAATGGGTAGGCGAGCAGCGCGCCGAGCGAAGCGGCATTGCTCAACGCGTAGAGCCCATACGGGTCGCCCTCATCGGAGCCGCCGCGCCGCGCCGCAAACCACGCTGACAGGAGTGGCGTCGTCGCGGTCAGGACGAAGACCGGCGGTCCGACACGGACGGCCAGGATCCGCAGGACGTCCACGACCGCCGGCAGATCGCCTGGCTTGGTCCGTTCGGCGCTGATGGGCTGGACGACCAGCCAGGCAACGGCGAGAACGGCCAGCCCGATGTGGAGGCCGAGGCTGGTGCCCGGCCGAAGGCGTGTGACCGAGGTGTGTCCGTACAGATATCCCAGGAGGAGCGTGCCCTGGAAGAAGACGAGAACGGTTGCCCAGACGGCGGGCGTACCGCCATACAGGGGCAGCACGATCTGGCCGATCAGGGGCTCGAGCCAGAACAGCAGGAACGACGAGATCCCGATCCCGATCGCAAAGATGACCATCGAGGAATCGTCGCACAGTCCCCGGACTGCTAGGACGCATCTCCGAGCTCGCGCACGACCCAGGCTGCGAGCACGCGCGCACAGGCGACGACGTCATCGACCGGCACCGATTCGTCCGCGCTGTGGGCCTTCGTGATGTGCCCCGGCCCGAAGATCACCGTCGGGGTCTTGCCCTCGTTGACGAGCAGCCGCATGTCGGCTCCGTATGGTTCGCCGAGGAGCGCCGGCCTCCGCCCGAGCGTGGCTTCGACGACGCCCGCGAGCGATGTGGGCAGTGGATGATCGGCCGGGACGCGGGCCGACGAGAAGAGACCACCGACGAGTTCGACAGTCGGTGGATGGTCCTGCAGAAACGGGTGCTCGGCCGCTGCGGCGGCAATGCAGGCCCTGAGGCGAACCTCAGCATCACGCCACGACTCCCCGAGCGCGACGCCGTACCGGCCGTCGGCGACGACCTGGTCCATGACCGTGGACGCCCACTCCCCTCCACGGACGATGCCGATGATCGTCGGGTAGGGCAGGCCGAGGGCGGTCATCAGCGGATCGGTTTCCGCCTCGTTCCGTGCCATCTCATCCGTCTCGAGAGCGCCGATGAGGTGAGTCAGATTCGAAAGCGCCGAGACCCCTTCGTGGCGCATCGACGCGTGGGCCGCCCTGCCGGCCACGGTCAGTCGAAAGACGATCGCACCGGCGTGGGCGATGACGACATCCATGTCCGTCGGTTCCGTGATCACCGCCATGTCACCGGTCGCTCCCGCCCGAATGGCGGACAGCATCCCCTGGCCGCCATCCTCCTCGGATGGCACGAAGACAGCCATGACCTCGCCGTCGAGGCTGTCCGCGGCACCCGATTCGGCAATTGCCCGCATCGCCGCCAGGATCGATGCGCAGCCACCCTTCATGTCGCAGGAGCCGCGGCCATGGAGCTGGCCGTCGATGATCTCAGCCCCGAACGGGTCCACCGTCCATGTGGCTGGTTCGCCGACCGGTACCACGTCCGTGTGACCGACGAGGAGGAGGCGGCGGCCGCCAGACCGCCCGAGACGACCGAACACCACGGGCAGATCGGTCCGTGGCATCTCCTGGCCGGGCCAGTC
>JANMPD010000248.1:0-7434 GCA_031369685.1 Chloroflexota bacterium | reverse complement strand
ATCGTCGGCGCCGGGATCGTCGGCAATTCCATGGCCTGGCACCTGGCGAAGCTGGGTTGGCGGGACATCGTGCTGCTGGAAAAGGGCACGCTCCCGAACCCCGGCGGCTCGACCGGCCATGCCTCGAACTTCATCTTCCTGACCGACCACAACAAGGAGATGGCCGCCTTCACGATGGACAGCGCCCTCCAGTACCGCGAGCTCGGCGTGTACCACGAGTGCGGCGGCATCGAGGTCGCCCGTACGCCCGAGCGGATGGAGGAGCTGAAGCGCCGGATGGCGTCCTCGAAGTCGTGGGGCATCGAGGGTGTCCGCCTCCAGACCCCGGCCGAGGTCAAGGCGATGGTCCCGTTCATCGATGAATCGATCATCCTCGGTGGCTTCTACACGCCCGGGGTCGGGGTGGTCGATTCACTCCAGGCCGGCACGCTCATGCGCCAAATGGCCCAGGAAATGGGCGCCCTGACGATCGCGGCCGGGGTCGAGGTGACCGGCGTCGACACCGAATACGGCCGGGTCACTCGCGTTCGCACGGACCACGGCGACATCGACACGGAGTACGTCGTCATCGCCTGCGGCATCTGGAGCCCGCGCATCGCACGGATGGCCGGCGCCTCGATCCCGCTGATCCCGGCCGTCCACCAGATGATCGACATCGGGCCGGTCCCGATGTTCGCGAACGCCCGGACCGAGGTGGACTACCCGATCGTGCGGGACATGGACACCAACATGTACGAGCGCCAGCACGGCAACGGCTTCGAGGTCGGCTCGTACGCGCATCGCGCGATCCTCATGGACCCGGACGACATCCCTTCCATCGAGGCGTCAGCCCTGTCCCCGACGATGCTCCCGTTCACCCAGGAGGACTTCGACCCGCAGCTGGAGGACGCCCTCGAGCTGTTCCCGTCGATCGTCGGTGACGAGAAGGTCGGCGTGAAGCTCGCGATCAACGGGCTCTTGTCGCTGACCCCGGACGGCAACCCGATCATCGGCGAGACCCCGGAGGTGAAGAACCTCTGGTCGGTCGCCGCGATCTGGATCAAGGAGGCGCCCGGGATCGCCAAGTGCGTCGCCGAATGGATGACCCACGGCACGCCCGAGATCGATCCGCACGGCTCCGATATCGCCCGCTTCTACGACCACCACAAGACCTGGCAGCACATCCGCGCCCGGACGACCGAGGGGTTCAACAAAACCTACGGGATTGTCCACCCGATGGAGCAGTGGGAGAGCAACCGCCCCATCCGGCGCTCGCCCGCCACGGCCCGACACGCGGAGCTCGGCGCCGTTGCGTTCGAGGCGGCGGGCTGGGAGCGGCCGTTCTGGTACGGCGCGAACGAATTGCTCCTCGCCGAGTACGGCGACCGAGTCATGCCGCGCGCCGCGGAGTGGGATTCGCGATGGTGGAGCCCGATCATCAACGCCGAACACCTCGCGATGCGGGACCGGGCCGGGTTGGTGGACCTGTCCGCGTTCGCGATCTTCGACGTCACGGGGCCCGGCGCCCTCGCCGCGCTCGAGCGGCTCTGCGTCAACAAGGCGGACGTGCGGCCGGGCAAGACCGTCTACACGCCGCTTCTCAACGCGGCCGGCGGGATCCTCGCCGACCTCACGATCATGCGGCTCGCCCACGACCACTTCCGGGTCGTGACCGGCGGCGGCATGGGGATGCGCGACAGGAAGATCTTCGTCGACGGCCTGCCGGCCGATGGAACCGCCCAGCTCGTTGACCTGACGAGCGCGATAACGACGTTTGGGCTGTGGGGCCCCCGGGCGCGCGACATCCTCGCGTCCGTGACCGACGCGGACGTCAGCCATGCCGGGTTCCCGTTCCTGACCTCGAAGTCGGTCGACATCGACGGCGTCCGGACGCTGGCCTCGCGGATCAGCTACGTCGGCGAGCTCGGCTGGGAGATCTACGTCCCGATGGAGCAGGGCCTACGGGTCTGGGACGCGCTGTGGCGCGCCGGCCAGCCGCACGGCATGGTGCCCGTGGGGATCGGCACCTACGCGGTAACGTCACGGCTCGAGAAGGGCTACCGCGCCCACGGTGCGGAGCTCGAACTCGATTTCAACCTGGTCGAGGCGGGCATGGCCCGGCCCTCGCTCAAGGACGCGGCCTTCGTCGGCCGCGCCGCGTACGAGGCGCAGCGTGCCGCGGACCCGGTCGCGATCCTGTGCACGCTGACCGTGGACGACCCGACGTCATCGACCGGCGTCAAGCGCTACATGCTCGGCCGCGAACCGATTCTCACGCCCGATGGCCGGTCCATCGTGGACGCGAAAGGCCGCCGTTCCTACGTGACGAGTGCCGGCTCCGGGCCGTCGGTCGGGAAGCATCTGCTGATGACGTACCTGCCGCCCGAGCATGCGGTCGAGGGGACGAAACTCGTCGTCGAGTACTTCGGGGAGCACTACCCGGTGACGGTGGCGATTGCCGGCGCGACGCCGCTGTTCGACCCCGACAACGCCCGGATCCGGGCGTGAGGGTTCTCGTCTGTGTCAAGCGCGTGCCCCAGACCGGGGGCCGCATCGTCCTGACCGCCGATGGCCAGGAGATCGACACCAAGTTCCTGGGCTTCACCATCAGCCCGCACGAGGAGTGCGGCGTCGAGGAGGCGGTCCGGATCATCGAGGCCCAGGGCGGCGAATCGGTGGTCCTGACGCTTGGATCAGCGGCCGCCGAGGAGCAACTTCGCGATGCGATGGCGCTCGGCATCGATCGGGCGGTCCTGCTCGAAACGGACGGCTCCGAGTGGGATCCGGTCTCGACCGCGGCCGTCATCGCCGAGGCCATCCGCGCGCAGGAGGCCCCGGGCGGACCCTTCGATCTCGTGATCTTCGGCAACGAATCGGCGGACAGCGGCGGGTTCCAGGTCGGGATCCGGGTCGCCGTCGCGCTCGGCCGACCGGTGGTCAACGGGCTCAAGGGCCTCACGCTCGGTTCCGGATCCGTGACCGCGCGCCGCGAGGCGGCCGGCGGCGGCTGGGAGACCTATGAGCTGCCGACGCCCGCGATCGTCGGCGTCAAGGAGGGGCTCAACCTGCCGCGGTACCCGTCGGTCCCCGGCCGGCTCCGGGCCAGGAAGAAGGAAGTCGAGCGGATCTCGGTCGGCGCCGCGGGCTCCGGCCCGGCGGCCAGCTCCGGATCTCCGGCCGGCCCGATGAAAACGATCCTGCGCCTGCCCCAGGAGGCCGAGTCCCAGGTCGAGATCCTCGGCCGCGGCGCCGAGGCCGCGCCTGCGGTTGTCGATCTGCTCCAGAAGCTCGGCCTGGTGGCGCGATGAGTGGCCCGATCCTCGTCTTCGTGGAGCTCGGATCCGGCGACAGTGCCGGCACGGCCGACCGCGTCTCGCTCGAGACGCTGGCATTCGCGCGATCGCTGAGCGCCGGCCTCGGCGGGGCGTCGGTCGAGGCGCTGCTGTTCGGATCCGCGGCGGCCGGGGTCGCGGCGGGTCTGGCCGGAGGCCTTGGGGCCCACGGCGTCGCTACAGCCCATGTCGTCTCGGACACGTCCATCGCCGGTGCGTATGCGCCTGCGGCCTGGGGCGCGGCACTCGCAGAACTCGCCGGGGCGCGCGACGCGGCCGCCGTGATCGGCCCGGGGACGGACCGAGGAGCCGAGGTCCTGGCGCATGCCGCGGCCCGGCTCGGCGTACCATTCGGGGCAAACGTCATCGCGGCGACGCCGGGCGCGTCGTGGTCGATCACCCGCCAGCGATGGGCGGGCAGCCTCCTGGAGGACGCCTCGCTCGATGCCTCCGTTCGATGCCTCACGATGGCGCCACATGCCGTCACCGTCGACGAACGAGCCGGGGCACCAGCCGCGGCGGTTGCGTCGTTCGCGCCGACCGTCGCCGCGTCCGATCTCATCGTCCGCGTCACCGGCCATGAGCCTCCATCGAAGGGTTCGATCTCGCTGACCGACGCGAAGGTCGTCGTTGGTGGCGGGCGAGGCGTCGGTTCCTCGGCTGCCTTCGCCGAACTCGAAGAACTCGCTGATCTGCTCGGCGGGGCCGTCGGCGTCTCGCGCGTGGTCACGAGCAACGGCTGGCGCCCGCACACGCAGCAGGTCGGCCAGACCGGCCAGCGTATCGCTCCCGATCTGTACATCGCCTGCGGGATCAGCGGCGCGATCCAGCACATCGTCGGCTGCAAGTCGGCGAAACGGATCCTGGCCATCAACACGGACGCCGAATCGCCGATCATGGCCCTCGCCGACTACGCGGTCATCGGCGACCTGCACGCCATCGTGCCGGCCATCAGCGCGGAGATCCGCCGACGGAGCGGGTAGGGATGGCAGCGTGCGGGCGGCGACGCCCGGGTCGGCCGTGCCTCGCTATCGTTGCGCAATGAGCGCCCCGACTCCCGAGCAGCGAACCGCGCCCGAACTCGCCGCCGAGCTCGACGCCATGCGCGAGATCCTTCGGGCGATCAGTGCGTCACCGTTCGACCTCGACGGCGTCCTCGGGATCGTGGCCGAGCGCATGAACGAACTGTGCCGGGCCGAGATGGCGGCGTTCTACGTTCCCTCGAGGGAGGGGTTCTACCGATCGGTCACCACGGTGAGCATGTCTGCCGAGGGTGCCACCTGGATTCGTGAACACGAGACCGAGGTGACGCCGGGGACGATGGTGGGGCGGGTGGTCCTCTCGGGTGAAGTCACCCAGATCGAGGACACCCTGAACGATCCAACCTATACTTGGCAGGCTGGGCGCCAGGCCGTGGGGTTCCGAACGCTGCTGGGCGTCCCCATCCGCAAGGAATCGCGGCTCATCGGCGTCGTCAACCTCGGCCGGAACGACGTTCGTCCGTTCAACCAGCACGAGATCGATCTCGTCCGCACGTTCGCCGACCAGGCGGCGATCGTGATCGACAGCGTCCGGCTGCTCGGGACCATCGAGCGGCAGCGCGAGGAGATCACCCGCTATCTTCCCTCGACGGTCGCCCGGCTGGTCTCGTCACCCGATGGCGAGCACCTCCTGGCCGGCCACCGCCGCGAAGTCACGACGGTCTTCTCCGACCTTCGCGGCTTCACCTCGTTCGCCGAGGCCGCCGAACCCGAGGAGGTCCTCGACATCCTGCGGGAATACCACCGCGAGATGGGAGCGATCATCGTCGCCCACCGGGGGACGGTCGAGCACTTCGCGGGCGACGGGATGATGATCTTCCTCAACGATCCCGAACCGCTCGAGGACCACCCGGCGGTAGCGGTCCGCATGGTGGTTCAGATGCGGGATCGCTTCGACGAACTCACGGAGCGCTGGCGTCGGCTCGGATTCGACCTCGGGCTCGGGATCGGTGTCTCGGTCGGGTACGCGACGTTGGGCCGGATCGGCTTTGAGGGTCACCTCGCCTATGGCGTCGTCGGCAGCGTCGCCAACCTGGCAGCCCGCCTCTGTTCGGTCGCCCAACCCGGCCAGATCGTGCTCAGCGAGCGGGCCTTCACGCGAGTCGAGACGATCGCCGTCGGCGTGCCGCTCGGACCACTGGAGCTCAAGGGGTTCCGGCGCCCCATCGAGGCGTACACGCTGACGGGACTGATCGATCCAGGAGGGTGAGCGATAACCACCGGACCGTGATTCGCATGTACGGCACACCAACCGAAGAGGAGGGCAGGTCTTGCCGCTCGATCCGATCAAGCTCCGCGAGTTCGCGGAGGCCTACACCGCGGCCTGGTGCAGCATGGACCCGGATCGGGTCGCGGCCCACTACGCCGTCGAGGGCTCACTCGCGATCAATGGGGGCACTCCGGCGGTCGGACGCGACGCCATCGCCGCCACGGCCCGAGGGTTCTACGCGGCCCTGCCCGACATGCAGGTCTATTTCGATGATCTTGTCGTCGACGGTTCCCGCGTCGAATACCACTGGACGTTCACCGGCACGAACACGGGGCACGGCGGCACCGGAAACGCGGTTCGGGTCACCGGCCACGAGGCCTGGACGATCGACGACGGGTTGATCGCCGCCTCGGCGGGCTCGTATGACGCGGCGGAGTACGCCCGCCAACTGGCCGACGGGATCTCGCGCGAGCGCTGCATCGATAGGCGCTGAACGAGACCCGTCCCGATCGGCGTGGCGCTGACCGTGGCCGGTGTCGCCTGTTGCGCGGTGTACACGATCATCGCTCGCCACTGGCTGGGCGGCGCCGACTCGACGGCGCAGGTCGTCTTCTCGCAACAGGTCTACGCGCTGGGCTTCGGGCTGGCCCTGCTCGCTCTGAGCTGGGCGCTCGGCACGAGTCCGCTCTCAACATCCGTGTCGCCACTCGGCTGGGCGAGCGCGGTGGGATCGGGACTCCTTTACTACGGGCTTGCCTACTGGTTCTACCTGTCGGCCCTTCGCCAGATGCCGGCATCGTCCGCATCGGCATCGTTCTACCTGATCCCGATCTTTGGCGTCGCCGGAAGCCTGGTCATCCTCGGCGAACGCCTCGACCCGATGCAGTCGCTCCGGGCGGCCCTCGTGCTCGTCGCTGTCTTCACGGTGCTGCGGCGTGCGCCGCACGAGGAGGTCGAGCTGGCTCAGCACCCGACCGGATGAGCGGGGTCGAGTCGTGGCCGCGCGGACCACGGTCGGGGCGGTTACTTTCTCGCCCCTACTCAGAGAGGGTTGCTTCACCAGGAACTCGAACCCCCCGCGCTTCCAAGAACCGTTTGTCGATGCCATTCGTCTGGAAAGGCATGATGGTCGCGACTCGACCGATCGCCGGAGGATGCGTGCCGAACCCTCGATCAGGCACAGCAGAGCGCGGAGCCGTGGAGACGCGCTTCATTGGGCTTGCTGAACGCGAGCTGGATCGGCTCTTCCGATTGGCAGGCCTCATCCTGGGCAGCGCATCCGACGCCGAGGATGCCGTTGGAGATGCCTTGCTTCGGGGATGGCGATCGGCTGGTTCGCTTCGAAGCGAGGCGGACTTTCCAGCCTGGCTCGACCGCATCCTCGTGAATGTCTGTCGCGACCGGCTTCGTCGTCGATCGCGGATCCGTTTCATTCCGTTGACTGCCGACCACGATCGGCCAACGTCAGGCGATCCGTTTCGACAACTCGCCGAGAACGACGAGCTCGTTGCCGCGATGAACGGCCTTGATCCGGACGAGCGGATCGTCCTCGTGTTGCACTTCGGGGAAGACCTCACGCTCGAGGCGACCGCTGCCCGGCTCGCCTGGCCGATTGGAACGGTGAAATCGCGGCTCAATCGAGGGCTCGACAAGATGCGAACGGTTCTCCCCCGGAGCGAGACGAATCGATGAACGACGATCTCGACGCCCGACTTCGCGAGACACTTCGGAGGGGAAGTCTTCCGTCGGCCCCGGCAGGCCTTCACACGCGCCTCCACGCTTTGCGAGATGAGCCCGGGGGGCCGCGCGGCCGATCGACGAGCCGCGCGTGGCTGCTCGTCGTTCCAATCGCGGTCGTCGTTCTTCTGGGGCT
>JANMPD010000237.1:0-3698 GCA_031369685.1 Chloroflexota bacterium | reverse complement strand
GGCGGCACCATGACCCTGCCGGCCGGCGGCGCGGGCACCAAACATGTCATCACGCATTTGCGGTTTGTCCGCGTCGCGACGGCGGCCCTGGCCGGCGCGGCGCTGCTGACCATCACCACGACCAATATCGCCGGGGCACCTACTTGGCGGGTCGGCAATGCGATGGCCGCCGGGGGGACGCAGATCGACATGGACGCCGACCTGGCGTCGCCGTTGATCTCCAATCTGACGAACACGGCCACGACGTTCGTATTCCCGGCACCGGGAGCCGCCGTGTCGTGGGATATCGAGATCTTCTACTACCTCACCACGGAGGCAAAGTGAGCAGGCTGCTGCACCTGGTCCGGATCGGCGTCGGCGTCGGCCTCATCGCCTGGGCGATCGCCACGCTCCTCGAGGCCTGGGTCCGGGCCCTCGCCGTGCCGCTCGTCGGGGTCACGCCGTGGGGCGAGTCCACCGGGCTCCGCGTCAGCCCACTGGGACCCGACGACCTGGCCGCCGCCAACGCGCTCGAGCGACGCCTGGCCGGACGATGGGCGGAGGGACTTGACAGCCGCAGCTAACGTTATGTTGTCGTTTCAGCCCACCGTTTCCTCGGTGCTCCGATGCGCCAGGCGACTCCACCAGACCCCACCCAACCGGGTCGGAACTGGTGGTCCATCGCTTACCTTATCGGAAGTAACATCCGGTCGCCTCAAAGCCTCGAGGGACCGGTCATGCGACGAGACTCCTGCGGCCTGGACCATCACGCCGGCAGGATGTCAACCTCGTAGCGGCTCAACATCGCGTCGCGAGTCACGACGACCGCACCAAGCCGTCGAGCCTGCGCAATGAGCATGCGATCGAACGGATCGCGGTGATGCAGTGGAAGCCGCGCCGCGCTCGTAGCATCGACGGCGGAAATCGCCAGGATGTCGAAGCCCACGCGTTCGAGCTCTTCGACCAAATCGATCTCGATCTTGATCTTGCCGATCGCCTTCTTGATCTCGAGTTCCCAGATGGACCCGGCCGACACGACGACGTCATTGGACGGGCTCTCGATGGCGCTTCGGGCGTCCGAGGCGAGCGAGCCCGGATCAGAGACGGCCCAGAGGATCGCGTGCGCATCCAGGAGCAGAATCATTCGTTGAAGTCACGCGCGATTTCTGCGTTGACTTCAGGGGAGTCCCAATCCGGTGCGAGCCAGATCTTGTCGCGAAAGGTCCCGAGTTCACGTGGTCGAGTCCGACGGCCGAGCGGCACCAGCCTGGCCACCGGACGGCCGTCACGCGCGATCGTGATCTCCTCCCCCGCCTCCACTCGCTCGACGAGTCGTGACAGGTGCGTTTTGGCTGCGTGGATGTTGACGGTTTCTCCCATGCCGGAAGCCTAGACCAACACATGCGCTTAGTCAAGGTTAGTCGATACGCCGAGTTTTCCGCGCAGTCCGAACTGCCTCCGAGGATCTCGGGTACATACTGGTAAGGACAACTCGACCTTCAGACCGCCTAGCTGTGAGGGTCAGATGGCAAGCTCGAACGGGATTACGAAGCGCCTGGGGCCGTTTCTGGCCGTACTTGTCGTCGCGGGGTGCACCGGTGGTCCGCTGCCGCCATCTGCGGGGCCAGGAAGTCCATCACCAAACGGCTCACCGCTCGAGTCCACGCCGCCGAGCGGCCTCGGTGACTGCCCGAACTACGTCGATGTCGTGGAGATCGGCCCGGATCCGACGGATTTCTCGGAGAACGGACCGCTGGCGCATGATCAGGGACGCCTCCAGGGCGACGTGGAAGCGATGCAGGCCTACGGCAGTGCCCATCCCGACGAGTTCACCGCGGTGCGGTTCGAGAACGCACCCTGGGTGCGGCTGGTCATCGGGTTCACCGGCCACATCCAGGAGCACTGCGCGGCGCTGCGGGCGATCCTCGAGTTTCCGAATGACTTCCAGATCGTTCGCCAACCCAGGACCGGTACCGAACTCGAGCAGATCCAACAGGCCATCGTTGCGCTCGCCGGGCAGCACCTCCGAAGTGTCGGGATCGGTGCCGAGACGATCGATGTCCAGCTCCGAGCGGACGGACTCTCGATCGCCGAGCAGATCCACGCCACCTACGGGGACTTGTTGACCATCTACGTTGGATTCCTGCCGTACCCCGATCCGGCATCAGCCGGCGTCGACTGCTCGGCGATCCTCAAGGACATCGTCACCGACACGCCGCTTCGCGTGACCGCGCGTCTCGAGACCGCCCGGGTCGTGACGGGCCAGGACTTTCGCGGAACGGTAACCGTCACGAATACCGGCGCCGATGTCGTGGAATTCGAGTCGGGCGATCCCATGACGGCCGTTGTCTATCGGCGGGGGTCGAATCAGGTGGTGGGCGCCTACGAGGGTGGCATCAGCGGCGTCGGGGCCGGAGGGACGCTCCAACCCGGTGGAACGCTCGACATCGGCGTCCTCGGCGGCACCGCCAGCTGCGATCCCTCGATCGGCTATGCCCTGCCACCGGGTCTTTATGACGTCCGGGTACGGGTCGACCAGTACGCTCACCCGGAGGCGACCGGCGTCGTCATCACCTATCTGCTGTCCGACCCGGTTCCCCTCGAAATCACGCCCTAGGATCGTGCCCCGGGCGCGACGTTGCTGCCGGTCAGGATCACCAGCGCCGGGCCATCCCGGCGGCTATCCGCCAGCAATCCGGCCCAGGAGGCGGCCGCGGCACCTTCGGCGGTGATGCCCGTCGCCGCCGTCAGTTGCGCCTCCGCCGCCTGCAACTCGGCCTCGGACACGAGCACGAGCTCGTCGACCCGTCCGACCATCATGTCGAGCGCTTCCGGGATCGGTACCCGACAGGCGATGCCTTCGGCGTAGGTGCCAGTCTCGGGCGTCTCGACGAGCTCGCCGGCTTGCCATGACAGGACCATCGAGGGCGCATCGGCCGCCGCCACGCCAACGATCCGACATTCCGGTGCCGCGTGACGAAGCCAGGCGCCCACGCCCACGATCAGCGCACCGTTGCCGAGGGGCACGTAGGCCGTCGTGATGGCGGGCAGGTCGCCGGCAGCCACTCCATCCGTGACCTCGAGGGCCAGCGTCCCGGCGCCGGCCGCCACCCGCGGATCGGCCCCGTCGAGCAGCAGGAAGGCCCCGTGGGCGCTCGCGTAGGCCTCCGACGCCTCACGGGCAGCATCGAAGTCCCTCCCCTGCTGGATGACCGTCGCACCGAAGCCGCGCATCCGCTCCAGTTTCGTGGGATTCGCGTGTTCGTCCGCGAAGATGACCGCGGCAATGCGATGCGCACGGGCGGCGAATGCCACGCCCTGGCCGAAGTTCCCGGTCGAAGCCGCCACCACGGGTCGGTCCGGCCCGAGGGTCCCCTCCCCTGCCAGGCCCGCGATGGCAAGCCAGGTACCGCGTCCCTTGAACGCGCGGATCGGGTTCACCGTCTCGACCTTCAGGACGACATCGACGCCGGCGAGGTCCGACAGGCCTTCGTGAATGAATTGGGGGCTGTTCCGGAATGCCGGATGGATCCGCGGATGGGCAGCCCGGATCGCATCGGGTTCGAGTTCGGGGTCACGTCGGGCACGGAACGGCACGGTCGTGTCCTGTGCTGGGGAAAAGGAAACGCCCGAAGGAACCGCCTCTCGATCCTGCATTCCTTCCGCCACGAGAAATGCTCAGGCGTGGCACCCTTGCAAGTCTGGTCGGTCAGCCGATC
>JANMPD010000216.1:0-8478 GCA_031369685.1 Chloroflexota bacterium | reverse complement strand
GGTCTACGGCCCGCACGATCATTCGGTTGCGAGTCAACAGCTGGCGCTCGCTCACGCCGGACGCCTGCCGTATATCGGGTTGCCGGACACCGGCCTGGCCTGGGTCCACGTCCATGACCTGGCCGACGGGATCGTCGCGGCGCTCGATCGCGGCAGGATCGGCGAGGCCTACGCGCTGGCGGGGGAGTGCCTGCGCTTCGACGCCGCGATTCGCATCGCCGCACACGTTGGCGGGCACCGTCCGCCGCGGTTCGCCCTGCCGACCGGCCTTGCCCGCTTGATGGCGCCGATCAACGATGCCATCGGCGGCTTCCCCGGCATGCCGGCCAACGTGGCCGAGACGATCCGCGCAGGCGCCGGCGTGACCTACTGGGCGAGCCACGACAAGGCGACCCGGGAACTCGGATTCGTGCCGCGAAACCTCGAGCAGGGCTCGGCCGACACCTGGGGCCGCGCGTCATGACGGACCAGCCGAACGCACGCTCGCCGTACACTCAGCACATGTCCCGCGAGCTTCCCATGTTCGAACCCCCCGGCACCGGTCACGACCATGCCCCCATGGAATCGATCTCGATTGCGATGGGCGGCGGCGGCCTCTTCGGCCTTCCGGCCGCGGACGGCTCCGAGGCGCTGCGCCGCCATCCCGACTGGATCAAGGCACGGATGCCGTCCGGCGAGAACTACCAGGACCTCAAGCGCCTGCTCCGCGGCCTGAACCTCAACACGGTCTGCGAGGAGGCCCACTGCCCCAACATCGGGGAGTGCTGGGACCAGCGGACCGCCACGATCATGATCCTCGGCGACACCTGCACGCGGGCCTGCGGCTTCTGCAACATCAAGACCGGCAAGCCGACCTGGTTCGATGACGACGAGCCGCGACGGGTCGCCGATGCCCTCGAAGGCCTCGGCCTCGAACACGTCGTGGTCACGTCGGTCGCACGGGACGACCTGCCCGATGGCGGAGCCCACGTCTTCGCCGAGACCATCCGCCAGGTCAAGGCGCGCGTTCCCGGCATGGGCGTCGAGGTCCTCATTCCCGACTTCAACGGGGAGGAGGCGCCCCTTCGTACCGTGATGGACGCCGGTCCCGACATCCTCAACCACAACCTCGAGACCGTGAAGCGGCTCCAGAAGCCGGTTCGGAAGCGAGCTCGTTGGGACCGGACGCTCGGCGTCCTCGAACGGGCCAAGGTCTACGCGGCGGAGTACGGGCACGACGTCCACACCAAGAGCTCGCTGATGGTCGGCCTGGGCGAGACGGCCGAGGAGATGACCGAGGCGTTCATCGCCCTGCGCGAAGTCGACTGCGACATCCTGACGATCGGCCAGTACCTGCGGCCGTCGCTGAAGCACCTGCGACTCGAGCGCTATTACCACCCCGATGAGTTCGCCGCGATGAAGGTCGAGGCCCTTGCCCTCGGCTTCAAGCACGTCGAGTCAGGACCCCTGGTCCGTTCCAGCTACCACGCCCGCGACCAGGTTCCCGGCGCCGAGCTGAAGGCCATGCGCCGCAGCCAGGCCACCCTCGATGCCGACGGCCGCGTAGTCCCGCTGGCGGGTTGACGATGACCGCACCGCGGTATCCTGAGGGCTGATGGCCCGACAACTCTCACGTTCGATCCCGCTCGCCGAGCTTCACTGTCATCTTGGCGCGGCGGTCACGCCTTCGATCATGTGGGGTATTGCGCACTCCCAGGGGATCAAGCTCCCGACCAAGGACTACTGGGATTTCCGCCAGCTGATCACGGTCAACCCGCGAGCCACGAAGTCCTTCGAGACGTATCTCCAGCTCTTCCACTGGACGGAGTTGATCCAGAGCTCGCCCCTGGCCGTCGAGCGGAGCGTGTACGAGGTCGTCGGCGGGGCGTATCGCAAGAACAACGTGACCACGATGGAACTCCGCTTCAACCCGATGAAGCGAAATCGGGGCGGCGAGCAGGACCTCGATCACATCATCGCGGCGGCGGTCCGGGGCATGGATCGTGCCCGGCTCGAATACCCGATCAAGCCCGGGCTGATCTTCTGCCTCGATCGTGCCTTCCCGTATGAGCTCAACGAGATCATCGCGGAGAAGGCGATCCTGTGGCGGGATCGCGGCGTGGTCGGCCTCGACATCGCGGGTCCCGAATCGCCGACGTTCCGCGTCGCCGACTACCGCAAACTGATGCGCCGCGCCCGCCAATACGGCCTCGGGATCACAGTCCACACCGGCGAATCCGGGCCGATCGACGAGGTCGCCCGCGTCGTGGAGCTCCTGGAACCGGATCGGATCGGGCACGGCGTGAAGGCTGCCTACGATCCCCGGGCCATGGCGATGATCAGTGAGCGCGGCATTGTCCTGGAGATCTGCCCGACCTCGAACCTCAACACGAAGGTCGTCTCGAGCTGGGAAGAATTCCGGTGGATCTTCGACACCTTCCGACGGAACAACGTCCGGTTCACGATCTCGACCGACGGCCCCGAGATGCTCAAGACCTACATCCGGGACGAGATGGCCACGCTCGGCCGCCTCGGGATCCTGTCGGTCGAGGAGCAGGAACAGGCCGCCGCGACCTCGATGGCCGCTTCCTTCGTCCCGAACGTCTCGGATATCCCGCTCCCGAGTCGCCAGCCCGCCACCCGCGTGGCCGTCGAGCGCGAAGAGGCCTGATTCGGCCGGTTCGGGGCTCGCGACCAGCGTGCTAGTCGGGCCGGTTCGTTCCGACCCGATAGGTGCACGACCGATCGCCGGCGGCGATGTGCGTTTCCCGCTCGACGTCCGTGCCGAGGACCTCGCGGAACAGCGCCAGCTCGGCCTCGCAGCACGAATTGACGTCGCGTGAGACGTGATAGATCGCGCAGTTGTGCTCGCGGAGGCGGATCGTTCCATCTGCGCCGATGACGGATTCGGCAAGGTATCCGGCGGCATCCTGAACCACTGCCAGCTCGCGGACGCGATCCGCCAGCGGCGCGTCCGGCGCGATCCGCTCGGCGAGGCGTGCGCGCAGGCGCGTGCTGAGTTGCTGCCGGCGTGCGGCCAGGACCTCGTCCAGGAGGGCATCACCACCGACCGCGGAGATCGCTTCGATGAGCCCGAGGGCGAAGCCGTCGTAGTCCATCGGGAACAGGTCCTGGGCATCCGGGGTCACGTCGTAGCGATGCCGCGGACGCCCGACGCCGTGTCGTTCGACCTGATGGCTCACCAGCCCGCCCTGTTCGAGGGCGTGGAGCTGCTGGAGCACGCCGGTCCGACTGGCGCCGAGATGCGTGGCCAGGCCATCGGGCGACATCGGGCCGTGCTGGCGGAGGTTGACCAGGATCGCCCGCCGCAGCGTCGATGGGGAGGGGAGCGCGGACGCCGCGGCGTTGATCGGCCCGTGCCCGAACCCGGAGACGGCCACCGAGTCCGGGACCGGGGGGTCTGCCTGCTGCGCGCGCTCGGGCATGGCCAGAGGCTAGCGGAAACCCTCGATCCTCGCGCTGCGTGGTTGCGCGCCATCGCGCTGAGGAGCCGGGCCTTCGGCCTGCGGGAGCGCGCCCGCACGCTGGCGTGGTTGCGCGCCCATGCGTTCCGGCCGCGGTCGTTCGGCCCGGCCGGGCCTTCGTGCGGTACGCTCCGCCCATGGACCTTGACCTTTCGATCGAGCACGCCCTTCTTCGATCGACGATCCGTGAGTTCATGGAACGCGAGGTCGCACCGGTCGTCGACGAGCACGAACGCGAGCGCCGATTCCCGGTCGAGATCGTGCGTCGGCTCGGCGAAATGGGCTGGCTTGGGATCCCGATCCCCGAGGATGAAGGCGGAGCCGGCCTCGATACGCTGGCGTACGCGATCGCGATCGAGGAGATCAGCCGCGTCTGGGGGTCACTCGGGCTGATCGTCGCCGCCCACACCTCGCTCGGGTGCGGCCCGCTGCATCTCGCCGGTACGCACGAGCAGCAGCAGGAATTCCTGGTCCCGATGGCGGGCGGCACCGTGATCGGCGGGTACGGACTCACGGAGCCCGGCGCCGGGTCGGATGCCGGCGGCACCAGGACGACCGCACGACACGAGGACGGCCCCGACGGTGGCACCTGGGTGATCGACGGTGGCAAGCGCTTCATCACCAACGCGGGTCAGGCCGGGACCTACATCGTGACCGCGCGTACCGGCTCCAAGGCAGACGGCACGGCCGAGATCAGCGCGTTCATCCTGCCGGCGGCCACGCCCGGGTTCCGGGTCGGTCGCCTCGAGGACAAGCTTGGCCTGCATGCCTCGGCCACGGGTGAGCTGATCTTCGAAGGTTGCCGCGTCCCCGCGTCCAACATGCTCGGCGTCCAGGGCGAAGGCTTCCGGACGTTCCTCAAGATCCTCGACGGAGGCCGGATAAGCATCGCGGCCATGGCCGTCGGCCTCGCCCAGGCGGCGCTCGATGCCGCCGTCCCGTATGCCCAGACCCGCGAGCAGTTCGGGAAGCCGATCGGCTCCTTCCAGGGCGTCGCGTTCATGATCGCCGACATGGCGACCGAGATCGAAGCCGCGCGAGCGCTCGTCTGGAAGGCCGCCTGGCTCAAGGATCAGGGTCGGGACTTTGCCCTTGCCGCGGCGGAGGCGAAGCTGTTCGCGTCAGAGGTCTCGAGCCGGGCCACGAATGCCGCGATCCAGGTCCACGGTGGGTACGGCTACGTGACGGACTACCCCGTTGAGCGGTTCATGCGGGACGCGAAACTGACCGAGATCGGGGAGGGGACCAGCCAGGTCCAGCGCCTCGTGATCGCGCGTCGGATCCTGGGCCTGCGGATCGGCTGAGACGCCGACCGGCTGAGACGCCGACCGGCTTGGGCGCTGGCGCTCCCGCGTGCCGCGCCTGCCCGCGGGCCGCGCCTGCGCGTGGGCCTTCGTCAGTGATCGGCGAGGAGGCGGACGAGGAGCCGGCGGTCGCTGTTGGCCCCGATGCAGGTCTGGAACGTCATCGACGCCACCGACTGACTGGCGATCGCCCAGTCCACCTGATCAGGGGTCACGATACGGATGGCGGTGACCCGGTACGTGCGAACTTTGCCCGTCACGTCTGCGTACTTGGCAACCATCCCGATCTTGACTCGACCCGCGACGTAGCCGTCGTGGACGGGCTTCATGACGCCCCAGGCGTGGCCGAACAGGTACACGTTGTTCTTGGCGGCACAACCCCAGCGGTACACGCGATTGGCCGGCGGCGTCTTGCGCGTGCAGGCGAAGGTCTCGATGGACCGCGAGAGCCCGAGCGACGGGATCCAGAGGTGGTTCTTGCCGACATAGGTGGGCGCGGCCGCCTTTGTCGCAGCCGCCGCCTTTGCTGATGCCGCCTTTGCTGATGCCTCGGCCCTGGCCGCGGTTTCCGCGGCCTGCACCGCCGCGATGACATCGAGGGCAGCGAGGCGTGCTTCGAACCGCCAGACCGGCATGAACCCGCGAATGACCATCGGGCGATCGGCCGGATGCTCGTCCACTCGGGCATCGACCGACCACAGGCTGACGCGAGTCGCAGGGGCCGTGGTTCCGGCGATCAGGCGTGCCGTCGTGCTGGCCGCGACGGTCGGCGTCGGGATCGCCATGCCGGCGAGCAGGACCACCGCCAGAAGGGTCGACACGCGGCGATAACGGGTTGGCGTTCGATGCATGCCCAGACCATCGGCCCGGCCGGGCTCGGTCCCCATCCCCCGGGCGTCCGGTTCGACGATGGGAAGGTGGTGACCCCGCGGTACGGGACCATCGTTTCCGCCACGCTTCCAGGGTGCTCGATCTCAGGGCGACCAGGTGGTGCGCATTGTCAACACCACTCGATCCAGGTCGGCCAAGGTCGGCCAGGGTCGGCCAGGTCAGCCGCCGTTGCCGGCCGCTGCGGTCAGGGCATCCCGAATGGCGGCCTTGAATTCGGCCGACCAGGGACCCTGCCCAGCGAGGACGAACGGCTTCGCATCGATGAATTCAACCGTCGCCGGATCCTGCGCCCACGCGGCGACGCATGGGTCAACGTCGGGCCGCCGGCGATCGAAGGTCTCGCCGGTGCGGAAGATATAGATCCGGAGTCGGATCGGGGTCGTGACGCCGAGACCGCTCGCGTCGAAGCCGATCGCCGTCGCGGTCAGGGTGCCGTCGTGGCATCCGTCATCGCCCGAGGTGAACCGATCGAGCGTGATGCCTCGATTGGCGAGCTCGCCGGCGATCCCCGGAAAGTCCATGGGCGTAGGGGCCGGCGACGCCTCGAGGATGGTGCTGCACCCGGCGAGGATCACGGTCGCGACGATAAACAAGCCCCTCCGGAGCGGACCGCGAAGATGCATGACCCGAGGCTATCCGACCCCGGCTTTCCGTGCCGGGACACCGCCGATGGCGTGCTAGGATCGGCCTCGTGCCCGCTCCCGACGTGCCCTGGCCGACGTTCGGACAGGACGTTCCCGACGCAGCCTGGCGCCCCGGACCGCGCGAGCTCGCGACAGCGCGGCTGGCACGGTTCGTCGCGGCGACGGGATCCACCGATCTGACGGCGCTCCAGGCGCACGCGGCGGCGGATCCGGCATGGTTCTGGGGAGCCGCAGCCGACGACCTCGCGCTGCCCTGGCAGCGCCGCCCGCGAGAGATCCTGGACGCCTCGCGGGGTCCAGCGTGGACGCGCTGGTGGACTGGCGGAGCGTTCAATCACGCTGTGGCTTCCATCGACCCGCGCGCCGAGCGCGATCCCGACGGCGAGGCGCTCGTCTGGGAAGGCGAGGACGGCGAGATCCGGCGCTTCACAGCGAGCGAGCTCCAGTCCGAGGTCGACCGCGCTGCTCGGATGCTCCACGGTCTGGGCGTCGGCTCGGGAGACCGCGTAGGGATCCTCCTGCCGATGCTCCCGGAGACCGTCTTCGCGGTCCTCGCGCTGGGCCTGCTCCGAGCCATCTTCACGCCGATCTTCTCGGGCTATGGTGCGGATGCGATCGCCTCGCGCCTCCGCGACTGCGAGGCATCGCTGCTCATCACGGCGGACGGGTTCCTGCGGCGCGGATCGGCCGTCGCCCTGAAGGCCGTGGTCGATGACGCGATCGCCCTGGCGCCCTCGGTCCGCCGGACCCTGGTGGTTCGGAGGCTCGGCGACCGGGCGGGCGCCACGCCGTGGGATCCCTCGCGTGATCGGTGGTGGGACGAGGAGATGGCAAAGGTGCCGGATGATCGGACCGGCGCCGGCGCATCACCAGCCGTATCGCCCGCCGCCGTATCGCCCGCGGCTTCCCATGCAGGCACCCCCGAAGATCGGCCCGAAACCGATCCGGAGCTCCCGTACATGGTCATCTACACCTCGGGGACGACGGGCCGGCCGAAGGGCGCGGTCCACGTCCACGGGGGGTTCCCGATCAAGGCGGCGCAGGATCTCGCCCACAGTTTCGATCTCAACGCGGGTGACACGCTCTTCTGGTTCACCGACCTCGGCTGGATGATGGGTCCGTGGGCCATCTCGGGTGCCCTGATCCTCGGCGCGCGCCTGATCCTGTACGAGGGGACACCGGATTACCCCGGCCCGGATCGCCTCTGGGACATCGTCGAGCGCCATCGGATCACGCATCTCGGTCTCAGCCCGACCGTCATCCGGGCCCTGATCCAGCACGGCACGGAGCCTGTCACCGCCCACGATCGATCCTCGCTCCGCGTCCTCGGCTCGACCGGCGAGCCCTGGAACCCGGATCCGTGGTGGTGGTTCTTCCGCGAGGTCGGGGAGAGCCGCTGTCCGATCGTCAACTACAGCGGCGGGACCGAGGTGTCGGGTGGGATCGTGGCCGGCAACCTGATCACGCCGGTCCGCGCGACATCGTTTTCCGGGCCGAACGTCGGCGTCGCCGCGGACGTGGTCGATGCCGAAGGCCTGCCGGTCCGTGGGCGCGTCGGCGAGCTCGTGATCCGGCAGCCGCTGCCCGGCATGACCCGAGGCTTCTGGAACGATCCCGACCGCTACCTCGATGCGTACTGGTCCCGATTCCCCGGCACATGGGTCCACGGCGATTGGGCGCTCATCGACGAGGCCGGCTATTGGTACATCCAGGGTCGCTCCGACGACACCCTCAAGGTCGCCGGCAAGCGCGTCGGGCCGGCCGAGGTCGAGAGTGCTGCGGTCAGCCACCCGGCGGTGGTCGAGGCTGCGGCCATCGGCATCCCCCACGCCATCAAGGGCGAGTCCATCGCTGTCTTCTGCGTCCTCGCTACAGGCGTCAGTGACGACGCCGCGATTCGTGGCGAGATCTCAGCAGCGGTCGTTCGATCCCTCGGCAAGGCTCTCAAGCCCGATCTCGTGTTGGTCGTTCGCGCCCTGCCCAAGACCCGGTCCGGGAAGGTCATGCGGCGGGTCATTCGATCCGCGTTCCTCGGCCTCGATCTGGGCGACATCTCGGCGCTCGACGACGGGACGATTCTCGCCGAGATCGCTCGCCTCGCCAACGCGCCCGGGTAGCGTTCGCGCCCATGGGTTGGCGTCAGCTGCCGCGATCGCGTGTCCGGCGCTTGGCCTC
>JANMPD010000194.1:0-4065 GCA_031369685.1 Chloroflexota bacterium | reverse complement strand
GGCCTGGTTGTAGAAGATCCGCCCGAAGTGCTCCCGATCCGGAAAGACGTCGGCCTGGAGCGGCAGGAACGCGCCGCCGCTATCGACGAGGTAGACGCACGGCAGCCGGTTCTCGAGTGCGATCTCCTGGGCACGGAGGTGCTTCTTGACGGTCATCGGGTAGTACGTGCCGCCCTTGACTGTCGCGTCGTTGGCGACGATCACGCACAGCGTGCCCTCGATCCGTCCGAGTCCGGTGACGATCCCCGCGCTCGGCGCGTCGTCGTCATACATGCCATTGGCCGCCAGCGCGCTGAACTCGAGGAAGGGCGCCCCCGGGTCCAGAATTCGATCGATCCGATCGCGAACGAGCAACTTCCCGCGCTCTTGGTGGCGGGCGATGGAGCGCTCATCGCCGCCGGCTCCTCGACTGGCGACCGCAGCTGTGCGCGCCCGGAGGTCCGCGACGAGCGCGGACATCACCTCGGCGTTGGCGCGCGCCTCGGGGCTTGCAGGATCGAGGCGGCTGCGCAGAACGGCCATGCGCCTGAGTGTAGGCGTCAGGCTTGACGGCTGGCTGGGACCAGCAGATGATGTTTATGTCATCAGGAGGAAGTTACACCATGGGAATGGCGTCACGGATGCTGCGGCATGCGAGGCGGACCGCGGGTCTGACGCAGCGGGCCCTCGCTGCGAAGACCGGCGTCCCCCAGGAGACGATCGCCCGGATCGAGTCCAGCCGGGCGGACCCAAGGGTCGCCACGCTCGACAGGCTGCTCGAAGGTTGCGGTTACGGCCTCGAACACCTGCCGCGACTGGGGATCGGGATCGACCGGGCGCAGGTCCGGGAGCGCTTGGCGCTCAGCCCAGGTGAGCGGCTGGTGAGGGCGATCGAGGAAGATCGGCTGATGCTCGAATTCCGTTCGAATCTCAAACCGGTCGCCGAATGACGGAGAGTCCGCGCTTTCAGCCACGCGAGCTGATCGACCGGCTGACCGCGGCCGGGGTCCGTTTTGTCGTGATCGGCGGACTCGCGGCGCAGGCCCATGGATCGCCGTCGGCCACGTTCGACCTTGACCTGGTGCCGTCATGGGACGGCGATAACCTCGTCAGGCTCGCGACGGTCCTCCACGACATCGGGGCGATCCGCCATGGGCTCCCTCCGGACGCTCCGCCGATGCCGCCGCTGGACGCGCGCACGCTCCGTGCGACCTCTCTGCTCACGCTCAACACCACATTCGGACGTCTCGATCTCCTGGCCAACCCTGATCCGGGCCTCGACTTCGAGGCGCTGATGCGATCCGCCGAGCTGCGCGATCTGTTCGGCACGCGGATCCGTATCGCATCGCTGGACGATCTCATCGCCATGAAACGGGCCGCCGGTCGGCCCAAGGACCGCGTCGAGCTCGAGATCCTTGGGGCACTTCGCGAGGAGATCGATCACCCAGCTCGCTAGGTGTCATGCCCAGGCGCGAGCTCAGGGACGGGCGGTCGCCGGGCGCTCCAGTGCCTCCCGCAACGCAGACTCGAGGTCGGAGTATCGGAACGCGTAGCCCGCCCCAAGCAGTTTGCCCGGGATGACTCGACGGGACCCGAGCAGCAGCGTTGCCTCCTCGCGAAGCAGGAGTCGAAGCACCCACGCCGGCATTGGTAGCCAGTTCGGCCGTCGCAGGACGCGCGCGATTGTCGCGACCAGATCGCGCTGCCGACATGGTTCAGGAGCGGCGCCGATGAGCGGCCCGGCGATGCCTTGTTCGCGGATCGCCAATCGATACGCGCCGATGAGATCGTCGATGTGCACCCAGCTGAACCATTGCCTGCCGTCCCCGAACCTCCCGCCGAAGCCAAGGCGAAACGGCAGGGCGAACAGGGCCAGGAGCGAACTCTTGTGGGCCAGGACGAACGCGGTCCGAACCATGACCACGCGCATGCCCAGGGCCTCGGCGCCGCGCGCGGCCGCCTCCCACGACCGACCGACATCGGCCAGGAAGCCCGGCGTGGCGGTGATGTCGGTCTCCTCGGTCGCGGGCGCGTCGTCAAGGCCCGTATAGCCATCGGTTCCCGAGGCACACACGAGGACCACCGGCCGATCCTCCGGGGCCAGCGATGTCATCGCTTCGACCAGGTAGTTCGTCGGCTCGACGCGGCTCGCGAATATCGATCGGCGGCGACCCGCCGTCCACGGCACGGGGCCCACCGGCACGCCGGTGAGGTTCACGACCGCGTGGGAACCCGCGAGGACGCGCGCGAGCGCCGGAAGGCCATCGCGGCTACCCGGGTTCCAGGTCACGGCGCGCACTCCCGATAGAGGGACTTGCTGCGGGGCGTTCTCGCGCCGCGTGAGGACGTCAACATCGAAGCCATCGCGGATCAGGCTCTCGGACAGTGCTCGCCCGATGAGCCCGGTTCCGCCGGCGATCACGATCCTCGTCACGGGTGCACGATCAGGCGCACACGCGCTCGTCTGCTCCCGCGGGTTGTGCTGGACATCATCGCTCCGATCCTTTGTGCTACTGTCGCCTAGCAAGTTATGAACCACGAACGCGCTACTGTCAAGGTGCAAGTTTCTGACGCAGGCTCGCCCGCAGCAGAGGCCATTCGCCTGCGTCTCGCCGACGCCTGGGGTGCGATGGGCGCGGCGTGGGGCGTGGCGCCGGCGATCGCTCGGGTGCATGCCTACCTGATGACGCGACAGGCGGCCCTGACGGAACGAGAGGTTCGCGAGGCACTCGGCCTGTCCCATCGTGCAGCCAGCCTTGCCCTCGCCGACGCGGAGGCCTGGGGTCTCGTCGAGAAGATCTCGGAACCGCGCCGCGTCGGCCGACGTGGGCCTGCTGGTGCCGCCTACCAGGCTGTCGGGGATCATTGGCTATGGTTCGGGCGGGTGGTCGCCGAGCGCAAGGTCCGCGAGAGTGATCCGATCATCGACGTCCTCGAGGCCACGTCCCGGGACGTCGCGACCGCAGCGGCAGCCAATCCGGACGACTCGGATCTCGTTCACCTCACCGAGTGGCTCGCGACGTTCCTGGTCTTCGTTCGGCTGTTCGATCGCGCGGTCGGTCTGGTGCCGCGCCTCGAGCCGCGAGAACTCGAGCGCGCGCTTCGACTCCTGGGCGAAGTCCCCGATGACACCATTCTCAGACTCGTGAAGTTGCTCGATGGGCTTCCGGATGAAGACGTCCTCGGGCTGGTCGAGGCCTTGAGTCGCCTGTCGCCGCGGGCGGCCCGCCGGGCGACCAAGCTGATGTCGGGGGTCGTTCGAACCGTCGGTCGCTGACGCCTGCCGATGACGGATCGGGCCCAGCGCTCGATCTCGGATTCGGAGCCCTGTCGAAGTCGTGCGATAATCGCGCCGCGTTGCGGCGAACCGGGCGGCTCGAACGGGCGATGACCCCGAGGCAGGCGGACCGGCACTACCGCAGCAGGATCTGAGGAAGCAGTCCCAACATGACCGTCGAAACGTCCACCTGGGTCACCAAGAAGGGCCTCGCCCAGATGCTCAAGGGCGGCGTCATCATGGACGTCGTCACCGCGGACCAGGCGAAGATCGCCGAGGATGCCGGCGCCGTTGCCGTCATGGCCCTCGAGCGTGTGCCCTCTGATATTCGCGCCGCCGGCGGCGTCGCCCGGATGAGCGACCCGTCGATGATCGAGGGGATCATGGCCGCGGTCACGATCCCGGTCATGGCGAAGGCCCGGATCGGCCACTTCGTCGAGGCCCAGGTGCTCGAGGCGCTCGGCGTCGACTACATCGATGAGTCCGAGGTCCTCACGCCGGCCGACGAGACCAACCACATCGACAAGCATGCCTTCAAGGTTCCGTTCGTCTGTGGCTGCCGGAACCTCGGTGAGGCGCTCCGCCGGATCAACGAGGGCGCGGCGATGATACCAGTGATCATGTCCGGGTCGGACATGCGGGCGACGCCGCCATCCTTGCGGATGTCCGAGGGCACGCGCTCGAGCGCCATCACGGCGCAAGCGCCCGCCTCCTCGGCGATCTTCGCCTGCTCGGCGTTGACGACATCCATGATCACCCCGCCCTTGAGCATCTCGGCGAGGCCACTCTTCACCCGCATCGTCCCGATC
>JANMPD010000155.1:0-4767 GCA_031369685.1 Chloroflexota bacterium | reverse complement strand
ACGACTGCGTGGCCGGCGGCCTCGTCGAGGACGACATGGCTCTGATACCCGGCGATCGTCTCCTGACCGCGTGCGAGATGGGCCATCTGGGCAACGAGGTTGCCCATCGTGCCGGACGAGACGAACAGGCCGGCCTCCTTGGCCAGCAGGCTGGCGGCGCGTTCCTCGAGGGCCCGAACCGTGGGATCGTCCCCGAAGACGTCATCACCGACTTCGGCGTCGGCCATGGCGCGACGCATCTCGGGCGTCGGTTTGGTGACCGTGTCGGAACGGAGGTCGATCTGGTTCATGGGCGTCGGCAGGATACCGCGTTGCGATCGACGTCGGTCCGGGCGCCATGTGCCCGCGAAGGCACCAACGCCGATGGGTGTAGCGTGCTGGCATGGACGGCGATCGGCTGGAGGATCGTGCGCCAAGTGGACGCGAGCCGCGGAACCCGGGCTATGGAGCGCGCGGCGTCGTCGGAATTGATGACCGCCGCCGTGCGCGCAGGGTCGTCGCCCTGATTGTGGCCACCATCGGGTTCAGCGCCCTCGTCGCGGCCGTCACGAACCCTGGCACCGTCGTCAGCCCGAGCTTCGCGGATACGTCGCCATCACCATCTCTCACGGATAGCCTGGCCAGCGGCCCGGTACCGACGAGCCTTCCGCGCCTCGGTTTCTTCGGCTCGCCGCTTCCGATGCGTCCAGTGCCCTTCGCCGCCGCCCGCCTCCAGTGGATGGATCCCGTGACCGGGCTGATCGGCGGCCAGGCGGACCCGGCCGACCTGGGTGTCGATCGGACGTTCGTCGACGCCAAAGGGCGCGCGATCAGCCTCTGTTTCACGAATCAGGACGAAGGCACGGTGCGCCGGACGACCGTCCGTCTGTGTGCCTACGACGATCACGGGCTGGCGATGCCGGACGCTCCGGTCATCACCGAGTTTCTGTCGCCGAACGCCCTGGATCCGGACTACGACCTCAGCGGCCGGCGGGCGATCGAGTTCGATGCCACCGTGTCGCGGGACGGACGCTGGCTCTGGATGGTGTCGGCTTTTCACGCCCCGGGCCACTGGGAGGTGACTGCGACGCGCGTCGACGTCGCCACCCGACGCGCGGACGGCCACCGTGTGCTCCGCGATATTCCGGTCGAGGGCCTCAACTCGGGCGCGCCGGCCAGCGCCGGCCCCAGCTCGAGCGCGCCGGCCAGCGCCGGCTGGGTGGTGGGCCCGGATTCGACGATCCTTCCCGTGGTCAGGGCGACGCCGGACGGGCTCCGATTGTCGGTCACCCTTACGGCGGTCCCCGCCGTCCGGTCCGAGTCCGCGGTGCCGGCGGTCCCGCCCGAGCCGGTGGTATCGCCGGAGCCGGCGGTCCCGCCCGAGCCGGTGGTATCGCCCGAGCCGGGAGTCTCGCCCGAGCCGGCGTTCTTCTTCGGACGGGAGCGGATCGTTCTTGACGCGACCCTCGATCCCGACGTTCCGATCGATGTGGCGTTTCCATTCGGTGGAGCGAGCGACCAGGCGTGTGACGCACAGTACGGGGCCTGGGCGACCGATGAGCACTACCTCACGATCTGCAGCCACCGGGAATCGAGTGGCGAGATCCAGGCGTTCGTCCGCATCGAGAATCCGGGCGACTTGACCCGCGACGTCGCCTTTGGTCCGGCCACCGGACTCACCGATGGTCGGGTCACGCCGGAGAGTGGCGGATCGGCGTGGCTGCTTGATGGGACACGGGGCGCGCTTTACCGGTGGGTACCGGCAAGCCGGACCCTGTCGATGCTCGACATTGCCACCCGTGCCGGCACGACGGTGCTGATCGACCGGCGGCCGGTCACCACGGGCGCGGTCTGGCCCGCGCAGGCTCCGCCATCGGACAAGAGTGCCTGGTCACCAGTGACCACCTCGCCCGATGCGACCTCCGATGGACGGCTGATCGGCCGTCAGGATGGACGCGTGGTGTATCTCCTCAGTCCCGGGGCGCCGGTCCGGGGGTCGAGTTCGGAGGGCCCGGCCAGCATCTGGGCCGTCGACGCTCTCACGCTCGCGCTGCTCGCCCGCTGGGACGCGCCCGCGCCGGCCGACCAGATGGTCCTGGCTCCGGGTGACGAAACCCTGGTGATGCTTGCGACGCCCAGGGCGCTCCCTGTGGCGCCCGTCGGACCCGGTCCGGTCGCCGATTGGGTCGCCGCGGCGTGGTTCGTCGATGCCCGCATCGGTGCCCCGCTCGAGGTCCTCGGGCAGATCCATGGCCCGGGCTTCTCGACAATGACGCTGCTCCAGCCGAGTGTCGCGTCGTTTGCGGGGTTCTGACCCGGGTGTGACGGGTCCTGACGGGGTCCTGACAGGCGTTGTCGGGCCTGCTATCCTCCGCACTCGCCGCGGACCCGTGGTGTAGCGGCCCAACATGCCAGCCTGTCACGCTGGAGATCGCCGGTTCGAATCCGGTCGGGTCCGCCATCAACCTCGAATTCATCCTGCGCCCCGTCCGCCCGCCCGGACGGGGCGCGATTTCGTCCCGGGGTACCCTGCCCCCGTGCTGCACCGGGTCATCGCCTTCTTCGCAATCCTGTCCTTCGCCCTCGGCGCGTGCGCGCCAAGCAGCCCGACGGCGGCACCGACCCCTGGCCCGGTCGCGACCGCCACGTCCACCCCGGCACCGACCCCAACCCCAACCCCGTCGCCGTCTCCGACACCCGAGCCAACGCTCACGTCGGTCGTCCTGGCGCTCGTGCCCGTCACCAGCTTCCGGGCCCCGTGGACCGAGACCTCGGCGGCCGAGGTCGCCGCGGTTATCGCCGGAACATCGAAGCGGTACGCAGCGATCGAGATCATCGCCGACCAGCGCGATCAGGTCGCGGCGGCCCTCGGGCGTGCCGACTCGGAGTCGCAATCCAAGCGACTGCTTTCGACACCCGATGTGGCCACGCTGCGCACCGACATGGCGGCGCATCGCGACCGGCTTGGCTTCCTGCTCGCGGATGACGTCGATCCGAGTGTCCGGGCGCTCGGCTGGGAGGGTCGAACCCTGTTCGGTGGCGATCGCGTTTCGAGCCTGCGTGCGTGGCCGCTGCTCGTCACGTTCACGTACCCGGCCGGCCAGGCCCCGTCACCCGCGGCCACCGCCTATGACCCGAGCCTCGCCTGGACCCTCGTGGCCGGTGGCGACATCATGCTCGATCGGGGCGTCGCAAAGACCGTCAAGACCGACCGCAAAGGAATGGATTTCCCGTTCAACGGGGGCACGGCCACGATCACGTCCCGCTACTGCTGTTCCTCGTTCGGGTGGGACCTGCCACGAATCAAGCGCACGGGTGACGCCGGTGCGGTGCGAGCCTTGCTCAAGGGCGCCGACCTGGCCATCGCGAACTTCGAGAACCCCGCCCCCGACGCGTTCAAGTTCCATGCCTCCGGGACCGTCTTCAGCGCCGATCCGGCGCTGATCGAGGGCCTCGCGAACGCCGGGATCGACTTTGTCTCGCTGGCCAACAACCACATTCGCGACGCGGGCGCCAAGGGGATCCTCCAGACCATGGCCAACCTCGACGAATGGGGGATCGCCCACGCCGGAGCCGGCGCGAACCTGGCGGCCGCCCGCAAGCCCGCGCTCCTCGACGCCGGCGGCGTGAAGGTGGCCATCCTCGGCTATGACACGATCGCCGGCGGCTACTTCGCGACCGCGTCCCGGGCCGGGAGCGCGCCGATGACGGTGGCCAACGTCAAGGCCGATGTGGCCGCGGCACGCGCCGCAGGCGCGGGGATCGTGATCGTGTTTCCGCATTGGGGCACCGAGTACGACCCGACCCCGTTCGCCGGTCAGCGCAAGCTCGCCGAGGCAGCCATCGATGCCGGCGCGGACATGGTCATCGGCAACCACGCGCACTGGGCCGCGGGCATGGAGATCTACAACGGCAAGCCGATCTGGTACGCCCTCGGCAACTTCGTGTTCGACCAGGCCTGGTCCGAGCCGACGATGGAGGGGATCACCCTGGAACTTACGTTCGAGGGCACCCGTCTCGTGCAGGTCCACATGCGTCCGCACCTGATCCTAGACAAAGCGCAGCCAAACTTCATGGACCCTGCGGGCAGCGGGGCCGTGGTCATGGGCCAGGTATTCGCGGCCTCGAAGGGCATCCTGCCCTGGTAGGCGGCCGGGGTGTGGCTCGGCGTGGCGCGCCCGGCGAAGCGCGCCCGGCGAAGCGCGGCGCCTACCCCAGGTACGACTCCCGTTCGTAGTAGGTGCGATGGCGCCACGTTTCGGGCGTTTTGCCGGACCGCACCGCACCAATTGCGTGCTCAGTGACGCTCCCACCGGCCCGTCCGACCGTTGCTGCCCGACGTGACACGCACTTAGTACGACTCCGTCTCGTATTTGGGGCTGATTCCGCCCCAAATGGCGCGTAGCACGAACCCGTGTCGTATCTGGAGACGCTCGTCAATCTCGTTAGCGGTCAAGCGGGGCGCGACGCCCACACGACGGACCGCGGCGCGAGGCCCGCCCGGCCGCCCGGCTGGGCCGAGCCCGGCCGGCCGGCTGATATACCCCCTTGTGGTGGTCGATGATGGCATCGACTCCACGGGGAGACCGGCGCCCGGCTATCCGGCAGATGACCGTTGCAGCTAGTGTCCGGCCCCCGACCTCCGGCCGTGAACGGTGATTGGGATCCGGCGGCTTTGACCGGTGATCGGATACATCAGCTGACGTCGACCGGGGCGAGCGGGCACCCCTGGGGTCCGCGGAAGGAGGGTGCCCCGATGACGACGATCGGGATCGACATCGGGGGACG
>JANMPD010000146.1:0-2614 GCA_031369685.1 Chloroflexota bacterium | reverse complement strand
ACGCGACGATATCGGCGGACTGGCGACGGCCGGAGTCACCTCGCTCGCCGAAGTCGGGCGGCTCATCGCCGGTTATCGCGTCGGCTACGGGCACGCGCACGACACCAAGGGCCATTGATCGGCCGCAAGGGCCACAGATCGGCTACGGGCACGCGCACGACACCAAGGGCCGCTGATCGGCCGCGGGCACGCGGGCGCGAACTCACCCGGAGCGACAGCTGAGCACGCGCTAGGATCATGTCGAACGCGCGTCCCGGTGTGCCGACGCTGGTGGCTGGGATGCGACACGGAGGCCGGCGAGTACCGGTCGATGCATTGACCCTCGGAGGTGAGCGATGAACTTCTTTCCGTGGCTGCTCTGGCTGCACATCTTCGGGGCGATCGTGGCATTCGGGCCGACGTTCGTTTTTCCGCTCATCGGCGGGATGGGCGGTAAAGAGCCGATGCACGCGAATTTCGCGACCCGCATCAGCGAGAAGATCGAGCGCGGGATCGTGATCCCTCTGGCCATCGTCCAGGGCATCACGGGCGTGGGCCT
Source organism: Chloroflexota bacterium (assembly GCA_031369685.1). Lineage (GTDB taxonomy): Bacteria > Chloroflexota > Limnocylindria > Limnocylindrales > CSP1-4 > UBA5189. The sequence goes on along the minus strand of JANMPD010000146.1, from coordinate 2,076 downwards.
CATCCTCGCCTCCGGGCGCGACCTGACGAGTTCGGCCAATTACTGGCTCGACATTGCGATCGTCCTGTATTCGATCGCCCTCTATTTCGCGATTTTCGTCCAGCTGAAGCGGGTCGAGGCCGTGATCCACATGACCTCGACGCCCCCGCCGCCGCCAGCGCCAGGAGAGGCACCGGCTGGTCCGCCCCCCGTCCTGATGGCCGCCGTCAAGGCCGTCCAGCAGGGTGGCATGCTCCTCACGGTCCTGATCGTCACGATCATCTTTCTGATGGTCATCAAGCCCGGCAGCTGACCGGGTCGCACGGACAAGCGGGCGGGCGTTGACGCATTGGTACCGCGCCGGACCCTTCCCGGCGGCGGCGCGCGAGGCGGGCGATAATGGGCGAGATTGATCGAACGGTCGCCACCGACCGAAGGAGACTCGCCTGATGCCACACATCGCCAGTTCAGCCGCCGATCTGCTGGGTCGCATTCGATCGGCGGTCCACGTGAGTGCCGGACGACTCATCATCGATGACCTCGAACGTCTCCGAGGCGACGCCATTCGGGATATCGCCTGGACGGCGGCCTTCACCACGGATGGGGGGGCCGCAGCCGCGGCACAGTGGCTGGCCTGGGAGGCCTCGCAGGCGACGGGCGCGCGATCAGCCAGCATCCAGGACCTCTACATGGCCCGTGCCAAAGGAGAGGTGTCCGGTTTCACGGTCCCGGCGATCAACATCCGGGCCCAGACCTTCGACATGGCCCGGGTCATCTACGAGACCGCGTCTGCCCACGATGTCGGGGCGGTGATCCTCGAGCTCGCCCGAAGCGAGCAGACCTACACGTACCAGCGCCCGATCGACTACGCGACCGCCTGCCTCGCCGGCGCCGTGGCTGCGGGCTGGCAGGGCCCCGTCTTCCTCCAGGGCGACCACTACCAGTTCAATGCCAGGAAGTACGCCGCTGACCCTGAATCGATGACCGAGGAGATCCGTCGCGCGTGCCGACTGGCGATCGACGCCGGGTACCGCAACATCGACATCGATGCCTCAACGCTCGTCGACCTCAGTTTCGAGACGGTCGAAGAGCAGCAACGCGCCAACTACGAGCGCACCGCCGAGCTCGTGGCGCTCATCCGCTCGCTCGAGACCGATGGCGTGACCGTGAGCATCGGCGGCGAGATCGGCGAGGTCGGCAAGTCCAACTCGACCGAGGGTGAACTGCACGCCTACCTCGATGGCCTGAGACGTGAGTTGGACCGTGTCGCCCCCGGTGTTGCCAGCATCAGCAAGGTCAGTGTCCAGACCGGTACGTCGCACGGCGGTGCCGTGCTCCCGGACGGTTCCATCGCGCGCGTGGCCGTGGACTTCGACGTCCATCTACGACTCGGAGCGGTTGCCCGGACGGAGTACCACCTCGCCGGAACCGTGCAGCACGGCGCGTCCACGCTGCCGGAGGACATGTTCCACACGTTCCGTGACATCGAGACGGCCGAGATCCATCTCGCCACCGGATTCCAGAACGCCCTCTACGAGCATCCGGCGTTCCCGGCGGAGATGCACGCCCAGATTGAGGCCTGGTGCTTCGAGAACGCGCTCGACGAGCGCAAGGCGGATCAGACCGACCAGCAGTTCGTGTACACGACCCGGAAGAAGGCCATCGGCCCGTTCAAGCGCGAACTGTGGGACCTCGCCACGACGGACGAGATTCTCGCCGCCCAGGCCGCCAAGATCGAGTTCCTGTTCCACGCACTCGGCGTCATCGGGACGCGCGAGATGGTCGATCGGTACGTCCAGCCGGTTGAGCTGCATCGCCCGATGCCGGACGCGGTCGTCGACGCTCTCGGAGTCGCCACCTCCTGATTCGCGGGCCGCGCCTGGACGGTGACGTGGGCCGCACCACGTGCCGGGCCAGGCGCTATGCCCCGCGCCCCGCGCACAGGCTCCCACCCCTGGTCATGAAACGCTCCTTGATTCCCGTGACCAGCACTCCTATGCTCCGCCGAACGGTCGACGACAAGGGAGGGTCTGTCGCGCGAGCCCACGCGTCCCCGCGTTTCTCCGAAAGAGGTCTGTCTCACGGGCAGTACCCGTG
>JANMPD010000125.1:0-3554 GCA_031369685.1 Chloroflexota bacterium | reverse complement strand
CATCCGACTGCTCTGTTCGCTCGTCGCGGACGCGGCGATCGAGGGCGCCCGCGAACGGGCCGCCCGTGCGACCACGGAACCGGAGCCCGAGCCGATGACCGTGGAGCCCGAGTATGACGATGTGGGGGCGAGCGACGCGCTCGTTGCTGCGCTCGCCGGCGGCGCTGCCCTGAGCTTCGCGCCGGATGATGACGACGACCTCCTCCCCGGCGCGCCGGCGATGCCGGTTGTCGAGGAGGCGACCGCGACACCTGAGGAAATCGCCGCCGAGCTGGCCCGCGAGGCCGCAGAGCGAGAAGCCGCCGAAACGGTCGGCTGATCCACCAACCGCTACGAAACCACCGCGGCGCGCCCGGCGCACCGTACGCAACAGGAGCATCGAACGAGCATGGCCACGATCAGCGCCGAGGCGGTGAAGGTTCTTCGCGAGCGAACCGGAGCCGGGTTCATGGATTGCAAGCGCGTACTCGAGGAGACCGACGGCGACGTCGACAAGGCGATCGCGCTGCTGCGCGAACGCGGCCTCGCGGCCGCAGCCAAGAAGGCAGGGCGTGATGCCCGCGAAGGGCTCGTCTCGAGTTACATTCACACCGGCGGCCGCGTGGGCGTGATGATCGAAGTGAACTGCGAGACGGACTTCGTCGCGCGGACCGATGAGTTCCAGAAGCTCGTCCGCGACCTCGCCATCCAGGTGGCAGGCATGGCTCCGACCTACGTGGATCTGGAGGCCATCCCGGCCGAGGTGCTCGCGGCCAGGAAGGCACAGCTTGCCGAGGATCCGTCCGTGGCCTCGAAGCCGGCGGACATCCGCGAGAAGATCGTTGACGGCCAGATCAAGAAATGGCTTCGCGAAGTCACGTTGCTCGATCAGCCGTTCCGCGACGAGGACCGATTTGTTCGTGACCTCGTCACCGAACAGATTGCCAAGATCGGGGAGAACATCCGGGTGCGTCGGTTCGTCCGATACGCGCTCGGGGAGGAACTGTGACCGCTGGATCTGACGAGACGCCTATTCGATATCGCCGAATCCTCCTGAAGCTGTCCGGCGAGGCGCTCCTCGGCACCCGCAGCTACGGCGTTGACCCGGCGATATGCGCGTTCATTGCCAGCCAGGTCGCACGCGTACATGCCACCGGTGTCCAGGTCGGGATCGTCGTCGGGGGCGGCAACATCTTCCGGGGCATGGCGGCTTCGGCGAGCGGCATGGACCGAGCGACGGGCGACTACATCGGCATGCTCGCGACGGTCATGAACGGCCTCGCCCTCCAGGACGCGCTCGAGCGAGCCGGGATCCCGACGCGGGTGATGAGCGCCATCGCCATGAACGAGATCGCCGAGCCGTACATTCGTCGACGTGCCGTGCGCCATCTCGAAAAGGGCCGGGTGGCGATCTTCGTCGCCGGGACCGGCAACCCCTACTTCACGACTGACACGGCGGCCGCCCTCCGGGCCGTCGAGATCGGCGCCGAGGTCCTGCTGAAGGCGACCAAGGTGGATGGCGTCTACGATGCTGACCCGATGACCCATCCCCAGGCGCAGCGATTCGAGACCCTGGCCTACACGGACCTGCTTCGCGACCAGCTCAAGGTCATGGATGCAGCAGCGGTTGCGCTGTGCATGGAGAATGATCTACCGATCGTCGTCTTCGATCTGAACCAGCCGGACAACATCGCTCGAGTGGCGATGGGGGAGCCGGTGGGCACACGCATCGCCGTCGAAGCCTCCGGAGGCACCCGCGAATGAGCACAGAGATAGTCGCTACCGCCGATCAGCGGATGGGCCGTGCCCTCGAGGCGATGGAACGGGACTTCACGGGCCTGCGGACCGGCCGCGCATCGACGAGCCTCGTCGAGCGGATCCACGTCGACTACTACGGGACGGAGACGCCGCTCAACCAGCTGGCCGGCATCAGCGTCCCGGAGGCGCACCAGATCGTCATTCAGCCCTGGGACCGCGGTGTCCTCGGCGCGATCGAAAAGGCCATCCTGAAGAGCGACATCGGGTTGATGCCGAATGTCGATGGCACGGTGGTCCGGCTCAACATCCCAGTCCTGACTGAGGAACGGCGTCGCGACATCGTCAAGGTCGTCCATCGACGCATGGAAGAGGCCAAGGTCGAGATCCGCAACGTTCGGCGTGATGCCGCGGACCAGCTCAAGAAGCTCGAACGCGAGGGCGAGGTCGGTTCGGACGACGCCCATCGCCTGCTGGATGCGATCCAGAAGACCACGGACAGCCATATCGCGGAAGTCGATCGCCTGGGCGGGGCAAAGGAACACGAAGTCCTGGAGGTCTAGTGGTTCGGGGACCGCTCGTCCGGCCGACTGACGCGCCGCCGTCCGCCCACCTGACCGACGGCCCGGCCGCAGACGAGGAAGGGCCCGAGGTCCGGATCGCACAAGCTGATCCCGACCTGCCCCATCACGTTGCAATCATCATGGACGGCAATCGACGCTGGGCGAAACAGCGGGGCCTGCATGAGCTCGAAGGTCATCCGGCCGGAGTCGAGGCGATTCGGACGGTTCTGCGACATGCCCGCCGCCGCGGCGTCCGCGCCCTGACCCTGTACGCGTTCAGTCGCGAGAACTGGGCCCGCAGTGATGATGAGGTCACGGCCCTGTTCGGCCTCCTCGAAGCGGCGATTCGAAACGAGACCGCCGAGCTCCGTGCCCAGGGCGTCCGCGTTCGGATGATCGGCCGGATGGACGAATTGCCGGACGAGACACGCCTGTCGATCGACGATGCGCTGGCCGCCACCTCGGACGGCGCCGAGATGCTCCTGACGATCGCGTTCAACTATGCCGGTCGGACGGAACTCGTCGACGCGATCCGGAAGATCGTCGCGTCCGGAATTGATGCATCCGCGGTCGACGAAGCGGTCGTCGCGGCGGCGCTGTACACGGCAGGAACGCCTGACCCCGATCTCGTCATCCGGACGGGCGGGGAGGAGCGACTTTCGAACTTCCTCATCTGGCAGTCCGCGTATGCCGAGCTGATCACAACCGAGACACTGTGGCCCGATTTCGGTGCCGAGGCGCTCGATGCGGCGCTCGCCGAGTATGCCTCCCGACATCGCCGCTTCGGACGGTGACCACGCCATGCTGACCGAGCGCCTGCGCAGTACGGCGATCCTCGTCCCGCCTCTTCTCGTGGTCCTGTGGCTCGGTGGGCCCTGGTTGATCCTGCTGGTTGCGCTTGCCGTCGGATTCGGTGCGCGCGAGGTATTCCGGCTCCTTGAAGGGGCCGGGCATGCTGCGTTTCCGGCCCTCGGCGTGGTCCTCGCCATCGTCATCGCCGTAAGCGAACCGATCTCATCGCTGCCGCCAGGGTCCGGCCTGCTCCTCGCGAGCATTGGCATCCTCCTGACCGGTGCCGCTTCCCTGACCCGACAGGACCCTCGCGAGGGGCTGGCTTCCTTCATCACCACGACCTTTGGGGCGCTGTACGTCGGTCTGCTCGGGTTCGTGCCCCGCCTCGCGGATCAGGCCCCGGCAGTGCCGCCCGGGGCCCTGCTCGAAGGGGTCGGCGCTGGTCGAGGCTGGGTGCTGGTCCTG
>JANMPD010000113.1:0-4310 GCA_031369685.1 Chloroflexota bacterium | reverse complement strand
GCTATACTCCCGCTCCGGCGCGGGGCTATAGCTCAGCTGGAAGAGCGTCTGAATGGCATTCAGAAGGTCAGGGGTTCGAGCCCCCTTAGCTCCACCACAACGCTGATTCGCCGGCTGTTGCGACCCCTCGCCGGAATGGCGGGGGGTCTTCAGTAACCAGGCGGCACGCCGCTCGTCGGCGGGGCCGGAGATCGGGAGCAGGACGGCAACGTGACCGATACCAGCGGGCACATCGAGCGGATCCACGCGGAGCGATACGACGCTGCGTCGATCGAGCCGCGCTGGCAGGCTCGCTGGGACGAGATGCACCTGTACCGGACCGACCTGGCGGACGAGTCCCGGCCCAAGTTCTACCTCCTGACGATGTACGACTATCCGTCGGGCAACCTCCACATCGGGCACTGGTACGTCAAGACGCCGACCGATGCGATCGCCCGTTACCACCGGATGCTCGGCCAGAACGTGTTCTTTCCCGTCGGCTTCGATGCCTTCGGCCTGCCCGCCGAAAACGCGGCCATCAAGAACAAGGTCAATCCCCGCGCCTGGACGATGCAGAACATCGACGTCATGCGGAGCCAGCTTCGGACGATGGGAGCGGCGTTCGACTGGGCGGCCGAAATCGTCACGTGCGACCCGTCCTATTACCGCTGGAACCAGTGGCTCTTCCTGCAGTTCCTCAAGGCCGGGCTGGCCTACCGCGCCACCGCCGCCGTCGATTGGTGCCCCAACGACGGAACGCTCGCCCGCGAGCAGGTCGAAGGCACCGATCGTCGCTGCTGGCGGTGCGGCGCCAAGGTCGAGAAGCGGGACCTCGCCCAGTGGTGGTTCCGAACGACGCGCTATGCGGACGAGCTGCTCGACTTCCGGACGATCGACTGGCCGGACCCGATTCGGCTGATGCAGACCAACTGGATCGGCCGGTCCGAGGGTGGCGAGATCGTCTTCAGCACGGCGGCATCGGCGCACCATCCGGGCGGCGACGAGCTCCGCGTCTTCACGACCCGTCCCGACACGCTGTTCGGGGCAACATTCATGGTCCTCGCGCCCGAACACGCGCTGGTCGCGACCCTGACGGCCCCGGAGCGACGGGCCGAGGTTGACGCGTACGTGGCCCGCGCCCGGGAGGCGACCGAGATCGAGCGACTGTCCACCGACCGCGAGAAGACGGGCGTGGCCATCGGCGCCGAGGCGATCAATCCGATCAACGACGAGCGGATTCCCATCTACATCGCCGACTACGTGCTGGCCGGCTACGGCACCGGCGCGATCATGGCGGTGCCCGCCCACGACGCGCGGGACTTCGCGTTTGCGACCCAGTTCGGGCTGCCGATCCGGCGGGTCGTGGCGTCGCCCGGCACCGAGCACGAGCCGCTCGATGCCGCGTTCGTCAGCCACGCGGCCGACGAGCGCCTCGTCAACAGTGGCCCGTACACCGGCATGACCGCCGACGCGGGTGGCAGCGCCATCGTGGCTGCCCTGTCGGAACGTGCCGCCGGACAGCCCGCCATCACCTACAGGGTCCGTGACTGGCTGATCAGCCGGCAGCGCTACTGGGGCACGCCCATCCCGATCATCCACTGCGATCGGTGCGGAGCCGTGCCGGTTCCCGAGGATCAGCTGCCGGTCCTGCTCCCGGACAACGTCGACTACCAGGGCAGCGGCGACAACCCGCTCGCCCACGACGAGGCATTCCTCCACGTCAGCTGCCCGAACTGCGACGGTCCCGCTCGGCGTGAGACCGACACGCTCGATACCTTCATCGATTCGAGCTGGTACTGGTATCGGTACCTGTCGCCCGGCAAGGCGGACGGTCCCCTCGATATCGCGATGACCGATCGATGGACCCCCGTGGACCAGTACACGGGCGGCGCCGAGCATGCCGTCATGCATCTCCTGTACAGCCGCTTCTTCACCAAGGCGATGCGCGACATCGGCCTGCTCCACGAGGACGAGCCGTTCAAGCGGCTGTTCAACCAGGGCCAGATCCTGGGTGCGGACGGCGAGCGGATGAGCAAGTCGCGTGGCAACGTCCAGGATCCGGACGAACTGGTTGGTCGGTACGGCGCGGACACGGTCCGCCTGTTCCTGATGTTCATGGGCCCGTGGGACCAGGGTGGTCCGTGGAGCCCGAGCGGCATCGGCGGCGTCAATCGGTTCCTGAACCGCGTCTGGGCAATCGCGACCGATCCCGACGGGTCGGATCCGGGTGACCAGGAGGCGGGCCAGTTCCCGACCGGCGAGGATCGCGCCGCGGCCGATACGGCGATGCGGACCGCGGCGCATCGAACGCTGCGTGACGTTACGGCCGACTACGACGGATTCCGGTTCAACACGATGGTCGCGAAGCTGATGGAGCTGTCGAATGTCCTGTACCGGTATCGGGGGACGCCGGCGGCCGGCGGGCCGGCGTGGGACGAGGCCGTTCGAATGCTGCTCCTGATGCTCGCCCCGGCCGCGCCGCACATCACCGAGGAGATCTGGTCGCGACGATTGGCCGCAGCAGGCCTCGAGTGGTCGTCGATCCATACAGAGCGATGGCCCGAGGTCGATCCGTCGGCCGTCGTCGAGGACACCCGCGAAGTCCCCGTCCAGGTCAACGGCAAGGTTCGGGACAAGATCGTCGTTCCGGCCGGCATCGCCGACGCCGAACTCGAGCAGCTCGCCCTTGCCGCGCCGCGCGTGGTGGCGGCCCTCGATGGCCGCACGCCCGACCGGGTCGTGGTCGCGGGCGGTGGCCGCCTGGTGAACCTCGTCGTCCGTGACTGACGATGCCGCCCCCGACGACCCGTGGAAGGCGGCCGATGAATCCTGGAGGGCGTGGCAGGCCGTGACGGCCCCCGAGGACGCGGCAAACCACGGGACCGACGCTTACGCCGACGCCGACGCTGCCGAACCCGCCGGACCGCGGTCCTTGCCGGACGGAGCCGTGATCGAACTCCGCGAGGTCACCAAGGACGATGTCCGGGCGATCTGCCGGCTCGCGGTGGCGCCGGCGCAGATGTCGTTCGTGGCGCCGAATGCGATCTCGTTCGCCGAGGCGCTCTTCGATCCCAAGGCGTGGTACCGCGCAATCTACGCGGACGGCAACCCGGTCGGCTTTGCCATGCTCTCGATCGATCGGGACGTGCCCGAGTACTACCTGTGGCGATTCATGATCGATGCCCGCCACCAGGGTCGCGGCTACGGGCGGGTGGCCATCGGGCTCATCGTGGCCTTCGTGCGGACGCTCCCGGAGGCTCACGAGTTGCTCGTGAGTTGGGTGCCCGCGGACGGCGGGCCCGAGCCGTTCTACCGCTCCCTCGGCTTCGTCCCGACGGGCGCCGTTGAGGACAACGAGGTCGTGGCGCGCCTGATCCTCTGAGCGATTCGTGCCAGGGCCGGGCTCTGGCTCAGAGGACCGCGCCGCGCCCCGGCACCGCCGGGCTGGTCCGCGCCTTCGGCACCGCCGGGCTGGTCCGTTCCACGATGCAAGCGGGCTTCACGTCCTCAGGTCCTTGGGGCCGGTTCCGCCAAATACGCTCCCCGCTCGTGGTATCGCCGTTTGTCATGCCAATCACCACCAGATACGACTGGGGTTCGCACTCGGTCCGCGATTCGGGCCCCAGACGAGTCTGGGTAGGCTTTGCGCGCCAACTGTGAGCACGATCCCGACCTGCGGCGGCCGGCCGAGACCCGTCCCAGCGGCGGGATTGGCACTTATCACGATCGGTGTTCGTATCTGGTGATGAAGCGGACGACTCCCAACGTCGGCGAGCCTTCGCCTGCGGCACCGGCAGTGCGGCTGAGAAGAAGCTGGCAGGTGGCCGACTCTCCGCGGGGCCGACCCGCGACCGTCGGGCCGCGCCTCCCGTCGGATCGAACGCGCTGCTACCGTATGGCGACTCGGTTCGCCTCCAGCCAGAGACGAGCCGGGGAGAGCCCGGAGGACGCGGAACCGCCCTTCGGGCTCGTTCGTTTCGGATGATCCAGTTCAGACGGGGTCCCATTTGATGTCGTCGATCCGCCTTGGCGCGCTGTGCTGGAACCAGTACACGACGTGGCCCGCGATGCTCGCGGCGGGCAAGCGGGCAGACAGGCTCGGCTTCGACACGCTCTGGACGTGGGATCACCTGTATCCGATCGTCGGGTCGTGGGAGGGCCCGATTCTCGAGGGCTGGACGGTCCTCACCGGCTGGGCGATGGCCACTGAGCGGATCCGGATCGGGCTGATGGTCGGGGCGAACACGTTCCGGGAGCCGGCCGTGACGGCGAAGCTCGCGACCACGCTTGATCACGTAAGCAACGGCCGCGCCATCCTTGGGATCGGGGCC
>JANMPD010000101.1:0-5892 GCA_031369685.1 Chloroflexota bacterium | reverse complement strand
CTCCATCGGGACCTGCGTGGGTACGTGGCCTCGTCGCAGCGCGTGGTGTCCGGCGATGTCCGCATTCGCCTGGACCACGGATCCGCCATCGTTGCGGGCCGGCAGTCCCCGCTTTCCCTGTATGACCGGAATCTGGCCACCTACGATGTGGGCGATGTGTTCGATCACGCCTCAGCCGTCGGCTTCATTGAGATCTTCGGGTTGCCGCTCCGGGTCGAGGCCGCGCGCCATGGTGCCGTAGGCAAGCACCACGGTGCCGCCTGGGCATGGACGCCGCCGCTGCTGGCCGACCTCCCGACGACGGTCCAGGATCCCGACGCAGGCTAGGCGGGCGGCCCGGACGGCGATGCCCCCTCGGGCGATGCCCCCTCGGGCGATGCCACTCGCGGTCATGTATGCCACTCGCGGTCAGGTATACCACTCGCGGTCATTTGTCCCGGGCGTCTGAACGGCGACGGCGTGGCAGGCGCGGCGGTCGACGGGTCCTTCAAGGGCCCGGCATGTGCCGCATACGTAAGGCTCAGATGAACGAGGGGTGAGGGCCAGACTCGTCGGACGCGAGAGACTCTCTGCGAGATGCTACCGACTCGTCCGTTTGATCGGGGCGCCGATGCGACGCTCGAAGGCCTGATCCGTGAGGGCATGACCGCGGTCGGCGACCTGGTGCGCACGAGCCGCCTGAATCTGGGCCTTTCGCAGAGGCAGTTGGCGTGGCGCGTGGGCATGTCGCAGTCGACGATCTCGCGGCTGGAGTCGGGCACGCTCCGTGGAATGCGCCTCCCAAAGCTCGCCCTCACCATCGGGGCCCTTCGTCTCGACCCGCGATTCACTCGCTCTGGCGAACCGCCTGCACCGCGTCGGCGCCTGCCCGGCCAGATGTCGGAGTCGACGTTCCGATCTGCCGCTCCGCTCCGCTGACGGACGGCCGGCATTCGTATTACCGCGAGTGGCATCGTGTGGCGGAGACAAGGTCAGCCCCAACGATCGCAGCGGACGCCTGCGCACGGGGCACCGGTAGAATGACGGCCTGATGTCATTCAATCCCGGAGCCGATCTCGATCCCGGCCAGGTCCGTGACATCCGCGGTCGCCGCGGAGCCACCGGCATGGCTGTCGGTGGCGGCGGGCTCGGCCTGATCCTCGTCATCGCCTATCTGGTGCTTGGCGGTGATCCCGCCGCACTCAACGGGCTGACCGATGGCGCCAACGGTGGCGTAGTCGGCCCCGGGAATTCAACGCTCGCAACCGAATGCAAGACGGGTGCCGACGCGAACGCGCGCGCCGATTGTCGGATCGTCGGGTACGTGAACAGCGTCCAGGCGTACTGGACCTCCGCGCTGGCCGGAACGAACACCCCATATGTCAAGGCGACGACGATCCTGTTCTCGGGGTCCACGTCGTCTGGGTGCGGCGTGGCCAGCGGGTCGACAGGCCCGTTCTATTGCCCCCGCGACAAGAACATCTACCTTGATCTCGGGTTCTTCGAGGAACTCCAGTCCCGGTTCGGAGCGAAGGGCGGCCCGTTCGCGGAGGCGTACGTGGTCGCTCATGAGTACGGCCATCACGTGGAGGATCTGCTCGGAATCCTCACTGAGCAGGACGGTGGGACCGGCGCCGACAGCGCATCGGTCCGGATCGAACTGATGGCCGACTGTTTCGCTGGCGTCTGGGCGACGCACGCCACCGAGACGGGGTTCCTCAAGTCGCTGACCTCGAGCGACATCAACGAAGCGCTCGATGCCGCGGCCGCCGTCGGCGACGATCGCGTCCAGGAGGCCACGCAGGGTCGGGTCAACCCCGAGGGCTGGACCCACGGCTCCGCGGAACAGCGCCAGACCTGGTTCTCGACCGGTTACCGCGAAGGCGCTGCGGCCAGCTGCGATACGTTCGCGACGTCCCCGTAACCGAGGGCGCCATCCCTGTGGGGCATCGCCCGCCAATCCCCGTGGCGCCTCGCCCGCCAGCCGACGGCGATCGCCCGCCAGTCCCCGTGGGGCCTCGCCCGCTAGCCGACGGCGATCGCCCGCGAATCCTCGGCCCGCAGGTGCGCGTACCCAGGCTTGACGACCTCGTTGATCAGCGTCAGCCGCTCGTCGAACGGAGCGAACGCCGATTTCAGCGCGTTGATCGTCAGCCACTCCATCTCGCCGAGGCCGATTCCGAACGCCGCATCGAGGGCGGCGAATTCGGACGAGACCGTGACGCCGGACATCAGCCGATTGTCGGTGTTGAGGGTGACCCGGAAGCGCAGCCGACGGAGCAGGTCGATCGGGTGCTCCGAGACGGACCCGACGGCCCCGGAGTGGACGTTCGATGTGGGGCACATCTCAAGCGGTACGCGCCGGTCCCGCACGAAGGCCGCCAGTCGACCCAGCCGGACGGTGCCGTCGGACTCGACGGTGATGTCATCGACGATACGCGTCCCGTGCCCCAGCCGTTCCGCGCCACAGAACTGGAGCGCCTCCCAGATCGACGGCAGTCCGAACGATTCCCCGGCATGGATGGTGATGTGGAAGTTCTCGTGGCGGATCCGGTCGAAGGCCTCGAGATGTCGGGTCGGTCGATAGCCGGCTTCCGGGCCGGCGATATCGAAGCCGACGACCCCCGCGTCCCGCCATCGGATGGCCGCCTCCGCGACCTCGACCGAACGGGCCGCCTGGCGCATGGCGGTGACGAGGATCTTCATCGCAATCGGATGGCCGGCGCCGGCGGCGCGCTCCGAACCGATCCGGAAGCCCTCGACGTTGGCCTCGATGACCTCGTCGAGCGTCAGTTTTCGCTCGGTCGAGAGTTCCGGTGCGTAGCGCACCTCGGCGTACACGACCCCGTCAGCCGCGAGGTCCTCCGCGCATTCCGCAGCGACCCGAACGATCGCATCGCGTTCCTGGAGGACGCCGACGGTGTGGACGAAGGTTTCGAGGTACAGCTCGAGCGACTTTCTATCGGCTCCGCGTCGGATCCACGCGGCGAGATCGTCGGGATCGGTGGTCGGGAGACCTTCGTAACCGTACTCGGCCGCAAGGTCCACGATCGTCTCCGCGCGAAGGCCACCGTCGAGATGGTCGTGAAGCAGGGCCTTGGGAGCACGCTGCACGATGTCGAGATTCAGTATGTCAGCCTCCGGAGCGTTTCGCGGATGGTATCGCGCGAGTACGACTCCGGGGCCGACGAACATCGGGGGCGGTTGAACGGGCCGTCAGGCATCATGGCGCCATGACCGCTGTCTTCGACGATTCGAGCCACAGCGTCGATTGGCGCCTGGAGCTGGATCGAGATGCACTCCTTCCGGGCCAACTCGTGGGGGGCAAGGTGAGTGTCCGGTCGCTTGGGACGGTCGACGCCCGTGCACTCATCGTGGCGCTTCGCGCGATCGAGCACTGGCAGCACCAGGTCACCACAACGGATGCCAACGGCCACACATCGACCCATACGGAAACGACCCGCCAGGATCTCGTCTTCGAGCCAGTTCAGGTTGCGAGCGATGTTCATCTTGGCCCCGGCGAGACACGAGACTGGTCGTTCGAACTGCCGGTGCCGCCGCTTGGGCCTGCGACGCTCGAGGCTACGGTCGCGGGATTGAGCTGGACGGTATTCGCCAGGTTGGACGTTCCAGGCGGGTTCGACTCGTCCATTGAGCGACCGGTCCGAGTCCTTCAGCCGACCGCGCTCCTGCGGTCCGGGGCGGTCCATGTCGGCGAGTTCGCGATGTACGGTGCGACCGATGTCGGGGCCGACGGAGTGTCCGGCTCGGTGACGATGGAGCCAGCTCCTCTGTGTCTCGGCCAGCCATTTCACGGCACGATCACCCTTCACTCGGCTCAGGCGCACAAGCTCCAGGAAATCCGCATCGAGATCCGGGTCCAGGTCAAGGCCACCGTTTCAGCGGGGCTCGATGAGACGATCACCGCATGGGCGGGCGTCGTCCAGACCGATGTGCTGGAGGGCGACCGGACAATTGAGATCGAGGGCACGCTCGACGGCACATCCCTGCCCTCGATCGAATTGCCGCACGGCCAGACCGAGGCGACCCTCCACGTGATCCTCGCGACCGCATTCGCGCCCGACCCACATCTGATCCGGGACGTGGCGATCGCGACGACCCAGGAGCTCTAGGGCCGGTTCCCTGATCCAGTGTCCGGCGTCGAGTCGGTGCCGAGCCGCGAACGCGCCGTCGTCAGTTGCTCCCGAACGCGATTTGGGGCCGACCCGCCGTGAACATCAAGGACTGCGAGCGCGCCCTCGACCGTGGCGGCGTTGCGAACGGTCGAGCCGATCCTGGCATCGGACGCAAGGTCCGCGGCGAGCGGATCGTCCGCACCCGTCAGGGCCGCCGCGATCTCGTCGTCTGTGACCGCGTCGAGCGACACGCCACGACCCTCGGCCGCTGCAACGAGCGTGCCGACGACGTGGTGGGCGCTCCGGAACGGCACACCGGCGCGGACCAGTGCATCGGCAACGGACGTGGCGGTCGTGTATCCCTCGTCCGCGGCCTCGCGCATTCTCGTCCGATCAACCGCGAGCGTATCAACCAGGCCCGCCATCACCCCGAGGGAATCCTCGAGCGCCCGGACGCCGGCGAAGAGCGGGGGCTTGTCCTCCTGGAGGTCTCTCTGATAGGCCAGCGGAAGCCCCTTGAGGACCGTGAGGATCGAGGTCACGGCGCCGATGGCGGCCCCCGATCGGCCACGAACGAGCTCGGCCGGATCCGGATTGCGCTTGTTCGGCATCATCGAGCTGCCGGTCGAGAAGGCATCGGCAACACGGACGAACCCGAATTGCGGATTCGACCACCAGGTGATCTCCTCGGCCAGGCGTGAGAGGTGGACCATCGTCAGCGCCACCGCGGCGAGAACTTCGACGACGAAGTCCCGGTCCGACACGGCGTCGAGCGAGTTGGAGGTGATGCCGACGAACCCGAGTTCTGCGGCCACGCCTTCCCGGTCAAGTGGGTATCCGGCACCCGCGAGGGCACCGGAACCAAGCGGCGAGACGTTAAGCCGCGCCCGGGCATCCGCGAACCGAGCCCGGTCCCGCTCGAGCATCTCGACGTACGCGAGCAGGTGATGTGCGAGCAGGACGGGCTGAGCCGGCTGGATATGCGTCGTCCCCGGGAGGATCGCATCACCTTCCCGCTCGGCAAGTCCGACAAGGGCCAGCTCCATCGACACGATCGCATCGTCGAGGCTGTCGACGGCCCGCCGTGTCCAGAGGCGCAGGTCCGTGGCAACCTGATCGTTGCGTGACCTGCCCGTATGCAACTTGCGCGCGACGGGTCCGATCCGGGATTCGAGGGCAGCCTCGAGGTTCATGTGGATGTCCTCGAGCGCCGGGTCAAGGACCAGCGTCCCCGCGCTGTGTTCGGCCCGGAGGCCCTCGAGACCGCCGATCAACTGGGTGACCTCGTCGGCACCGAGCACGCCGATTCGGCCCAGGCCTCGCACGTGGGCGATCGAGCCGTCGATATCGTCGCCGGTGAGGGCGGCATCGATCTCGATCGAGCGCGTGTACTCCACGACCCGCGGATCCGTTGCGCCGGTAAAGCGACCGCCCCAGCGTTGCATGGCACCTCCAGGGCGGATCGTAGCGGGCCGGGGCGAGTTCGACGCGACGAGGGGCTTGCGCGGACGATCAGAGGCCCGTACTGAGCTCCAGATCCGAGCTTGCCGCCGATTCATGGACCGGCGAAGCGGCCCGCAGGTCTGCGGCCGCAGCCTCTGGCGTCAGGTCTCGCTGGGTCTCGGCCAGGAGCTCATAGCCGACCATGAATTTCCGGACGTTCGCGCGAAGGAGAGGCGGCAGGAAGTGTGCGTGCAACTGCCAGTGATCCGAGACCGCGCCGCCAAACGGCGCCTGATGCCAGCCCATCGAGTACGGGAATGACAGTCCGAACAGG
>JANMPD010000092.1:0-19207 GCA_031369685.1 Chloroflexota bacterium | reverse complement strand
CCGCCGGGCCGCGGTCGCCCCGACGGCCCCTGCCGTGGTCCGGGCGACTGTCCAGAGCGGACACCCGGTCCCGAGCGGACACCCGGTCCCGAGCGGGGACCACCCTGCTCGTTGAGAAACGCCGGCGCCAGCTCGACGTCATCGGCCGGCGAGGCGGCCGCGCCATCAACGAGCGAGATCGCCGCCAGGGCGATATCGACCAGGTCGAACTCCTCGGACAGCGGCTCCACGACGCCCCGGAACCGATCATGACCACCAGCCAGGAGTGCCTCCCGCAGGTTGCCGCGGGTGACCTCCGCGCGCCGCTCCCGAAGGTCCGCGACCGTCGGCAGCCGCTCGATGAGCAGCTTTGTCCTCGTCGCGGCCTCGATGTTGCGAAGCAGGCGGTGCTCGCGCGGCTCGACGAGCGTGATGGCCACGCCCTCGCGTCCCGCTCGGCCGGTCCGACCGATCCGGTGGACATACTGGTCGGGATCGGGAGGCACATCGTAGTTGACGACGTGACTCACGTGATCGATGTCCAGCCCCCTGGCGGCGACATCCGTCGCGACGAGGACATCGAGGGACCCATCCCGGAACCGTCCCATCACCCGATCGCGCGATTCCTGGGCGAGGCCCCCGTGGAGGGCGCCGGCATCGTGGCCGCGCCCGCTCAGCGCCTGGGCCAGGTCGTCCACCTCGCCTCGTGTCCGAGCGAAGACGAGCGCCGAGGTGGGATCTTCGACATCGAGGATTCGGCATAGTGCGGCGAGCTTGTCGGGTCGGCGCACCACGTACGCGGTCTGGCGGACCCGGGCGACCCCATCGCGGGTGCCCTTTTCGGCGTGGACGCTGACCCGTGCCGGTTCCCGCATGTGGCGCCGCGCGACCTTGGCGATGGTTGGCGAGATCGTGGCCGAGAACAGGACGGTCTGGCGCTCCGCTGGCGTCGCGGCGAGGATCGTATCGAGGTCCTCGGCGAAGCCCATGTCGAGCATCTCGTCCGCCTCATCGAGCACGACGACCCGCACATTGGTGAGGGTCAGGCTCTTGCGCGAGAGATGGTCGACCGCCCGGCCCGGGGTCGCCACCACGACGTCGACGCCTCGGCTGAGCCCTCGGAGCTGTTGATGGATGGGTTGGCCGCCGTACACCGGCACCACCCGCAGCCCGAGCGCCCGGCCATAGCTTTGGAACGCTTCGGCGACCTGCATCGCGAGTTCCCGTGTCGGGACGATGACCAGCGCGGATGGGGGCCCGCCGGTCGGTCTTCCGGGCACGAGCGCGGCGAGGATCGGGAGCGCGAAGGCCGCGGTCTTGCCGGTACCTGTGGGCGCCTGGGCGAGGACGTCGCGGCCCGCGAGGAGGAGCGGGATCGCCTCCCGCTGGATCGGGGTTGGCTCTTCGTAGCCGAGGTCGGCGAGCGTCCTGAGGAGCGGCTCGCCGACGCCCAGGGCCGCAAAGCCATCGGCAGCGGTTGACTCGGGCCCGGCCTGGGTGGACTCCGGTGGTTCGCTTATCGGGCCAGGCGGGTCCGAACCGGCCGCGTCCGGGGCGACGGCGTCCTTCGATGCCTCGGGCGCTGTGCCCTCGAGACCCGGCGCCGACGGTCTGACCGGCTTCTTCTTTGTCATCGACGTCAGTGTGACGCCATCCGCCGGTCCAGGCACCGGACGGCGCTCCCGTGGATCGGAGATCGGTCACGAGGCGCCATCCGGTGGCCTTGGGATTACATCGCGGCGAAGGTCTCCACGACCTGGACCGAAGCGCCGCCCGCCAGGACAGGGCAACCCTTCGCCAGTTCGACCGCTGCGTCGAGCGAGTCGGCCTTGAGGATGCTGTAGCCGGACGGGCCGGAGGCATCGTCGCTGACGGAGCCATCGGACCCGATGCGGCGCGTCTTCGAGGCGGGATTCCCGCCGTCCACGAGCGCGTCACCCAGCTTCGCGAACCAGGCGGTCCATGCCACCACCACCTTGGCGCCTTCTTCCGGGGACTCCGGCATCGCGCCGCCGTGGTACACGAGTACGTAATTTGCCATTCCGATGACCTCTTTCCGGGGTTCGGGTGCCGCGGTCTTCTGCCGCTGTCTACCGGTTCAACGAACAGTGTGGGACCGAATCGACACCCGGTTCGGACGAAGTCAACGGGTGACCGCGGCCGGGCGTATCGTCCGCGCGTCGGGCGTCCGCAGGGGAGCTTTCAGGATGAGTACCAAACCCGTCGGTGGTCATCGTCACATGGTCAATCGGACGATGGTCGATGAGGCGCCACGGTCCGCCCGGATTGCCGACGCCGTGACGGCCTTCATGGGCAGCTGGACGTTCATCGGCATCCAGACCGCGATCGTGGCCCTGTGGGTCGGCGGCAACATCTTCATGCTCTTCCATTTCGACCTGTACCCGTTCATCTTCCTGAACCTGGCGTTCTCGACGCAGGCCGCCTACGCCGCGCCATTGATCCTGTTGGCCAGTAATCGAAGTTCGATCCGGGACCGGATGACCCTCGAGCATGCCGCCGCCGAAGCGGATATCGAGGAGAAGCAGAACGAACAGTTACTCCTCGGCAATCACGAGATCCTCGAGCGCGTCGTGGCTCTCGAGCAGCGGATCCTCCAGCTCGAGACGAGCATCCTCGCGAGGCTTGACGCCGCCGAGGCGTGACCTCGCCCGGATTTCCCCCGAGCGGTACGCGACGGATGCCCGCTGGTGCATGATTGGGCGCCGGCGATCGCCTGCAGCCGGGATGCCCAGGAGTAGCCGATGGATGTCGATGAGGTCGTCGCACAAGCCCGCGAGGATGACGTTCGGCTCATCCGGTTCTTGTATTGCGATCCATCCGGGATCATCCGCGGCAAGAACGTTCACATCGACCGCCTCGCCGACAAGATCCGGGAGGGCGTCGGGCTGACACGTGCCCAGAACGCCGTGAACATGCTCGAGCAGTACGTTCCGCTCGCGGGCATGGAGCCCGTCGGCGAGATCCGGATCACGCCCGACCCGGACACGTATACGGTCCTTCCGTGGCTGCCTCGAACCGCCGCGATGCTCAGCGACCAGCTCGGCCACGACGGGCTGGACTGGGGCAGCTGCACGCGCAGTTTCCTGAAGCGGGCGATCGCGAGCGCCGACGCTGCGGGCCTCCGGGTCATGGCGTCCTTCGAGAACGAGTTCTACCTGGCCGAGGACGTCGACGGAGAAATCCGGCCCTATCAGGATGGTCCTGTCTACTCGTCCATCGGCATGGACCGCGTGGCCTACGTCATGGACGACATCGTGGATGCGCTCGAATCGCAGAACCTCGAGGTCGAGCAGTCGATCAACGAGTACGGTCCGGGCCAGCAGGAAATCGCGATCCGCTACGCCGATGCCCTGCGAGCGGCCGACAACCAGATCAAGTTCCGGGATGCCGTCCGGGGGGTCGCGGAGGTCGAGCACGGGTTGATCGCCTCGTTCGCGGCCAAGCCGTTCGCCGAGGGGGTTGGCTCCGGCGCCCACATCCACTTCAGCCTCTGGTCCCTCGATGGGTCCACCAACCTCATGTATGACCGCGACGCTGGACCGCGCCTGTTGTCCGAGACGGGCCGCCAGTTCGTCGCCGGTGTCCTCGACCACCTTCCGGCGTTGGTGGCGATGACCTGTCCCAGCTTCAATTCCTACGAGCGCCTGCAACCTCGATCGTGGGCCGGATCGACCGTCTCCTGGGGTCCCGACAACCGCGAGTGCGCGGTCCGCATTGCGTCGCCGTTCCGGGGCCGGGAGGCCGAGTCGACCAACGCGGAGCTGAAGTCCTGCGATCCATCCTGTAACCCGTACCTCGCCCTCGGCGGGCTGATCCTCGCCGGGCTCGATGGCATCCGTCGCGGCCTCGTGCCGCCCGAGCCGGCCCTCAAGGATCCGGCCTCCATGACGGCCGACGAGCGGGCCCGCAGCGGCATTCAGCCACTTCCAACGTCGCTCCGCCGGGCCCTCACCAACCTCCAGGCCGACGATGTCCTGTTCGACGGTCTGGGCGATCTGCTTGCCCGCTGCATCGTCGCCGTCAGGACGTCCGAATGCGATGCCCTCGAGGCCATGACACCCGAGATGGCCCGCCGGGCACATCTCAAGGTGTTCTGATCCACGGAACCAGAACGCACATGCGAACCATTGCACGAGGAGGAACTCGATGATCGACAACATGCGGGTTGTGGACCTGACCCAGCCGTTGTCATCGGACACGGTCATGTGGCCCGGGGCGCCCGCTCCCACCGCCGAGGTCATCCTCACTGTGGCCCACGACGGCTTCTACAATCGGCGCGTCTCGTTCATGGAGCACTCCGGCACACATTTCGACGCTCCATGCCACATGGTCGACGGAGCGATCCCGCTCCACGAGATCGATCCGGGCACGTTGATTCGGCCGGCCGTGATGATCGATATCAGCACCGAGATTGCGGGCGACGCCGACGGGGCGCTGTCCCTCGCCCAGGTGCATGCATTCGAAGCGCGGAACGGGCGTATCGCCGATGGCTCCATCGTGCTGCTGCGGACGGGCTGGGAGGCCTTCAACCGGGACCCGGGGCAATACGCCGGGGCGCCTGGCCCGCTCCGTTTCCCCGGTTACGGCGTTGAGGCCGCGCGCTTCCTCGTGGATCAACGGCACGCGGTTGGCCTGGGCGTCGACACCCTCGGGATCGATCCCGGCAGTGCCACCGATTTCCCGGTCCACCGACAGATCAGCCACCCGCGCGGCGTCTGGCATCTGGAGGGCCTGACCAACCTGGCCGCCCTGCCGCCGAAGGGTCTCTGGCTCTTTGTCGGCGTGCTCAATCTCCAGGATGGATCGGGAAGCCCGGCCCGTGTCCTTGCCCTCGTCCCGTAGCGTCGTCGTCGACGGCCGTTCGCCGGAGGTCAACGACCTCCTGGCCGAGATCGGACTCGTGGATCATCACGTCCACAGCGTCGTTCGGGGGCATGTTGAGCCGAGCGAGTTTGTCGCCCTGGTGTCCGAATCGGACCGCCAGTCGGCGGCGGATGCCGCCCGCCTCGACACGCAGGTGGGTATCGCGATCCGACGCTGGTGCGCCCCGCTCCTCGGCCTGCCGGCCGGCATTGCCGGTGACGACTACCTCGCCCATCGAGGCGGGTTCTCCAACGAGGAGGTGGCGGCCAGGCTCCTCCCGTCGGCCGGATTCGAGCAGCTCCTCGTCGATACCGGCTTCCAGTCGGATCGCCTGGTCGGGAACGACGAATTCGCGCGTCTGGCGGGTGCGCCGGTGCACACGGTCGTCCGACTCGAGGGGCTCGCCGAACAGGTGGCTCGGTCGGGCCCATCGGCGGCGGGATTTGCGACCGCATTCGCCGATGCGCTCGCCACGGCCACATCGAGCGCGGTCGGCCTCAAGTCGATCATTGCCTATCGGCATGGGCTGGATTTCGATCCGACGCCGCCCTCGGACGATGAGGTGCAGGTGCACGCCGGCAACTGGCTTCACACCATCGATTCGGCGGGCGGCGCTCGACTGACCGATCCCGTGCTGCTGCGCCATGTGCTGTGGACCGGGGCGCGAACCGGTCTGCCGCTGCAGATCCATGCCGGGTTCGGCGACACCGACCTGGACCTCCATCGCGCTGATCCGCTGCTCATGACCGAGTTCCTGCGGGCGACCGAGCAGGTCTGTCCGGTCCTGCTGCTGCACAACTATCCGTTCCATCGAAATGCCGGATACCTGGCCCAGATGTTCCCGCATGTCTATCTCGATGTTGGGTTGGCGGTGAATTACACCGGCACGCAGAGCCGTCAGGTGATCGCCGAAAGCATGGAACTCGCCCCGTTCACCAAGATCCTGTTCTCCTCGGACGCCTGGGGCGCCCCGGAGCTCCACCTCCTCGGCAGCTGGCTCTTCCGTCGGGGCATGGCCCGGGTGATCGGCGAGTGGGTCTCCAGCGGGGATTGGACGCTCCGGGATGCGACACGAACGATCTCGCTCGTTGCCGCGGACAACGCCCGGCGTGTCTATCGCCTCGAGAAGCCCTGAACGCCTGACCGCCGGACCCCGTTCGGCACTCGATTCCGGCACCCGCCTGCGGTACGCTCTCCGGTGCGCTCATGTATGGGCTACTGAGTCGATCGTCTGGAGGAGGTTCCATGAAGAGGAAACTAGGGGCGGTCGTCGCCATAACGAGCATCGTTCTCGCGGCCTGCGGTGGCGGGACCGGCGGCGGTAGCGACAAGATCAAGATCGGCGGCGGCTTTGCGCTGACCGGCGACGAGTCCGCGCTTGACCTCCCGGCAGCCAACGGCGCAAAACTCGCGGTCAAGGAGGTCAACGCAGCTGGCGGCGTCCTGGGCAAGCAGATCGATTTCATCATCCATGACAGCCAATACAAGATGGATGTCACGGCCCAGACGGCCAAGCAGTTCATCGAGGAGGACAAGGTCCAGGCGATGATCGGCTACACGGATACGGACTCCGTGCTTGCCGCAGGCCCGACCATCCAGGCGGCCGGCATTCCGTTCATCGCCGTTGGCGCCACCTCACCGAAGATCCCGTCGCAGGTCGGGGATGTGATGTTCCTGGCGTGCTTCGGCGACAACGTCCAGGCCGCAGCCGGCGCCGAGTTCGCGCTCGGCAAGTTCGGCAAGAACGCGTACCTCCTGTGGGACAAGGGTGTCGAGTACACGACCCTTCTTGGCGCCTACTTCAAGGCCCGGTTCGCCGACGCCGGCGGCACGATCGTCCTCGAAGATTCGTACGACGACAAGGCAACCGATTTCTCGGCCCAGATCGCAAAGATCAAGGCCCTCCCGTCCCAGCCGGACTTCTACTACATCGCAGCAATGCCGTACAACATCGGCCCGCTCGTGAAGCAGATGCGCGACGCCGGGCTGAGCGGACCGATCGTCGGCGGCGACGGCTACGACACGCCGGATCTCGTCAGTGTGGCCGGAGCGGCCGCCAACAACGTGTTCTTCACGACGCACGCCCTGATGGACGCGACCGGCGGGACCGACCCGATCAAGAAGTTCATGACGGCCTACACGACCGAGTACGGGCACGCGCCTGAAAACGCGTTCGCCGCACTCGGCTACGACTCCGTGTACCTGCTGGTTGACGCCATCAAGCGTGCGGGATCCATGGATGCCAAGGGCCTGAAGTCGGCCCTCGAGGCGACGAAGGGTTTCGCTGGCATCACCGGTGCCATCACGTTCGCCGCCGACTCGCATGTCCCGCAGAAGGGCGTGACGATCATCGACGTCGAGAATCAGGTCTTCACGCTCGGCGCGGAGGTCGTGCCCGAGAAGGTCCCAGCCCCGTAGACCGAGGAGCGCCAGCGCGCTCGATTCCAACAGCTCCAGAGACCGCCTCCGACTCCGTCGGGGGCGGTCTCGATTTCCGGCCCGCACCTCGAGGGAGCCGATGAGGCCCATGCGCTTCGTCCCGCCGCCCCACGCGAAACGGGGAGGTGGCCCGGCCCGTCAGTCGGGTGCCGCGGCTCCAGGATCCCGTTTGCTGCGGAACCAGGCCGGTCGCCAGGCGAACAGCCGATCCAGGTCCACCTCGCGCTGGCCCAGGATCCCGCTGGGCCGGAAGATGATCACCGCGATGAAGAACACCGCGAGCAGGATCCCGCCCAGGCCGTAGAGCAGCGTCGCCTCCTCGATCCGGCGCAGGGCTTCGGCCAGCGCAAGTACCAGGGCCGTGCCCACGACCGCCCCGCTCACCGAGCCCATGCCCCCGACGACGAGCATCGTAATGACCCGGAAGGTCAGATCGAAGTAGAAGACCGTGGGCGAGAACGAGGTGATGAAGTGCGCGTACACCGAGCCTGCGACAGCGGACAGGAATGCGCCCGCGACAAACGCCACGAGCCTGGGTCGGAGGATCGAAATGCCGATTGACCGGGCCGCCCAGCGATCGCCCTTCTGGGCAAACATCGCGCGACCGAATCCCGAGAATTTCAAGCGCCAGGCGACGTAGATCGCGATGGCCGCCCACCCCCACGCCCACCACAGGTTGGTATACGGCGTCACGTTCGAGAATGTCCGCGAGCCGCGGGTGATGTCGTCGGCGTTGAAAATGATCACCCGGACGATTACCAGAAAGCCGAGCGTCGCCACGGCGACAAAGTGCCCGGACAGGCGCATGAGCACGGCGCCGACGAGACCGGCCACCACCACGACCACGGCGCCGGCGATGAGCGTCGCGGCCAGGAAGCCAAGGGGGAACGGGCCGACGCTCATGTCGAGGTGGACGCCCGCCAACCAATCCGGAAGGTTGGGAAGGTACTCCGCCTTCCTCGCCAGGGGGAGTGTGAGGATCGCGGAGGTATAGGCCCCGATTGCCATGAACCCGATGTGCCCGAGCGAGAACACGCCCGTGAAGCCACTCGCGAGATTCAGGGCCTGAACGAGGATGACGAAGATCGCGAAGTTGATCGCCAGACCCTGCCAGAACGCGAGCCCGGACAGCTGGAGCAGGGCCAGCGCCGCGCTTGCCACGATGAGGATGACGAGGGTCCGCCGCGGGATCGGGAGCGCCCTCACGGCGTGTCCTCGCGGGCGCCGCCGCCGAGGATCCCGTTGGGTCGGAACAGGAGCATCAGGATCAGGAACACGAACACGATCGCATCTCGGTAGCTCCCGAGCGCGCTCGGAAAGATCGTTGCGAGGAGGCTGTGGACTTCAGGCGAGACGGCGCCCGGCGGGAGGATGTCCGCGATCCCACCGAGGGCCGTCGGGATCACTTCCAGGAAGCCGAGCGCAAAAGCTCCGACGACGGCACCCGGAATGCTCCCGAACCCGCCGATGACGGCAGCGATGAAGGCCTTGAGGACCGGGGAGAATCCGAGGAATGGGTTGATCTGACCGGCCTGGGATGCGTATAGCAGCCCGGCGATCGAGGCGAGCCCGGCCGACAGGGCGAAGGCGGCCGCGACGACCCAGTTGACCCTGATCCCTACGAGCTGCGCCGCAGACAGATCGTCGGCCGCGGCGTGCATCGAGAGCCCGGTTCGTGTTCGGGTGAGGAAGAGCATGACGCCGGCGAGGATGATCACCCCGCTGCCAAATCCGATGACGTTGACCCGCGGGATCGTCACCGCGCCGATCGCGACCACGCCCGACAGCACGTCCGGCGTCGGGAAGGCAATCTGGATCGGCTGGCTCGCCAGACGGGTCAGGAGGAGCGTCCCGTTCTGGAGAATCTGGCCCACGGCGAACGACGTCAGGAGCATCGCCACCTCCGGGCCGCCGCGGATCGGTCGGTAGGCGATGCGCTCCATCGCCAGCCCGATCAGGACCGTGCCGGCGACCATCGTGACGAGCGCCACGGGGAGGGGCAGGCCGGCAAAGAGGGAGAACGCAGCCAGGTAGGCGGCGACCATCATCACGTCGCCATGCGCGAAGTTGATGAGCCGCAGGATCCCGAAGATCAGGGCGAGGCCAACGGCCATGAGCGCATACAAACTCCCCGCGCTCAGCGCATTGACGATCTGCTGGATGACGTAGACATCCATCGTCAGCGGCCCAGGTACGAGTGTTCGACCTGCGGGTCGCGCCGGAGGACTTCGGCGGGCCCCTCGAGCGTGATCAGACCGCTTTCAAGGACGTAGGCTCGATCGGCGGAATTCAGGGCGTGGTGGACGTTCTGCTCCACGAGGAGCATCGTCAGGCCCTCGCGCTTCAGGTCGTTGATGACCTCGAAGATTCGCTCGACCATGAGTGGGGCCAGGCCGAGCGACGGCTCGTCCAGAATGAGCAATCGCGGGCGGCTCATGAGCGCTCGACCGATTGCGAGCATCTGCTGTTCGCCTCCGGACAGGGTTCCACCCAGCTGCGTCATGCGTTCACCGAGACGCGGAAACAGGGCTGTGATGCGACCCATGTCCTCGCGGACCTCGGCGATAGGGCGCGTGATCCCGCCGAGGAGCAGGTTCTCGCGGACCGTCAGGCGGCCAAAGACCCGCCGGCCCTCGGGGCATTGCGAGATCCCCAGGCCGACGATCACGTCGGTCGACGCATGGGAGATGTCCTTGCCCTCGAACATGATTCGTCCGCTGGCCGGGCGAAGGAGCCCTGAGATCGTCTTGAGGGTGGTTGACTTGCCCGCTCCGTTCGATCCGATCAGGGCGACCAGCTCGCCTGCCTCGACCCGGATCGAGATCCCCTGGAGGGCCCGGATATTGCCGTACGCGACATGCAGGTCGACCAGCTCAAGCATGGCTCGCCTGCCCGAGATAGGCGGTAATCACGGCGGGATCGTTTCGGACCGTGGCTGGAGGACCGTCGGCGATCAGTTCCCCGTAGTTGAGCACCTGGATCCGGTCACACAGGTTCATGACCAGCGGGATGTCGTGGGCGACGAGGATGATCGTCAGATCGAGATCGTCCCGCAGGCGACGGATCAGGCCGAGCAGGTCCGCCGTCTCGGTTGGGTTCATGCCGGCATTCGGCTCGTCGAGGAGGAGGATCTCTGGCTCCGTTGCGATGGCGCGGGCGATCTCGAGACGCCGCTGATCGCCGTATGGGAGGCTTGACGCCGGCCGGTCGGCCGCTCCAGCGAGACCCATGCGGTCGAGGATCTCGAGGGCCCGGGCGGTCACGGCCTGCTCGTGTCGACGAAATGATGGGGTCGACAGGAGGGTCGGGAACAGCCCGATCGGCATCCGCTGCTGCACCGCAACCTTGACGTTGTCCAGGGCCGACATGTCGCCGAACAAGCGGATGTTCTGGAAGGTCCGCGCGATTCCGGCACGGGCGACGACGTGCGCAGCATGGTCCGTGATATCGGCACCGTGGAGTCGAATCGAACCCGCCGTCGGGCTCACCATGCCCGACAGGAGATTGAACAGCGTCGTCTTCCCCGCCCCATTTGGTCCGATCACACCATGGATGGAATGGGGCGCCAGCTGAAGCTCGTACTCGGACAGGGCGACCAGCCCGCTGTAACGCTTGGTCAGGCCCGAGATCTCGAGGATGGCGGGCGCACGGTCAGCGGCGGCCATCATGGTCGCGTCCGGGTGGTCATCCGTGGGTGCGGCCGCCAAGTTGGGTCCTCGTCCAAAGCCCGCCCCGTCGACGCGAGGCGTGGAGCGTTGGCTTGCCGCAGATGATATGCGGGCCGAAGTCCTGAGGTTGGCACGCCCGCTCACGGACGCGTTGGGGCCACCCTCGCGCAGACCGAGTTCCCCCGGCCGGCTCCCATCGAATCCGAATCGCGCGTCAGGCGCCCTGGACGGGGACCGGGAGATCGACCGTCAGGCCACTCGACACCGAGCCGCTGATGGTCCCGAGCTCGCGGACACCGCCGTCATCGCGGAAGACGTTGTCGGTGGCGAGGGAAACCTGCGAGAAGGTCTGAACGCTCGATTCGTAGCCGGTCGTTGCGTAGACCGTCCCGCAGATCTCGGGGGGAAGGGCGACCTGCGAGGTGGCGATCACGTTGCCGGGTTTGGTCGCCGCTGCCAGCGAGGGGTAGACCTCGAAGTGAATGTGGGGCCAGCGACCCGAGTAGCAGGCCGGGAAGATGCTCTGGAATGCGACGACGCCCTGGGCGTCGGTCTCGCCGACCCCGCGCAGGAAGTTCTCGTTCGCGGCGGCCTGCGAGTACATCGAGTAGTTCCCGTCTCGATCGCAATGCCACACGTAGACCGCGGCACCCGCCAGCGGCGCACAGCCTTTGGCGAGGTCGAGGATCGTGAGACGAATCGTCAGCGGCACGCCCTCGGCCGTGGTGGTCGACGCACCGAAGCTCGACCGGATGTCGGATCGGACGACGCCGCTCTGGTTGAGGATGTCGGGTCCGTTGGACCCATCGCCCGGAAAGGGCCCGGCCGTCTCGGGCGGGATCGGAGCACAGTCGGCACCCGCTGACCCGGCCGCCGGGCTTGACGACGGCGCCGCGGTGAGGAGCGCCGACGCGGCCGGCGAGCAGGCCGCCAGCGTGAGCTGCCCGACGCCAAGCCCGACCGTCCCGAACACCTTGAGCGCCTCGCGGCGATTGACCAGCGTCTCGACATCGAATGCGAGGCCCTGATCGAACACGGGCTCGTCCGGGCGGTGGAGCGGCCGACCCTCGAACGTCGGCAGGTTGTTGGCAGGATCGATGGCGGGTCGAAGCTCGGAAGTCGGCACGATGTTTCCAGGGCGCAGATCTTGGTGCCGAGAGCGTCGCATGCTTTTCTGAGGTCTGGATGAGAAGCGGAATCAGGCGACCCCGGACCGCGCGTTCGCACGGCCCGGCGTCGGAGAGGAGGGGTGGATCAGCGGCCGCCCTGGACCGGGATCACCGGGCACACGAATTCCTTGACGGGCGAGGTGGCGATCGTCAGCCAGCCGGCGTCCGCGTAGGCCTCGACGGCCTCGGCGCTCGTGAGCTGGACGGGCGTCACACCCTGGGCCCAGGTGACCGGCAGGACCATCCATCGACCGCCGTTGTAGTCGGTGTCACCCGGCTTGGCCTCGGCCACGTTGATCAGGCCATTGCCAAGTACGTAGATTCGATCGAAGGACGACGCCGGAGCGCCGGTATTCGTAAGGTCGGTCGGCGTGCCGACCGTGCGGTATCGGGCGTCGTCAACGTAGAATGCGAGGCCGGGAGGCCCACCGGCGGAAACCGTGGATGCGGCTACGGAGAGCAGCAACGCGCTTGCGGCCAAGGCGGATCCAATACGACGGAACATGCGGGGTTCTCCTTCCGGCCGGTGGGGCTGGCCGGGGCGCCACCCCGCCCGACGACGGGGACTGCCCAGAGACTCGCTCCGGCCCCGCGACGGTCGAATGACCGGCCGTCACCTGAGCGTCATGGTTGTCGCGCAGGCTCCGCCGAGCGATGATCGCCCTGATGCCGCGCCCCCAGCCCGCCCCGATCCTCGTCGTCGACGACGATCCCAAGATCGTTGCGCTCGTCCGCGCCTATCTGGAGCGCGAGCGGTTCCGCGTCGTGACCGCGGGCGATGGCCGAACCGCGCTCCGGCTGATCGAGCAGGAGATGCCGCGGCTGGTGGTCCTCGATCTGATGCTGCCCGAGATGGACGGCATGGGCGTTATCCGGCAGGCACGGGCGCTCGGTGACGTGCCGATTCTCATCCTGTCCGCGCGAACCTCGACCGGTGACCGGATCCTCGGTCTGACGGAAGGTGCCGACGACTATCTCCCCAAGCCCTTCTCGCCGGCAGAATTGGTCGCCCGGGTGAGGACGATTCTCCGACGCACCGAGCGGGACAGCCCGGACACCATCCACCCCGATGTTCGCTATGTGTGCGGCGATCTCGAAGTGGACGTCGCGCGTCACTCGGTTCGCGTGGCCGGCCAGATGGTGGCCCTCAGCGTTCTCGAGCTGCGCCTCGTGACGGCCCTCCTTGCTGCCGACGGGCGAATCCTGACCCGCGATCAACTGCTCGATGCGATCCACGGGGTCGGCGAGGCCGAAGTCACCGACCGCGCGATCGATGTCTATGTCAAGCGCCTGCGCGAGAAGCTGGGTGACGATCCGATTTCGCCGCGCTTCGTGGCCACGGTCCGCGGGGCCGGCTATCGCGCTGCCGGCCCGGTCCAGCGCCTGGACGCCAGCGCATGAACTTCGGACGTGGAATCGCCGCCCGGATCGCGCTCGCGGCGCTGGCCGTCGCCGCGATCGGGGTGGCCGTGGTGGCCATCGGGGTCCTGCGCGTCGGCGCCGAGTCCTTTGCGGCGTTGATGGTCGCGGCGGGGGATACCGCCGAGCACGCGCACTCGATGTTCGACACCAGCGTGACCGTGGTCTTCGGGGTCGCGCTCGGGATTGCCGCCGTCGTCGCCGTCGTCATGGCGGCGATCTTCGCGAGGATGATCGCTCGTCCGATCCAGCGAGTGGCCCGGGGAGCCGGGCAGGTCGCCGCAGGTGATCTCACCGTCCGTGTCCCGGAGGCCGGCCCGGGGGAGATCCAGGCCCTGGCCGCAGCGTTCAATACGATGGCCGACCGACTCGAGGAGCAGGAAATGCTTCGGCGGGAGTTCGTGGTGAATGCGTCCCACGAGCTGCGGACGCCACTCACCAACCTTCAGGGCTATCTCGAGGCGCTTCGCGACGGCGTGCTGCCGCCGGATCCCGCGATCTTCGACTCCCTGCGCGAGGAGGTCGATCGACTCGGGCGCCTCGCCGCGTCGCTCGATGTCCTCGCCGGTGCCGAGGGCGAGCGCCCCCAGCCGATGGGCGTGGATATCGGATCGCTGGTCAGGTCTGCCGCTGAACTGGCGGCGCCGACCCTGTCCCGCCGGTCCGTCCGTCTGACGATCGAGGTTGCCGATGGGCTCGTCGTCGTGGCACGTCAGGACGAACTCGCCCAGGTCATGGCCAATCTTCTCCAGAACGCCGTTCGCTACACGCCGTCGGGCGGCGAGGTGCGGGTCGAAGCCCTGCGTGCTCCCGACGGGATCCTCGTTCGGGTGGCCAACACCGGCTCCCCGATCCCGCCGGATGACCTACCGCGTGTTTGGGAGCGGTTCTACCGCGTCGAGAAATCGCGAACCAGGGAGCTCGGGGGGGCCGGGATCGGCCTCGCCATCGTCAAGCGCCTGGTCGAGGACGCGGGTGGACGCGTTGGTGCGGCCTCGGACGAGGTGATGACGACGTTCTGGTTCCGCCTCCCGGCCCAGGGGGCGACGTCGCTGACCTGACGCGCCACGTGCCGGGCCATCGGCAGCGTGCGCAGACGTCGACCCCAGCGTCATTCGCCCGTCATCGATGTCCGACAGGCTGTGACCCATGAACCTCATCGGTGACCTCGAACGCCTCTTTGCCACGAGCCTCTATCCGAACCGCGTGCCCATTGCCATTGCGGTCGTCGTGGCGGGCGTACTGCTCCTGCGCGTGGCACGACGGCGCGGCTGGTTCGGCGCAGCGCGGCGTCATCCCGGTCGCACGGCCGTCGTGGTGATCATCGCGCTCGCCATCGGCCTGCCCAGCGCCTGGTATCTCGGGTCACCGCTGTTCATTCGTACCGCCCTCGATGAGCCTGGGCCGACCGCCGCGCCGACAGCGGCCCCGTCGGCATCCGTGATCCCGCCCACCGCCGACGCATCCGCGAGCCCCGGGCCGCAGACAGCCGCCCCGAGCACCGCGCCGACGGGGCCACCGCTGGCTGCGCCGCGCACAGGAACCTTCAAGGGCGCCGACGACTTCCACTTCGGGAGCGGAACGGCGACCCTGATCGAGACCGCGCCCGGCGCCTGGACCATCCGGTTCGACAACTTCTCGGTGCGCAACGGCCCCGATCTCTACGTCTACGTCTCCACGGACGCGGCGGGCTATACAAGCGGGGCCATCCAGGTCGGCAAGCTGCGCGCGACCGACGGCAACTTCAACATGGACCTGCCCGCAGGTGTCGTACCGAATGACGCGGCCAGCGTCGTGATCTGGTGCCAGCAGTTCGCCGTGCAGTTCGCGGTCGCGCCACTCGCCGGCTGACCCCGCCCGGCGGCGGCCCAGGTGCCGTCCTGGCGATGCTCCACGCGACGCATCGGGACTGAGCCGGCGCGTTAGGATCGGGGCATGCCCAGGGAACGCTTCGACTACATCATCGTGGGTGGTGGCTCCGCCGGGAGCGTGCTCGCCAATCGGCTGAGTGCGGATCCGGGGACCCGCGTCCTCGTCCTCGAGGCTGGTCGGCCCGACTGGCGGTTCGATGTCTTCGTGCACATGCCGGCGGCGCTGGCCTTTCCGATCGGCAGTCCGTTCTACGACTGGAAGTACGAATCGGAACCGGAGCCGTTCATGGGCGGCCGGCGCATCTACCACGCGCGCGGCAAGATCCTCGGCGGTTCCTCATCGATCAACGGGATGATCTTCCAGCGCGGGAACCCCCTCGACTTCGAACGCTGGGCGGCCGACCCGGGGATGGAGACCTGGGACTTTGCTCATTGCCTACCCTATTTCAAGCGCATGGAAGACACCGTGATTGCGGCTCCGGACGATCCGTGGCGCGGGCATGGAGGACCGCTGGCCCTCGAGCGCGGACCCGCCACCAACCCGCTCTTCGACGCGTTTTTCGCCGCCGTCCAGGAGGCGGGTCACCCGCTCACCGACGATGTCAACGGGTACCGCCAGGAGGGTTTCGCGAAGTTTGATCGGAACATCCGCCGCGGGCGCCGGATCTCGGCATCGCGGGCGTACCTGCACCCGGTGATGCGTCGTCGCAACCTGAAGATCCGAACCGGGACCCTGGTCACGAAGATCCATTTCGATGGCCGGCGGACGACGGGCGTCGAGATCGAACGCCAGGGCGGCGGAACGGAGACGATCACGGCCGGAGAGGTGATCCTCGCCGGTGGTGCGATCAACACGCCGCAGCTCCTGCAACTATCCGGGATCGGTGCGGCAGGGGAATTGGGCGACCTCGGGGTCCCGGTGGTTGCCGACCTGCCCGGTGTCGGCGGGAATCTCCAGGACCATCTCGAGGTCTACGTCCAGTACCGTTCGAAGGAACCGGTTTCGATGCAGCCGTCGCTCCAGACGTGGCGCCGGCCGTGGATCGGCTTCCAATGGCTGTTCATGCGGCGCGGGCCGGGCGCGACGAATCATTTCGAGGGTGGCGGGTTTGCTCGCGGCAACGATGACGTTGCCTATCCGAACCTGATGTTCCATTTCCTGCCGCTGGCGATCCGCTACGACGGTACGGCGCCGACCGGTGGCCACGGTTACCAGGTCCACGTGGGCCCGATGTATTCCGACGCACGCGGCAGCGTCAAGATCAAGAGCCTCGATCCGCATGCGCATCCGGCGCTCCGATTCAACTACCTCTCGACGGACCAGGATCGTCGCGAGTGGGTCGAGGCGATCCGCGTTGCGCGGGACCTGCTCGGTCAGCCGGCGATGGCACGGTTCGATGGCGGGGAGGTCTCGCCCGGGCCGTCAGTGAACACGGATGCAGAGATTCTCGAGTGGGTCGCGCGGGATGCCGAAACCGCACTCCATCCGTCGTGCACGACACGGATGGGAATCGATTCCCTGTCCGTCGTCGATCCGATGACGATGCGGGTTCACGGAATCGACGGGCTTTCGATCGTCGATGCGTCGGTCTTTCCCTACGTCACCAACGCGAACATCTACGCGCCGGTCATGATGGTTGCCGAGAAGGCCGCCGATCTCATCGCGGACAACACCCCTCTCCCGGCGGAGCCACGGCCATTCTACCGCCATGGTGCCGGGATGTCGCTGTTTGAATCGCGGTCCGACGGCTGACCGCTCGCGTTTGAACGAGACTTCGCACGCGAGATGTTCTGAGTGCGGTCAGGCGTTCTTGCGCGGGCGACCGCCGCGAGCACCCGGAATCGGGGACCGGCTGAGGTAGATTGCGCCGTCTCGGACACCCATGTTCACCACGGCCGGATGGGCAGCGATCTGACGGGCCACTGCCAGTCGAACCGTCATGAGTTTCTCGCTGGGCTCGAGTTCGATCTTCTTCAGCCCGGACATCGGGCCGACAGCGATCTCGTTGAGGGTCTTGTGAATCAGCTGATCACGCTTCTGGGCTGCGATCTGCCGTGGCGTCATGACGCGCTGCTTGCGCGGCTTGGGGGCGAGCTCTTCGAGCGTTGCATCGCGAATTTTCATCGATTGGGGCTCCTGAATCAGGTCGCGTGGCCCGGGTATCGCGTGGGCGTAGGCGAAATTACGTTGTCCGGCCATGGTACTCATTGGAAACGACGATTTCCATCCGAATCGCCCGGTCGTGCACAAGACTTCCAGCCGGTGCCGGGGCGCACCGCGGCCCTGGAGATTCGGGTGGTGAGCAAGGGGCGGGACCGCTATGCTGCACAGAATCTCGGCGCCGCCATGCCGAACCTGGAGGTCACCTGATGTCCCGAGCACCTCGTCGCGCAGCCCTGCTGGCGGTCGGTCTGGCCCTTGTCCTCGTCGCTCCGGCTTCCGTGTCGGCCACCCACTCATGGGGCGGCTATCACTGGGCGCGGACAGCGAACCCGTTCACCGTCAAGCTCGGCGACAACGTCACCTCGGACTGGCGTTACTATCTTGGGACGACTTCGACTGACTGGACCACGTCGTCGGTCCTCGATACGAAGGTCGTGGCCGGGTCGTCGGTCAAGCGGCTGTGCAGCGCGACCAACGGCACCGTCCAGGTATGCAACTCGAAGTACGGGAACAACGGCTGGCTCGGCGTTGCCCAGATCTGGGTGTCGGGTTCGCACATCGGCAAGGCCACGGTCAAGCTCAACGACACGTACTTCGTGACGGCCACGTACAACACGCCGGACTGGCGCCAGATGGTCATGTGCCAGGAAATCGGCCATACCTTCGGGCTGGACCATCAGGACGTGGATTTCAGCAACCCGAACCTCGGGACCTGCATGGATTACACCAGCGACCCGAGCACGAACACACATCCGAACCAGCACGACTACGACGAGCTCGGCATCATCTACTCGCACCTCGACTCCAGCACGACACTCGCCTCGGCAACCACGTCGAAGGGCGGCCCGTCCGGGAATGCCGCTCCAGCCGCATGGGGCCGCCTGGTCGCCGTCACCAATGGGGGCCACGGGGCCACCTACCTGCTCGATCTCGGGGCCGGCAACCTCGTTCTGACCCACGTCCTGTGGGCGGGCCGTTAGGGCGGTCCCACTGCCTGACGCAACGAGCGACCCCCGCCAAGCGGCGGGGGTCGATTCATGCCCGGCGAACGCAGCGGGACGCGTCGAGCTCCGGTCGTTGCCGCGTCACCACCCAGCAGGACGTGACTCGGCGGGCCTACCCCAGCATCTGGCGGAGCGCAAAGATCACGTTCGCCGGTCGCTCCGCAAGTCGGCGCATGTACCACGGGTACCACGCCTCGCCGTACGCGATCAGCGCCAGGACCCGGAACCCGGCCGCGTTCAGCCGACGCTGCTGATCAGCCCGAATCCCGTACAGCATCTGGATCTCGAACGAGGCGCGCGGCAGGCCCAGGGCGTCGGCGTGGTCCGCCACCTGCTCGATCAGGCGCACATCGTGCGTACCCAGCCCGATCCGGATCTTCGTCCCTGCCCGTGCCGCTTCGAGCATCGAGACACACAGTGCCAGGTAGTTGGCGTCCACGTCGTGGCGGGTCTGGAAGGCGATCGCGGATGGCTCGGCATACGCGCCCTTGACGAGCCGGATCTGCGGCTGGAGGGGCAGGAGGCGCTGGATGTCGGCGGCGGTCCGCTTCAGGTAGGCCTGGAGGCAGATGCCGGTGTTTGCGTGGGCTGCCTTCAATCGCTCGTAGAA
>JANMPD010000077.1:0-1553 GCA_031369685.1 Chloroflexota bacterium | reverse complement strand
CCCGGCAGTGAGCGTGGCCCATCAACTGGTCGATTCGTGCGCAATGCTGCTCGTCCGACAGCCGGCGATGTTCGACGTCCTCGTCACCGAGAACCTGTTCGGCGACATCCTGTCCGACGAGGCGGCCGTCCTCGCCGGGAGTCTCGGCATGCTTCCGTCAGCCTCGCTCGGCGATCGCCGGACGGCCCACGGACGGTTCGGCCTGTACGAGCCCATCCACGGTTCCGCGCCGGACATCGCCGGCCTGGATCGTGCCAACCCGATCGGCACGATCCTGTCCGCTGCGATGATGCTGCGCTGGTCGCTCGGCCTGGACGGAGCGGCGAGCGCGATCGAATCCGCCGTGAGCGAGGCCCTCGATGACGGCTACCGGACGCGCGACCTGCTGCGCCCAGGCACGACACCTGAAGCCGACGACGGCCTGAGCCACGTGGGAACCACGGCCATGGCGGACGCGGTGATCGAACGGATCTCCATTCGGCGGGCGGCACCGGCCCCGGTTGCCGCCAGGCCCAGCTGATCCACAGATCGATCCACTGGAGTTCCACCCGATGACATCGACTGCCGGGTCCGATAGCCCGGTCATCCTCTACGACACCACCCTCCGCGACGGCACCCAGGGCGAGAATGTCACCCTGTCCCTGGCCGACAAGCTGCGCGTCGCACGCATGCTCGATGAGTTCGGCATGCCGTTCATCGAGGGCGGTTGGCCGGGCTCGAATCCCAAGGACATCGAGTTCTTCCGGAAGGCTCGGACGATGTCCTGGCAGACTGCAAGACTCGCGGCCTTCGGCTCAACACGTCACCGGGCCAACACAGCCGCGACCGATCCGAACCTCCGGGAACTGGTCCGCGCCGAGACACCGGTCGTGACGATCTTCGGCAAGAGCTGGCTGCTCCACGTGACCGAGGTCCTGGGAGCCACGGCCGCCGAGAACCTCGACATGGTCGCCGACAGCGTTCGGTTCATCGTCGACCATGGCCGGGAGCTCGTGTACGACGCCGAGCACTTCTTCGACGGGTACGAGGCGGACAGCGCCTACGCGCTGGCAACGCTGCGTGCGGCACGCGAAGGCGGCGCCCGGACGCTCGTGTTGTGCGATACGAACGGAGGAACGCTGACGGCCCGCCTGCTCGAGGTGCTGATCGCGACGAAGGGTGCGCTGGCCGCCGACCCGGGCGCGCCCTTGATCACGTGGGGCATTCACACCCATAACGACGCGGACATGGCGGTCGCAAACTCGATCGCGGCGGTCGGCGCAGGCGTTCGTCACGTCCAGGCCACGATCAACGGCTACGGCGAGCGCTGTGGCAACGCCAACATGATCAGCATCCTCGCCAATCTCGCCCTCAAGACCGATCTCGTCCTCGTGCCGGCGGGCGGTGGAGCCATCGCCGACCTGACCGAGCTCTCGCGTTCGGTGGCCGAGATCGCGAACCTCGCGCCCAACGACTGGCAGCCCTATGTGGGCCGATCGGCGTTCGCCCACAAGGGCGGGGTGCATGGCGCCGCCGTCGCGAAGGTGGAGCGTTCCTATCAGCACATCGACCCG
>JANMPD010000031.1:0-12558 GCA_031369685.1 Chloroflexota bacterium | reverse complement strand
GGCGAGCAGCGCCGCCTGGCGCGCCGGCGCCGGGCCCGCGCCGCCCTGGATGACCTGGCCCATGAGCACCTCGTCGATCGAGGTCCCCTCCGGAAGCCGGGCCCGCTCGACGGCGGCACGAATGGCAACACCGCCCAGGTGAACGGCCGACGTGGTGGACAGCGCGCCACCAAACTTCCCGATCGGCGTGCGTGCCGCGCTGACGATGTAGACGTTCCCGTTGGGCCCGCCCGATGAGGTCTGGGTCATGATGGCGATCGTACACCGGGCGCGGCGACGCGCCGGGCACAGCCCCGCCACCGGTGTTCCTAGTTTCGCGCTCGCTCCAGGACGGCGTCGGCGACGATGACCCGATGGACCTGGTTGGTGCCCTCGTAGATCTGGGCTCCCTTGGCGTCGCGCATGAGGCGCTCGATGCCGGTTTCCCTGGAGTAGCCGCTCGCGCCGAACAGCTGGACCGCGTCCGTGGCCACCCGCATGGCGGCGTCCGAGGCGGTCCACTTGGCAAGCGACGACAGCTCCCCGATCGGCTCGCCGCGATCCTTTGCACGGGCCGCCTCATGTGTCATGGCCCGGGCTGCGGCCACCTCGCGGGCCATCTCGGCCACCATGAAGCGGAGCCCCTGGAGCTCGGCTAGCGGCGCGCCGAAAGCAGAGCGCTGGTGCAGGTAGGCGGCGGCCTGCTCCGTGGCGGACCTCGCCAGGCCGACACAGGCTGCCGCAATCGAGATCCGTCCCTCGGCGAGCGCCGACAGCGCGATCCGGTATCCCTGGCCCTCGTCACCGAGGCGCCGCGACACCGGCACCACGGCCCGATCGAAGATCAACTCGGCGGCCGGGCACGACCTGATGCCCATCTTCTTCTCGTGGGCGCCGAAGCCGAAACCCGCGGTCCCCTTCTCCACCAGGAATGCGGTTATGCCCTTCGGCCCGAGCGCCGGGTCGATCGTGGCGAACACGAGGTAGCGGTCCGCCTCGGGCGCGTTGGTGATCCAGATCTTGGTTCCGGTCAGGCGGTAGGCAGCGGCATCCGCGGCGGGCGCTCCGGCCGGCAGCTCGGCCCCGGCCGCGTCCAACCGAACGGCACGCATCCGGAGCGCGCCGGCATCGGATCCGGCGTGCGGCTCGGTCAGGCAGAACGCACCGAGGGCCTCGCCGGCCAGCATCGGCCCGAGCCAGTCGCGGTGCTGTTCCTCGCTCCCGAACGTGACCACGGGGTACTGGCTCAGGATGTGCACCGACAGCGTCACGGCGGAGGCCATCTCGGCGGCGCCGAGCTCCTCCATGACGAGTGCCCAGCCGAGGTAGCTGAACCCGGCGCCGCCGATCGACTCAGGCAGCGGAGCAGCCGTCAGCCCGAGGTCCCCCATCCTGGCGAAGAGCGGGCGATCGAACCGTTGCTCCTCGTCCCGATCGACGGCACCGGGGGCGATCTCGCGTTGGGCGAATTCGCGCGCGGTGTCACGAAGGAGGCGCTCCTCGTTCGTCAGGCCGCCCGGACCCGAGGTGTTGGCCGTCGGTGCCACCGGCTCAGGTCCTCGGGTAGGTGTGGAACCCGCGACCCGTCTTCTGGCCGAGATGCCCGGCCGCGACGAGCTCCACCAGGTTCGCCGGTGGCTTGAAATGCTCCTGCCCGAAGCCGTCGTACAGGACGTTCATCACGTTCAGGCACACATCGAGGCCGATGAAATCGGCCAGCTCGAGCGGGCCCATCGGGTGGTTGAGGCCGACCTTCGCACCGGTATCGATGTCGGCGGCGGTGCCCGTCCCGTCCTCGAGCGCGTGCATAGCCTCGGCGAGGAGCGGCATGAGAATCCGGTTCACGATGAACCCGGGTCGGTCGGCTGAGACGATGAGCTGCTTGCCGAGCGCATCGGCGAGATCGCGGATCGCGTGCTCGGTGACGTCCGTTGTTGCCGATCCACGAATCAATTCCACGAGCGGCATGACCGGGACGGGGCTGAAGAAATGCATCCCGACGAATCGCTCGCGACGCGACGGCGTGACGACCGAGGCCAGCATGTCGATCGAGATGGAACTCGTGTTCGAGGCGAAGATCGTGGCCGGCCGCGCGATCCCGTCGATCTCCCGCCACAGCGCCTGCTTGACACCGAGATCTTCGAACACGGCCTCGACGACGAGGTCTGCCGTCGCCGCCTCCGCGAGATCCGAGGTTGCGGTCACGCGCCCCAGGATCTCGTCCCTCTGGGCGACTTGAAGCTTGCCCTTGGCGACCGCGCGATCGAGGTTGCCGGCGATACGTTCGCGGCCTGCCTCGGCCCGTGACGGATCCGGCTCGTAGAGCGTCACCTGGCGGCCGATCGCCGCGTGCACCTGCCCGATTCCGTGGCCCATGAGCCCCGCACCGGCTACGAAGATGTGATCGATCGTCATGGTGAAAGCGTAGCGTGCGCGTCGGGCGTCATCAGCCGCGCCTCGTTGCCCACGGTCACGACCGTAGGGAGGCCAGCAATCGGTCGACCGCGGCGAATGGATCAAGCTCATGATCCGCCACGGCCCGGAGGACGGCTTCGGTGGCAGCCCTGCGCTGGGGCTCCGAGAGAGCGGCCTGTATCCGATCCGCGAGGACAGCCCAGACCTGTGCTTCCGCCCGGGCCATGCGGGCAACCGCGGCACCGGACCCTCGCGCTCGAGCACGCTCACGATCGATGGCGGCAAGGAGCTCCGGGATGCCCTGCCCCGTGGTGGCGGTGGTGATCAGGACGAGAGGTTCCTTCGGCCGCGGGCGCCGCGTCACCGTCGTATCGGTCGGCGCAGGAGCCGTCGTGCCTGGTACATCCGCAGCCTCGGCCGGACGCATCTCCCCGTGATGCGTCTTGTCCGCGGCGCCGACGCGCGCCACGGCTACCAGCATCGCTCGAAGTTGCGACGCAGTCCGTTGCGCACCGGGCCGGTCCCCCTTGTTCACGACCACGATGTCTGCGACCTCGAGGAGCCCGGCCTTGATCGCCTGGACCTCGTCGCCCATCTCCGGCGCCTCGAGAACAACGGTCGTGTCGGCGGCTGCGGCTACCTCGACCTCGCTCTGGCCAGTGCCGACCGTCTCGAGCAGGACCAGATCGAAGCCACAGGCATCCATGACCGCGGCGGCCGCCGCCGAGGTGGATGCGAGCCCACCCGCGTGCCCACGCGATGCCATCGAACGGATGAAGACATCGGGATCGGAGGCGTACGCCTGCATGCGCACCCGGTCACCGAGCAACGCCCCGCCGGTGATGGGACTCGATGGGTCGACGGCCACCACGCCGACCACCCGGCCGGCAGCGCGGACCTCGGCAATCAACGCGGCAACGAGCGTCGACTTGCCCGCGCCCGGCGCTCCCGTGATGCCGACGATATGGGCCTTGCCCGCCAGCGGATAGAGGACGCGCATCGCCGCCTCGGCGAGCGGGGTTCGATTCTCGACCGCGGTCAGGAGCAGGGCGACCGCCCGGCGGTCCCCGGTTGTCGCGGCGTCCGTCAGGGCGCGGGCTCGGGACGTAGGGTCCGTGGGGTCGATGGGGGCCACCCGGTCCGCCGCGTCCGTCGGGTCCGTCGGCGGCACGCCGTGCGTGCCCACTCAGTCGCGGGCGCGAACGTTCGCGCGCAGGAAGTCGGCGACCTCGGCGATGGTCGTCCCCGGCCCGAATATTCCGGATACGCCAAGTTCCCGGAGTGCGGCGGCATCATCGTCCGGGATGTTGCCGCCGAGCACCACCATGACGTCTTCGAGGCCGCTCTCCCGGAGGATCCTGGTGATTCGCGGCACCAGGGTCATGTGCGCGCCTGACAGGATCGACAGGCCGACGACGTCGACGTCCTCCTGGAGCGCGGCGGTCGCGACCATTTCAGGGGTCTGGCGCAGGCCAGTGTAGACGACCTCGAAACCCTCGTCCCGTAATCCGCGCGCGAGCACCTTCGCTCCGCGGTCGTGGCCGTCGAGACCGGGCTTGGCGATGAGGACCTTGATCGGTGCGTCGGTCATGGCGCGATTGTAGGCGCCGGGACGTGGCTCACGGGGTCGGTGAGCGACGATCGAGATGGCTGAAGAACTCGGCTCGGGTCCGGTCACGAGATCGGAACAGGCCGAGCACGGCCGAGGTCGTCATCACCGTGCCGGGCTTCCGGATTCCGCGCATCACCGCGCACAGGTGATTCGCCTCGACGACGACGCCTACCCCCTGCGGGTCAAGGCGCGCGTTGAGGAAGTCCGCGATCTCCTGGGTCATCCGCTCCTGGATCTGGAGGCGTCGTGCGTACATCTCCACGATTCGCGGGATCTTGGACAGGCCGATCACGCGGCCGCGCGGAATGTAGGCCACCGAAGCGGTCCCGAAGAACGGCAGCAGGTGGTGCTCGCAAAGCGAGTAGAACGGGATGTCCTTGACCACGACCATCTCCGAATAGTCGACATCGAAGATCGCGCCGTTGACGAGCCGGTCCGGATCCACGTGGTAGCCCGCCGTCAACTCCGCATACATGCGATGGACGCGATCCGGCGTTCCGCGCAGGCCATCGCGGTTCGGGTCCTCACCGATCTCGAGGAGGATGTCCCGGACCGCTTCCTCGACCCGATCGGCCCCACCTTCGAGGCGATCGCTCGCGTGGACGGATGAACCGTTGCCGCTATCGGCGCGAGATACGGAACCCTCGATCGGGGCAGCCAGGGCGGCCTCGTCCGATTCACCGATCTCGGTCTCGATCTCGGCGACGAGCTTGCGCACCGCATCCGGCAACGATCTGGTCATTTCGCGCTCCTCGTGCCGGCCGGGGTCTGGCCGGAGATTGATCC
Source organism: Chloroflexota bacterium (assembly GCA_031369685.1). Taxonomy (GTDB): domain Bacteria; phylum Chloroflexota; class Limnocylindria; order Limnocylindrales; family CSP1-4; genus UBA5189. Next base: position 7,766 of record JANMPD010000031.1, on the reverse strand, counting down.
CGGATCGTACGACCGACCCTCGGCCCCGCGCAGCCATGCCCGGGCGTTGTCACCGAGGGAAGGGCGGTGGTACCCACCCTCCTGGAGGATCACGAGCCGACGGCCGAGGCTTGCCACCCGCCGGCCGATCTCGTGGTACGCCGGCGTGGTGAGCGCAAACGTGCCGATGGGGTCCTCGCAGTAGGTGTCAAAGCCCAGCGATACCACCAGCACATCTCCGCTTGTCTGGTCGATGACCTCGAGGGCTCGATCGACGGCCGCGAGGTAGGGCTCGTCGCCGGTGCCGGCCGGGAGGGGCTGATTGAAATTCGACCCTGCGCCAGGCCCCTCGCCAATCTCGTCCGCGTAGCCGAGGAAGAAAGGGTAGAGGTGCGCCGGATCGGCGTGGATCGAGGCATAGAGGACGTCGCCTCGACGCCAGAAGATCTGTTGCGTCCCGTTGCCGTGGTGGACATCGACGTCCAGGATCGCGACGTGCTCGCCGGTCTGGCGCGCAATCGAATCGGCCGCGATCGACGCATTGTTGAAGAAGCAGTAGCCGCCGGCCATCGCCCGCGCCGCGTGGTGGCCCGGCGGCCGACACAACCCGTAGACGGCCCGCTCGCCGCCATCGAGGACAAGGTCGACGGCGGTCAATGCAACGTCAACCGCACCCCGTGCAGCGTCCCAGGTGCCCTCAACAAGCGGATTGCTGCTGTCCAGCCCGTACCAGCCTGTGCGGCCGCCGACGGCCACCGGTTCGCGGAGGCGGGCCAGGGCTTCGTCGCTCATGCCCTCGAACATCGCCCGAACCGGATAGGTGTCGGCGACCAGGAATGAACGGTCCAACTCCTCGTCGCGCACGTCCGCCCAGGCGGTCTCGACGAACCGAACCAGGCCCGCATCGTGAACCGCCAGGATCGGCTCCGGCCCGTGTTCGGTCGGAGAAACGAGCTCGAACCCGCCGTCGGCCTCAAGGGACCGGCGAATGTTCTCGGCACGCTCCGTGACCTCGTTGGCCGGGATCGCGATGCCCAGATACGTTTCATGGGTCACGTCGTGGCGCAGGTGGGCGGACGTGTACACGGCTTTCATGGTCGGCATCCTACCCGCTGGCCGCCGGCGTGACCGGCGCGGGGCCGCTGCCGTCATCAGCGCCGTCATCCCTGCGGCTACGATGGTGCGAGCATGTCGAAACGCCCCCGCGGTTCCCGCCGCTCCGCCGAACCATCCGCCGATGGCTTCGCCGATCTCGTCGACCGCGCCATCGCGACCATCCCGTCCCCGTTCCACGAGGCGCTCTCGGAGGTGGCCATCGTCATCGACGACTGGCCGAGCGACGATCAACTGCTCGACAACGGCCTGTCGCTCGACGACGACCTGTACGGACTGTACGAAGGAGTTCCGAGAACAGAGTTTCAGGCCGATTGGCTCATGGTGCCGAATCGGATCACGCTCTTCCGGATGCCCTTGCAGGAAGACTTCCCGGATCCGGATGGCCTTGCCGAGGAGGTGCGGATCACCGTGATCCACGAACTCGCCCACCACATGGGCATCGATGACGACCGGCTCGAGGAGCTGGGGATCGGCTGAGGGGGCGCCCGCGGGCCGAGGGCGAACCCGCGCCCGAGGGCGAACGTGCCCGAGGGCGACTCGCGCTCAACCGATCGGGTCGGCCCGTGCGATCAACTCGCCGAGGCGATCGACCTGGATGTTGCCGCCCGACAGGACGACGGCGACCGTTTCTCCGGCCCGAATCGGGATGCGACCCGCCAGCGTTGCCGCCAGCGCCGCGGCACCGGCAGGCTCGAGGACCTGCTTCATGCGCTCGAGCGCGAAGCGCAGGCCGCCCAGGATGAGCCCGTCATCGATCAGGATCACGTCCTCGACCAAGGCGCTGATCATGGCCAGTGGAAGGACGCCCGCGAACGGAGCGTTGAGGCCGTCGGCGACACTCACGGGAGTCATCGGTACGGGCCGGCTGGCTGCCAGGCCCTGACTGATCGCGTCACTTCCGGTCGGCTCGACGCCATAGACTCGGGTCGAGGGACGCAGGCCCTTCACGGCCGCGGCAATCCCCGAGATCAGTCCCCCGCCGCCGATCCCGACGACCACCACGTCGACCTCGGGAACATCCTCGATGAGCTCCATGCCGGCGGATCCATGGCCGGCAATGACATCCGGATCGTCAAACGGATGGCAGAAGACCAGGCCCTCCTCGTCACGGATGCGTTCCATGGCGTCGAACGTGGTGCTGACGTCGTCGCCTTCGAGGACGACCCGGGCGCCGTATCCGGCCGCTGCGGCGGCCTTCGACGGGTTCGCGGCGGCCGGCATCACGACAGTGACGGGAACGCCGAGCGCGGCTCCGGCAAACGCGTACCCCTGGGCTGCATTGCCGGCCGAGACCGTGATGATCCCGCGACGCCGCTCGTCGGGCGTCAGCCGAGCCACCCGCGCGGTCATTCCCCGCGCCTTGAACGAACCGGTCTTCTGGAGATGCTCTGCCTTCAGGTACAGCCGATCCCCCGCCAGCCGCGATCCGGTCGCCGCAGCCACGACGCGAGCCGCTGCCTGCGACGTCAGGGTCGGCGTCCGATGAACCCGCTCCGCCACGATCGGCCGCACGGCCTGAATGTGGGCAAGGTCGACAAGGTCGGGGTTTGGCATGGCCGGAGAATACAGGGATGCGGGACGATAACGGGGATCACTTGCGTAATTGCGCAAGCACTGCAATACTCGACGGGACATGGCAACAGCACCCACCATCACAACCGAGGATGTGTATCAGCGGACGGCCATCATTGGCCGCGCCCTGGCGGATCCGAAGCGCCTGTGTGTGCTCGAATCCCTGGCGGACGGCGAGGTATCGGTCAGCGATCTCTCGACGCGCGTCGGGTGCCAGGTCCCGAACATGAGCCAGCACCTCGCCGTCCTTCGGTCGGCGGGATTGGTCACCACTCGGCGTGACGGCAGCACTGTCTATTACAGGCTCGCGGATCCACGGGTCCTCGAGGCGTACCGCCTCATTCAGACGATCGCCCGATGAGGGCGGTGGAGATGTACCCGCCGCGCGGGAGAAAGGATCACCGATGGCGCTGATGCACGCCACGGACGCCACGTTCGAGGAGCTCGTTCTGAAGGCCGACAAGCCGGTCATCGTCGACTTCTGGGCCGCCTGGTGCGGACCGTGCCGCATGGTGGCACCCGAGCTCGAGAAGCTGGCGATCAAGTACGAGGGATCGGTCGACGTGGTCAAGGTCGATGTCGACGCGAACCCGCAGACCCAGCGAGCGTTCAACATCATGAGCCTGCCGACGGTCGCGTTCTTCGCGCCCGGCAAGCAGCCCATGGGCGTCGTCGGGTTCCGGCCCGCCGAGCAGCTCGAGGCCCAGTTCGGTCTCGATGCGTATACCAAGGCGGCAACGCCCGAGGCCTGATCAACCGGGCGCCGAAGCGCCCCATCCAAGGCTCCTCCGCCGCAACGGCCCCGGTCACGCCGGGGTCGTTGTGTGTCCGGCGTCAGGTCTGGCCGACCCGCCGATACGCCGCACCGAACCAGGCGACGATCCGATCCCGGGCATGGCCGTCGAGGACCGCCGGACGAAACGCCACCCAGTCGGGGCCGTGCGCGGACGACGACGTGTCGGGCGTGTTCCGGGCGGCCGCCCCGATCTCGCGTCCCACCCGGAACGAGGCCGTTCCGTCCTCGAGCGTCACGATCGAGTGGCCGCCGACCGCCCACGCGAGGCCACGATCTCGCCCGGTGGACGTCACGCCGGCATGCGTCGACGCGGCCTCCTCGAGCAACGGTCCGAGTCCGATGGTTGCGTCGGACCCTGCTTCGTGGGCCGGGTCGGTCATTCGGACGAGCCGAGGATGGCCTTGAGATCCGCCGCGTGGTCCGCGTAGTGGTCGATGGTCTCGTCGATGAACGTCTTGAGGTTCGCGGGATGCTTGACCCAGCGTGACTCGGGCACGACGGTCAGGTGCCCTCGAAGATCCCCCGGGACCGATGCCAGACGATTCCGCACCTCGTCGAGGGACAGCCCGCGCCATTCGGCCGTGATGTCATCGTTCAGGCCATCGCCGCGCTCATCCCAGAGGGCATCAAGGCGAGCGATCGAAGGACTTGACTCGCCGACCGCGAGGTCCTTGGCGACGGCGAGCGCCCAGCCCTGCCAGGCGACGAGATGCGCGATCAGGTCGCGGGCCGACCATCCGTGCGCTGCCGCGACCGGGTCATCCATGCGCTCGTCCGGGATCGAGGCCAGCGCCTCGAAGGGCCGCCAGGCGTCGCGCTCTTCCTCCAGGAACTCGAGGGCGTTGAGGTACATGGGACTCCTCGATGGCCGGATACTGGGAGCTCAGACCGCGACCGGCTCGCGATATTCGCCAAAGACCGCTCGGAGCACCGAACACTGCTCCCCGAGCGTGGCATACGCACCCGCGCAGCGCAGGAAGTGCGGCATGAGGTTGGAATCGCTCGATTCCGGGCGGGCCGCTGCCTCCCTCAGGCCGCGAAGCGCCGCCTCAACAGCGGCCGGGTCCCGATCCCGTCGGGTTCGACCAAGACGCTCGAGGTGCCGCTCGAATGATCCGGCCGGAACGGCCAGCGCCGGCACCCGCGTCGTCTCCGTTTCATCGACGTTGGTGTTGACGCCCACGATGCGGCGGTCTCCATCGTCAAATTCGCGCTGGAATCGGTAGGCAGAATCGGCAATCTCACGCTGGGGATAACCCTCGCGAATCGCGGCGACCATGCCGCCTCGCCGATCAATCTCGTCGAGATACCGCCAGACCTCGCGCTCGACCTCGTTCGTGAGTGATTCCACGAACCACGAACCGCCGAGCGGGTCGACCACGGATGCAACGCCCGTCTCCTCGGCGATCACCTGCTGCTGGCGAAGAGCGAGGAGGGCGGCCGCGGCGGTGGGGACGGCGAGCGCCTCGTCATAGGCGTCCGTGTGGAGGGACTGGGTGCCGCCGAGGACCGCAGCGAGCGCCTGCGTCGCGACACGGGTCAGGTTATTGAGGGGTTGCTGCGGGGTGAGCGAGACGCCGGCGGTCTGGGTATGGAAGCGCATCCAGGTCGAGCGCTCGTTCTCGGCCCGGTAGCGCTGGGACATCAGCTTCCACCAGACCCGGCGGCTCGCCCGGAACTTGGCGATCTCCTCGAAGAAATCACTGTGGGAATTGAAGAAGAAGCTCAGGCGCGGAGCGAAATCGTCGACGCGCAGGCCTCGGGCCAGGGCCGCCTCGACGTAGGCCATTCCATCGGCGATCGTGAACGCCAGTTCCGGAACCGCCGTCGAGCCGGCTTCGCGAATGTGGTATCCGGAGATCGAGACCGTGTTCCAACGCGGCATCTCGAGCGTTCCGAATTCGATGGTGTCGGTGACGAGGCGCATCGAGGGCTCGGGCGGAAAGAGGAATTCCTTCTGGGCCACGAACTCCTTGAGGATGTCGTTCTGGGTCGTGCCCTCCAGGGCAGCGCGCGGATAGCCGGCCTTCTCGGCCGCAACGATGTACATCGCCCAGATCGGGGCCGCCGGCGAGTTGATCGTCATCGACGTCGAGACCTTGTCGAGCGGCAGGCCCGCGAGCAGGACCTCCATATCCGCGAGGGAGCTCACGGCGACGCCGCAGGTCCCGAACTCGCCCTCGGCCTCGGCATCGTCCGTGTCGTAGCCGTACAGGGTCGGCATGTCGTAGGCGATCGAGAGTCCGGTCTGGCCCGCTGCCAGCAACTGATGGAATCGCGCGTTCGTGTCCTCGGCCGCGCCAAACCCGGCGAACATCCGCATCGTCCAGAGGCGCGATCGGTAGCCGGATGGGTGAACGCCGCGGGTGAACGGCGGTTCGCCCGGGAACCCGATGTCGCGATCCGCTCGGAAGTCGTCGAAATGGCCGGACGCCAGGGGGTCGCCGTGGTGATCGACCGCCGTGGGGCCTCCCCCGCCGGCCGGTCCACCCGGCTCGCCGGTATCGAGGGACCAGGGCCCATACAGGGCCGACAGGGGGATATCGCCGAGGGTGACGAACCCGGGCCGGCGTTCGGGGGCACGTCCTACCGCTGGATCAAGGCGTTCCGCCTGCCATCGATCCCGCCGGCGAGCCCAGGCCTCGGACGGATCAGTCATCTCGAGGTCAATCTAGCAGGGGTCAGCGGCCGTCGGCCGCGACCGTTGCCGCTGCGGCGCGGTCGACGAGGTCATCGTGCACCGTGCGTGTGGCGCCTGGCGACACCGGTGTTCCGATCAGGACCACGCGGACGAACGGTCCGTCCTGCCAGACGAGCACCGTCTGGAGCGAAAGGTCGTTGAGGGTGTCAAGGCGGAATATCTGGCCCACAGCGGGAATGTTCGGCGAGCTCGTCTCGATGTTCTCGGTCCGCTTGGCGGTGCGAGCACCGACGTCATAGAACTCCGAGATCCAATCGGCCGGAAGGTCGGCGCTGGGCAACCGGAAGATCGCACTGGAAATCCCGGTCCCGCCACCCAGATCCCAGACGGCGCCGGCGTATTGGACGTTCGAGACCTTGTGCGCGATCAGCGAGCCCAGCGCGGCCTCGGAGCAGTGGCGGCCCGAATCGATCGTGACCGGGACGGCACCCTCGAAGCTCGTCGGCAACCGGGCCTCCAGGTCCGGGTAGGCTCCGGCCACCCGGCCATCGGCGCCGCACGAAACGCTCGGATCGAACGTCGCAGCCGGTGCGCCGGAACAAGCCCCAACCAGCAACGCGAGAAGCGCGCCGACGAGCGCATGGCTCGGGCGCGCGGCGGCCGCGACGAGGAAGCTGGGAAGCACGAAACCAGCCTAGCGCCACTTCGCCTGAGCCGTGCGGACCCGCGTCCCGCAACGGTACGGAGGTCCCGGATCTGGTGCGCGCATGCCATCGACCTTCGTGCGGCGAGCCCCGGGACAAGGTGGCCATTGCGACGGGCGCGCTCGAGGTCGTACGGTCCTGGCACGCCGAAGCGCGACGACCACGGGCAACTCTCGAGGCGTCGGCCACGGATCATCGATCGAACGCCAGGCTGGACCGAAGGGTCAAGACCGACCGATCACGATCGACGGTCACGAGCCGAGTAACCAAGGCTGGCATTCGGCCTCGAGCTCGAGTCTCGCTCACTCCGGCGGGAATCATCGCGCGGCTCTGTCGCGCCGGAACCTTGCGCCGCCCTTCGATCGCCTCCCGCGCCGCGCGAGGGGCGATCGTCCATGTTCAGCGTGACGGGACAGGTCGCTGCCGGCGAACGACACCACGGCCGTCGAGGTCGGCGCGCAGCGTCCGGGCCGCGGCCACGAGCTCGGGGTCGTGCGAGATGGTCCGGGCCAGCCAGTCGATGTAGCTGGGCTCGAAGGCCGCGACCTCACCGAGCGTGTGGCCGTGGAACTTGCCGAAGTCGATCGGATGCGCCCGAGCCACGTCGATCGATGGCAACGGCGCGGGTCGATAACCCGGATCCCTGCCGCGGGCGAGCGGCCCGTTCGGCTGGGAAGCCCTGGGCGGCTCTCGATCGAGGCGTTCGCCCCGATACGGCTCCTGGCCCGGCGGCGAGCCCGGCGGCCCTGAGCGGTTGTCGCGCGGACGGAACGTACCCGAGGTGTCGAGGCGCCCGGTCACGGGACGGGATGGGCGTTCCGGCGGCGGTCCCGAACGGCGTGCCGGCCCAGTGGTCCCTGCGCCCGACGTTCCGGCGCCGGTGGCGCCGACCTGAAGCTCTTCATAGGCACGGTTGATCTCGGCCATCCGGCGCGTCGCGACACGGGCTGCAGCGACA
>JANMPD010000305.1:0-3724 GCA_031369685.1 Chloroflexota bacterium | reverse complement strand
GACTGGGCCTGCTCGGCGGCCCGGCGGGTCGAGAACTTCGTCGACTTCAGCCACTTCCCGTGGGTCCACGAGGGCATCCTCGGCGATCGCAGCAAGCCCCTCAGCCCCGATCACGAGGTCCGCGACGACGGGACGACGATCTCGTTCGACATTGCCCTCGAGGAGCCGCAGGCGTCGGTCAAGGGCGACGTTGCGCCCGGCGACAAGGTCCAGCGCGACCCGACGACCTACACCCTCCACCTGCCGCTATCGGTGACCCTCGATCAGCGCCTCCCGCCGTCGCCCGACCGGCCCGAGGGCAACCGGTTCGTGCTGTTCGTGGCCGTCGCGCCGCTGTCGGCCCGAAGCTGCCGGTCGTTCACCTGGAACGCCCGGTCCTACAAGCTCGAACCCGAGGCCGACGCCGAGCTCGCCGCCTTCCAGGCAATCATCCTGGACCAGGACCGCCCGATCGCCGAGTCACAGCGCCCCGAGGCGCTCCCGGTCGACCTCAGCGCGGAGCTGCACATCGCCGGCCCGGATCGGGCGTCGATTTGCGTATCGGAGGAGATTGGCGGAGCTGGCCGATGGTGGGAGCTGAGTCAGGGCACGCGCCGCCGGGCATGACCGTAAGTCGGCAACGTCTACCCGCGGGTCATCGCGTAGCAACGGTTCACCTCCAGGGACCTTGCGCATCACAGGGCGACGCCGTTGCTGCCGATCGGCTCGCCCTCGGGGTCGCTGTCGGGCGTGATGTGGGCCGCGTCCCTCAGGTCGCGACCCAGTCACCGACAGGACTCGACAGGAACTCACTGACGGAAATACCGTTGCCGCCCACCAGCAGTGTTCGATCCGGCTGGAACTCGGCGACGAATGCGACCATGCCCGGCAGGGAATCCGGCGCCCTGCCCGTCTTGACCTCGATCCCCGTCAACCGCCGGCCCGCCCGGACCACGAAATCGACCTCGCGGTTCCGATCGCGCCAGTAGAAGACCTCGAGGTCGGTGTCCACGGCCGCATTCACGAGGTGGGCGCCGACCGCCGACTCGGTCAGTCGACCCCAGAACTCGTGGTCAGCACGCGCCTGCGCGAAGGTTCGCCCCGACTGGGCCGAGGCGAGCGCCGTGTTCAGCACCATGAACTTCGGGCTGGACGCACGCTGCCGGACCACCTGCCCCGCGTACTTCGGGAGACCCGTCACCATGCCGGCCGCCGACAAGAGCTCCAGATAGTGCGACAGCGTGGTCGTGTTGCCGGCATCGTGCAGCTGACCCAGGAGCTTGGTGTATGAGAGGACCTGGCCCGAGTACCGACAGGCGAGCTCGAAGAGGCGACGGAGCAGGGCCGGCTTGTCCACGCGGGTGAGCAGCAGCACGTCCCGGGCGATCATGGGCTCGATCAAGGCATCCCGGATGTAGCGAGTCCATCGCGCCTCGTCGTCGATCAACGGCGCGGAACCCGGGTATCCACCGTAGTAGATGGCTTGCTCGATTGACCATCCGAACGCCCGGCCCATCTCGGTGGCCGACCAGTGCGGCAGTCGGATGACCTCGAATCGACCGGCCAGGCTGTCCGCGAGCCCTCGTTGCATCAGGAGCGGCGCCGAGCCCAGCAAAACCACCTGGAGCAGGAGCCCGGCGCGCGAGTCCTCGTCCCAGCGCGCCTTGACCGCTTCCGACCAGTCGGGGACCTTCTGGACTTCGTCCAGGACCAGGACCGTCGGTCCACGGGCGGCTGCAAGCCGGGCGGCGTCCCATTGCTGACCGATCCACTCGCGACCCCGAAGCGCCGGCTCGTCGGCGCTCGCGTACAGGACAATGAGGCCGGACTCCGCGGTCACCGCCTGCACGAGCGTCGTCTTCCCGACCTGGCGTGGACCCGCGACCACCTGGATGAAGCGTCGGGGTTCGCGGAGTCGGGCAGCGAGGATCTCGCCCTGCGGTCGCCGGTATGGCGATCCGATGGCGTTCGAGCCTGCCGACCGATTGCCGCCTCGCGACGAAGTACTCACCATGATGAGTAATTCTACTCAACGACGCGCGATCCTGGCAAGCAGGACGGTTCTCATCCGGCGATCGTATGCGTCATCGCTCAAGCGGCGCTTATTCGGGGGCGTGGCGCTCGACGGTGGAGCGTTTGATGTGGATGGACTTCGCCTCGGACCTGCTCGACGCCCACATCTGGGGCTTCGGTCTGGCCGACGCGCGGTCTGCCCGACATCGAACCAGGTCCGGCAAGGTCCTGACGGGCGCGCGACCTGCAGGTCAAGGTTCTGCACCCAAACGCGGATTCGTAGAACTGCGGCAGCGCGTGGGTCCGACATCACGCCAAGTTCAGGAGGCCGTCACCGAGCGAGCGAGGTCAGGGCGGGCCGATCGGCCGGGTAGGAGCGAAGGCGATCCTGCGTGGCCCAGTCGGCAACGCCTACCCAGCCTCGTGAGGGATCCTGGGCCAGGCTGCCCTCGACGAACTCGCCGCCGTCGACGAACAGCACGCGCTCGCCCGACGCCGCGATCTCGGCGAACGGCGCCCGCTCGTGGACCGCGAGGTCGGCCAGCACGAGCTGACCCGCACCGTCCAGGTGGTTGAAGTCGACCTCGATCACGACCATCAGCTCACGCCTCGCCATCGCCCGGACGCCGGGACAGGCTTCCGCTCTTCCGGACTCAAGATGGCGTCAAACACGCCCGGGGTCAAGCCGACGAGGTCGCAGTGGTACGGCGGCGCGCCCGAACCACGCGATGGCCTCAGTGATCCGCCGGCGGCACGGACTTGCCCAAGCGTGGCCTGGCGAACCGTCCCGTGCCGAACGCTCGCGCACATGACCCCGAAGGAGAGGGTCGGCTCCGACACGACCGACCAGGACCCATCGCGCGTCATGACGTTGGCCAGATGGATGACGTCACGGCGCCCGCCTCGTACGACGATCGTGGCGTCTGGCCATGAATCGGAAGCCGTCGAAGTGGACGGGGCATCGGTCTTCTCTCTGGGCACGATGGAAACCTAGCGACCACGGCTCACCCGCCGGTTATCACTTGGCTGCGGCCCGTTTCGCTTGCCGAGAACGTGGGGTACAGTCCTCGCGAACTCCACCGGATCAGGAGGGTCGTCGAGGTCCACCGAGCCGTTCTGATCCAGGCCATCAACACCGTCTGACAGCGAGCGTAGCGATGACACCACCGACCATCAAAGCGATCCGGGCGATCAACGATCGGCTGATCTTCGAGCTGGACCAGGATCGTGAGGTGAGCCTTCCGGTCTCGGCATCGGCTCGCCTCGCGAAGGCGACCCCGGCGGAACGCGAGCACTGGACGATCGGGCCGCGCGGAATTTCCGTGCACTGGCCCGATGTCGACGAGGACATCGCGATCTGGGAGGTTCTCGGGATCGCGGAAGATGCCTACCTGCGGTCGCTTCGCGAGGCGCCCGTCAGCTGACGCAGTTGCGACGCGATGGGTCGCCCACCCTCGGGAGCCCCGGGCTCGAACTGAGTGAAGGCTCCCCTACCCCGCGGCTTGCTGATCACCGGCTCGCCCTCGGCGTCGCTGTCGGGCGTGATGTGGGCCGCGTCCAGGAGCTCGAGATGGCGCAGCGTCCAACGAGCTCACGGGACCAGGTCGACTCCCTCCGTCACCTGAACGACCTGGACCGATGGGTCTTCGAGCAGGCGTCCGATCGACGCTGCTGCGCCCCGGATCGATTCCGCGATCTCATCCGTCGAGACATTCCCGAGTATGAGCCACAG
>JANMPD010000222.1:0-8217 GCA_031369685.1 Chloroflexota bacterium | reverse complement strand
TGCCCCGACGCCGCCGCCCCGCTGGCGCGGCTACCATTGACGTCCCGATGACGACGCTGACCGGCCGCGACTTCACGCATCTCCATACCCACTCCGAGTTCAGCCTGCTCGACGGGCTCGGACGGATCCCGGACCTCGTCGATGAGGCCGGCGTGCAGGGCTTCAACAGCCTCGCGATCACCGATCATGGCGCGCTCTACGGCGCCGTCGCGTTCTACAAGGCGGCGCAGGCCAGGGACATCAAGCCGATCATCGGCGTCGAGACGTATGTCGCGCGACGCTCGATGACCGACAAGGAAGGCAAGGCCGACGCGCAGCCGTTCCACCTAATCCTGCTGGCCTCGGATCTGGTGGGCTATCGGAACCTGTGCCGTCTCGTCACCGATGCGCACCTCGACGGCTACTACTACAAGCCCCGGATCGACCGGGAGCACCTTGCGAAATACAGCGAGGGTTTGATCGGACTGTCGGCCTGTCTCAACGGGGAGATCTCGCGGGCGCTCGAAGTGGACGACTGGGAGCTCGCCCGGACGCTCGCGGGGGAGTACGGGGACATCCTCGGCAAGGATCGGTTCTTCCTCGAGCTCCAGGACCACGGGCTGCCCGAGCAGCGCCGACTCAACGAGCAGTTGCTCCGCCTGGCCCCGGAAACCGGCCTGCAGCTCGTCGTGACCAACGACCTGCACTACGTCCATCGCAAGCAGGCTCCGGCCCAGGACGTGCTCCTGTGCGTGGGCACCGGCAACAACCTCGACACGCCGAACCGCATGAAGTTCGAATCGGACAACTTCTACTTGAAGTCGGCCGCGGAAATGGAGGCGCTGTTCCCGGACCAGCGCGAGGCCCTGCTGAACACGCGGCGCATCGCCGAGATGTGCGACGTGACCCTGCCGCTGAACCAGCTGCGCATCCCGCACTTCCCCGTGCCGGACGGGGAGACCGTCGAATCGTGGCTGCGCAAGGAATGCCAGAAGGGCCTCGCCTGGCGCTACGGGACGGTGACCTCGGAGCTCCAGACACGCCTCGACTACGAGCTCGGCGTCATCCTTTCGATGGGCTATGCGGGATACTTCCTCATCGTCGCGGACTTCATCCGGTTCGCCCGCGAGCAGGGGATCCAGACGACGTGCCGGGGTAGTGCCCCGGGTTCCATCGTTACCTACACGCTCGGGATCACGCCGGTCGACCCGATCGCCTACGGCCTGCCGTTCGAGCGGTTCCTGAACCCGGACCGCGTGACGATGCCGGACATCGACGTCGACTTCCAGGACGACCGCCGGGACGAAGTGATCGCCTACGTCTCCCGGAAATACGGCCAGGACCACGTCGCCCAGATCATCACCTTCGGCACGATGCTGGCCCGCGCGGCGATCCGGGACGTCGGGCGCGTGCTCGGCCATCCCTACGGCGATGTCGACCGCATCGCCAAGGCCATTCCGAACCAGCTCGGTATCAAGCTCGACGAGGCCCTTGAGATCAGCCAGCCCCTGCGCGAGATGGTCGCCGCCGATGAGGGCGTGCGGAAGGTCATCGAGTTCGCCAGGCAGCTCGAGGGGGTCGCCAGGAACGCCTCGACCCACGCTGCCGGCGTGGTCATCAGCCGCGAGCCGCTGACCGAGCTCATGCCGCTCCAGAAGGCCACCAACTCTGAAGGGCTGATGACCCAGTACGAGATGCACGCGATCGAGGATCTCGGCCTGCTGAAGTTCGACTTTCTGGGCCTCTCGAACTTGACGATCCTCAAGAACGCCGTCGATACCGTGAAGAAACACCGGAATATCGACATCGACCTGGATCACATCCCGCTCGACGACGCCGCCACGTTCGAATTGCTGGCCTCGGGCGAGACGACCGGCATCTTCCAGCTCGAGTCCGCGGGCATGCGCCGCTACGTGCGAGAGCTCCAACCCACGTCGGTCTTCGACCTCGCGGCGATGGTCGCGCTGTACCGACCCGGCCCGATGGACAACATCCCGGCCTACATCCGCCGCAAGCACGGCCAGGAGCCGGTCACCTACCTGCATCCGCTCCTCGAGCCGTTCCTGGAGCGGACCTACGGGATCTTCGTGTACCAGGAAGACATCATGGCCGCGGCCATTGCGCTCGGCGGCTTCACCGGGCCCGAGGCGGACACGCTCGGCTACGCGATCCGCAAGAAGAAGTCGTCGGTCCTGCGGGCCCAGAAGGAGAAGTTCGTCAAGCAGGCCGCGGAACGGGGCGTTCCGCCACAGACCATCGATGCCGTGTTCAAGGCGTTCGAGCCCTTCGAGCGCTACGGATTCAACAAGGCCCATGCCACGTGCTATGGCCTGATCGCGTACCAGACCGCATACCTCAAGGCCAACTACACCGTCGAGTACATGACCAGCGTGCTGTCCGCGTTCCGGAGCTCCGAGGACAAGGTCGCGGCCGCCGTGGCCGAGTGTCGGCGGCTCGGGATCGAGGTTCGACCACCCGACGTTCATGCGAGCCAGCTCGAGTTCACGGTCGAAGGCGATGCCATCCGATTTGGCCTGCTCGCGGTCAAGAACGTCGGTCAGGGCGCCATCGAATCCATCATCGCGGCCCGCGAGGCCGAGGGACCGTTCCGGTCGCTCACGGATTTCTGCACGCGGATCGACCTGCGCCTGGCGAATCGCAAGGTGCTCGAGGCGCTCGCCAAGGTCGGCACGCTCAGTGCCTTCGGCCACCCGGCCCAGATCCTGCTCGGGCTCGACGATGCGACGGCGGCGGCGCAGGCCACCCAGCGCGACCGGATCAGCGGCCAGACCTCGTTCTTCGACATGGGCGCCTCCGATGCCGCGGCCCTGGAGCGGCCGCTGCCGCAGACGCCCGAGGCACCGGGCCGGGAGCGCCTCCGATGGGAGAAGGAGCTTCTTGGGCTCTACCTGTCCGAGCATCCGATGGGCGAGGTCGCGGATCGAGTCGGCGACTTCGTGTCCGCCTACTCGGCCGACCTCAAGGACGATTCGCTCGACGGGCAACGAATCGTGGTCTGCGGAATCGTGGTCGGGACCCGCTCGATCGTGACCCGGGCCCGCGCCACGATGGCGGTCGTGACCCTCGAGGACCTCCAGGGTTCGATGGAGGTCGTCGTCTTTCCGAAGCTCTTCGAGCAGACCGGCCCGATCTGGGCCGATGGCTCCATCCTGCTCGTTGCCGGCCGGATCGACCATCGAGGCGACGAAGTCTCGCTCCTCGCGGACCTGGTTACGACCTGGGACGAGGCCGTCGTCAAGGGCCCCGAAACGTTCGCCCGGGATGTCGCTGCCGGGGACCGCGGAAGCTTCCGGCGCCGACCCGGTGGGCCGGGCCAGGCGGCGGACGGCAACGAGATCGGGAACGCGAGCCGGTTCGAGCGCGGCATTGGCGAGCACAACGGATTAGCTGGCAACGGCTCCAACGGGTACGCCGCCCGCGGCAGCCTCGATCCGGCGCCCGCCAGCCCGGCGTCGCGGCCGGATGTCGTATACGTGTCGCCGCTCCGGGCCGATTCGGTCCCGGCGGTCCCGGCGGTCCCGGCGGTCGCGGGCCTGCCGCCGATCGCTCCGGCGGAGCCGGTTTCGGCGCATCAGCCAGCCGAACACACGGGCCGGGATCCGAGGCTGGACCACGATGATTCGCCGGCCCTGCCCGAGGAGGCGCGACGTCAGGTTGTTGCCGATGCCGCGGCCGCGACCGCCCCGATCGAATCGGCCAATGTCGGCCAGATCCTCCACGTGCGGTTCGGCGGAGCCCCGGCAGACCAGCTCGTGCGTGCCATGGAGACCTTCCGCCAGCTCGTCCGCGAGCGGCCCGGCGAGACGCGGGTCGTGGTGCACATTCCGGCGCCTGGCGGAAGCGCCCTGCCGATGGAGCTGAAGCAGGCGGTTGCCTACGACGCGGACCTCCTCGCCGAGGTCCAACGTCGCCTCGGGACGGGAATCGCGAGCGCGACCCTGCAGTAGGTCCATCCGAGGAACGTCCGGCATGGCGGGCACGGGGCGGCGCTCACGCTGCGGCGGGCACGGGGCGGCGGGCACGGCACGCGGCGGCGCTCACCTCGCGCGGCCGGCAAGAAAGCGACCCCGCGCCCTCAGCCCCGGGTGAGCCGCCTCGCCGCGCGGATCGCGCTGAACTGATCGACGTATGTCTCACGGAGCTGGTTCAGCGTGGGGCGATCGACGCCGAGCTCGTAGGCGATCTGATTGATCGTCTGTGCCTCGTCATTCGAGATTTCGTCATCGGCCGCCCCGACGGCGAAGGCCGCCCGAATGACCGCGAGCTTCTGGTCGTCCGTTGCGAAACCCGCGAATTCTCGCGTCACCAAGTAGTCCTCGGTACCGAACTTCGCCCGAGACTGGAGCTTCGCCATCTGGACCACCAGGACGGCCTGCGCCTCGTCGAGCTCCCCAAGGTCACGGACCGCGGCTTCCATGACCGCCGTCTCCTCGGGGCTGATGTCGAGATCGGCGTGAGCGGCACGGGCCAGGATGTACGCGAAACCGGCGAGGAACCGAGCCCGGTCGGGTGCCATCGCATCGAGTTTCGCCACGATCCGGCGGATCGTCTCCGTGTCGCCCGTCGCCGAAGCTCCGGGGGCGCTTGCCGGGTCATGATCGCCGGCGCCCGGTTGATCCGCGCCGGCGGGCCGGATCAGGCGCTCGAGAAATCCGCTCATCGCCGCGACGTCGGAGCTCGTAAGACCGCGGAACAATGGCGCATGCCCGTACTGTAGTCACATGAGGCGTCCGAGGCACAAGACCTGTGCGTGCCGTGGAACCTGGTTGACGATTCGATCGTCAGGTGGCCATGCATGACCATTCGCGCACCTCTCGCGGGCTCGCGCAGGTTCTCCGCCTGACGGCTCTCGGGGTGGTCGTGTTTGCAATCGCCGGATGCAGTCGAATCGTTGGTCCGCGCTCATTCGCAATGTCCGGCGTGACCGTGGATGGCCCTACGTGGTCGATCGCCGCGAACGACGCGTCAGGCGAGGTCACCAACGCGAGCATGGATCCCACGCCGGCCTTCATCGATGTTTCCGGATTGCCGTTCAATCCGCCGGGATCCTCGGATACCGTGGTGATTCCGTGGATCGGTGGTGCATGCGACCGAATGACCACGTTCAACATTTCGTCCCGGGATGGGGGTGGTTTGTCCGTCAGCTACCACATCGATGTCGCGCCCGGTACCTGCGATGCGATCGGCGTCGGCCACCAGCTCGTCCTCACGACATCGCCCGAAATACCCGCGGGACGGGTCATGGTCACGCGCGAGCCGTAGCGGCGTGACCGCCCGGCAGCCACCGTGAGACCACCGTTACGCCCAGGCTGACCGCCACGAGGATCGTGAACCCGAGGGTGATAGCCCCGCTGGTGATCCCCGTAGCGAGGACGGCGCCGGCGATACTCGCTCCCACCACCCCGCCCAGGTAGCGACCCGTGTAATACGTGCCGGCGGCCATCCCGATCCGCTCGGCCTTGATCGTTTCGAACGCGGCTGTCTGGCGGGGCGGTCCGGACAGGCCCATGCCGAGCCCGACCACGGCGAGCAGGGCGCCGACCGCGATGAACGACGCCGATCCCGCTGGGAGGGCAAGGCCGGCCAGGCCGGCGGCCATGACCAGCGAGCCGGTCACGACGAGCGCCCTTCGGCCGCGACGATCCGATGCCCGACCACCGAAGGGCGCCACCAGCGCGCCTACGCCCGAGACGCCCAGGAGCACGAGGCCGCTCGTCGTTGGGGAGCCCCCGAGGAGCCGCTCGACGAGCATCGGCACGAGAATGAAGCAGGCGTGGAGCACGACGGTAGTGCCGAAGATTCCCGCGACGGCCGATGAAAATGCCGGAATGCGGAAGAGCCTGGGATCGACGGCGGGCATCGGTCGACCGAGCTCGAACCAGACGAGGATCGCGGCAAGCGGCAGGATCGCGACCGCGGCGATGAGCCCGATCAGTCCGGTGTCGCCGTGCAAGGCGATGAGGATCGCCACGATCCACGCCGCGAGAAGGGCCAGGCCCACCACGTCGAGCGGGGGTCGTCGGATGGCCGGATGCGCGCCTGATGCAGGTGGTGGCGCCTCCGCGACGATGGCTGAGGCTGCCTGGGGACGAAGCCAGTAACCGACGGCAAGGGCCGCGAGCAGGGCGACCGGGACGGCCACGACAAACAGGGATCGCCACCCGAAGGCGCCGACCAGCACGCCTCCGATGAACGGCCCTGCCGCGGCACTGGTCGATGTCAGGAGGTCGAACAAACCGAACGCCTCACCGCGCCGCCGCGGTGGTGCCGCAATCCGGACGAGCGCAGCCGAACTCGTCGAGACGAATGCCCCGCTGATCGCCTGGAAGACCCGGGCGAGCTGGAGCAGCGCAAACGAGGTAGCCCCGACGGCCAGCAGCGATGCGAGCCCGAAGATCACCACGCCACCGAGGAACGTTCGCCGGTGCCCGAAACGATCGCCCAGGGAGCCGCTCACAGGCAGTGCGACGGCGACGGTACCGAGGTACAGGGTGACCAGGGACGAGACCGCCGCGGGCCCGAGGTGAAACTCGTCCATGACGCCCGGCAGGGCGACGGCGAGCATCGTCGAGTTGAGGGGAACGAGGATCGATCCACTCGCCACGCCCAGCATGAGGGGAGTCAGGACGCGTTCGCCTCGAGGGCTGGTCACAGGAGGCGGACGGTTCCAAGGGTTCCGTCGATCTCCACCATCGCACCGTCCTGGATTCGGGTCGTGGCGTCTCCGGTGCCCACGACCGCCGGCAGCCCGAACTCGCGAGCCACGACGGCCGCATGGGACAGGACACCGCCCGTGTTGGTGACGAGGCCACCTGCCGTGGTGAAGACCGGCACCCAGGACGGGTTCGAGGAGGCGCACACGATGATGTCGCCGGGTCGCAACCGGGCGAAGTCGGCCGGCGTGAGCGTCACCCGAGCGGTACCGCGGACGATGCCTGCCGACGCCCCGGTCCCGCGAAGGGTCCGAGGGTCATCCGAGGTGAAACGCTCACCGTCGAAGCGATCGGCTGCCCGGGTTCCCGGATCGACGCCGATGATCCGGGGCGCGATGAGCGTCCGGTGCCGCTCGTGCTCGGCCCGCCGCGCGCTCAGGAGCGGGCGGAGATCCGTGGGTTGCTCGATCTGCGACCTGACCTCGTCCCGGTGGAAAAACAGGATGTCCTCAGGCGCGTCGATGCCCCCGCTCGCGACAAGCCGACGGCCCACCCGGATGGCGAGGGTCCGGATCCTTGCCTGGGCGAGCCGGTCGATCCAGTAGTTGTGGCCCTCGGTGAGTGGTCCGATCGCCCGCGCATACGAGAGCAGACGCTCGAACTCCGCGGACTGCTCAGGCGTATCCGCGAGGCGCTCCCGGACGGTCCCGGCAAGGTCGTCGGCCTCGGAGCGCAGGCGCGCGCGACGTGATTCCGCCCCTTCCGGTGGGCTTGTCAGGTGATGCCCAACCTGCCCGAGGACGATGGACGGCTCGTCCGCCCATGACGCCTCCACCAGGTCATCGAACGCCTGCCCAAGGTGGCCGTGGGCCTCGAGGAAGGTATCGAGTGCCGCAAGGAACGCGCCGCTGCCATCGAGGCCCGCGAGTTCAGCCGGCTGCACCGACCGGCGAGATCCGTCTGCGCCCGTGGCGCCGGTCGTCAGCGCGGCCTCGATTGCGGGATGCGCCCGGGCGATGCGGGCCAGCCCCTCGACGCCGAGCCCGACGTCGAAAAGCTCATTCGGCGTGCCCCCGATGAGCCGCATGGCTTCGCCCGGTGCCGCCTCGGGAACGAGCGCATCGTAGAAATCCGCCAGTTGCTCGACGGCGGTGTACGGCCCGCCGATCGCGATGAAGTGGAGCTCCCACATCCGCAGCGTCGCGGCCCAGGCACGATCCCAGGCCTGGGCGAGAGCGGAGGGTGCCAGCCCTTCGGCGGGGATCATCCGAATCTCGGCCTCCAGCCGGCGGATCTCCGGGAGCGCCTCGTCGCGCCACCACGCCTCGGTGACCTCCACCTGGCGCTGCATCGCCGCCTGCCATCGTTCGTCGATGGCCGGTCGCTCTTCGGGCG
Source organism: Chloroflexota bacterium (assembly GCA_031369685.1). GTDB lineage: Bacteria > Chloroflexota > Limnocylindria > Limnocylindrales > CSP1-4 > UBA5189. The sequence continues at coordinate 169 of JANMPD010000222.1, read as the reverse complement.
GCGCGTTGTAATTGATCGCGAAATACGTGTAACCGTTCCATACGCGGCACTTCCAGCGCTGTGGAAAGTCGCCGTGGAGGGTGTAGCGGAAGTTGAATCCCTCGCCCAGTGTTCGAATGTAGTCGGCCGAGAGCGGTACAAGGGCAAACGGCATGTGCATGTCGTCTCG
>JANMPD010000296.1:0-3268 GCA_031369685.1 Chloroflexota bacterium | reverse complement strand
GACTGGGTCCTCGCCGAGGGTCCCGAACACCCGGCGGGTCGACCCGCGGCTCAAGGAGCCGCAGCGACCGATTTGTGCCATTGAAAGGAGCAGCGTCTTCGTGCCGACAATCAGCCAGCTCGTGCGCCACGGCCGCAAGCCGAAGATCTCGAAGATCAAGGCTCCCGCCATGCGCAAGAACTGGAACAGCCTGCGCCAGCGCCAGGTCCCGATTCCGGGAGCGCCTCAGAAGCGCGGCGTCTGCCTGCAGGTCCGGACGATGACCCCGAAGAAGCCGAACTCGGCGCTTCGGAAGATCGCGCGTGTGCGCCTGACCAACCAGATGGAGGTCACGGCCTACATTCCCGGGATCGGCCACAACCTCCAGGAGCACTCGGTCGTGCTCGTGCGTGGCGGTCGCGTGAAGGACCTCCCGTCGGTCAAGTACCACATCATCCGCGGGACGCTTGACGCTGCCGGCGTGCGCGACCGCAAGCAGGGTCGATCGAAGTACGGCGCCAAGGCAACCCCGGTGGTCGGAGGGAAGCGCTGATGCCGCGACGAGCCAGCATGCCCCGCAAGGCGAAGTACGAGCAGATCCCGGCCAATCGGACGACCGCCCGTTTCCACGCCAAGCTGATGACCGACGGCAAGAAGAACCTGGCCGAGCGGATCCTGCGGCAGGCGCTCGCCCGGGCCGAGGCCTCGGCCAAGCGCCCCGGTCTCGAGGTGCTCGAATCCGCCCTCCGCAACGCCACGCCGATCATCGAGGTCAAGCCGCGCCGCGTCGGCGGGGCCACGTACCAGGTGCCGGTCGAGATCCGCGGCGATCGTCGACTGTCCCTCGGCGTGCGCTGGCTGGTCCAGGCCGCGCGCAAGAGAAACGGCAAGAGCATGAGCGAGAAGCTCGCGGCCGAATTCGTGGACGCCATGAACAACCTCGGCGCCGCCGTCAAGCGACGCGAAGACACGCACAAGATGGCCGACGCCAACAAGGCGTTCAGCCACTTCAAGTGGTAACCGGGGAAAGGTACCGACTGTGACTCGCCAGGTTTCGCTTGCGCGCACGCGAAACATCGGAATCATCGCCCACATTGACGCCGGGAAGACCACGGTCACCGAGCGGATCCTTTTCTATACCAAGAAGATCTACAAGCTCGGCGAGGTCCACGAGGGCGCGGCCACGATGGACTGGATGCCCCAGGAGCAGGAGCGCGGCATCACCATCACCGCCGCGGCCACAACCTGCCAGTGGAACGACTTTCGTATCAACATTATCGATACGCCCGGGCACGTGGACTTCACCGTTGAAGTCGAGCGGAGCCTCCGTGTGCTCGACGGTGCGGTGGTCGTCTTCGACGGTGTCGCTGGCGTCGAGCCCCAGTCGGAGACGGTCTGGCGGCAGGCCGATCGCTACTCCGTGCCGCGAATCTGCTTCATCAACAAGCTTGATCGGACCGGCGCTGACTTCTGGCGCTGCGTGGACATGATCGTCGACCGGCTCGGCGCCCGACCCGTCCCGATCCAGATCCCGATCGGGTCGGAAGATTCCTTCGCCGGCGTGATCGACCTCATCGAGATGAAGGCGATCATCTATCACGATGACCTCGGCACCAACATCGACGTCGTCGAGATCCCGGAGAACCTCAAGGCGGAAGCCGCGAAGCACCGCGAGAAGATGATCGAAGCCGTCGCCGAGGCCGACGATGCCCTTACCCAGAAATACCTCGAGGGCGGGGCGCTTTCGGTCGAGGAGATTCGACACGGCCTCCGTCTCGGGACGCTCCAGTCGAAGTTCGTACCCGTCCTGACCGGCTCCGCGCTCAAGAACAAGGGCATTCAGCCCATGCTCGACGCCGTGACGGAATTCCTTCCGTCGCCGCTTGACGTGCCCCCGACGATCGGGTTGCGTCCTGGAACGGACGAGGAGCTGGTCCGCATCGTCGACGACAAGGAGCCCTTCGCGGCCCTGGCGTTCAAGATCGCCGCCGACCCGTTCGTCGGAAAGCTCGCGTTCTTCCGCGTCTATTCGGGCACGCTGAAGGCTGGCTCATACGTCCAGAACACGGCCAAGGGCAAGCGCGAACGGGTCGGACGCATCCTCCAGATGCACGCCAACCACCGCGAGGAGATCGACGAGGTCTACGCGGGCGATATCGCTGCGATCGTCGGCCTCAAGGACACCTTCACCGGCGACACGCTGTCCGACATCGAACATCCCATCCTGCTCGAGACCATCACCTTTCCGGAGCCGGTCATCGAGGTCAAGATCGAGCCCAAGACGAAGGCCGACCAGGACAAGATGGGCATCGCCCTCCAGCGCCTGGCCGAGGAGGACCCCACCTTCCGGGTCAAGACGGATCCCGAGAGCGGCGAGACGCTCATCGCCGGCATGGGCGAGCTCCACCTCGACGTCATTGTCGACCGGATGGTCCGCGAGTTCAAGGTCGCCGCGAACGTTGGGCGTCCGCAGGTTTCCTACCGCGAGACCATCCGTCGGCTGGCCGAAGGCAATGGCCTCTTCAAGCGCCAGACCGGCGGCAAGGGCCAGTTCGGGCACGTGGTCCTGACGGCCGAACCGAACCTCAAGGGAGCAGGGTTCGAGTTCGTCGACAAGATCGTGGGCGGCACGATCCCGCGTGAGTACATGCGGGCGGTCCAGATGGGCATCAAGGAGGCTCTCGAGACCGGCATCTACGCCGGGTTCCCGATGGTCGACGTCAAGGTGATCGTCTTCGATGGCTCGTACCACGAAGTCGACTCCTCGGAGATGGCGTTCAAGATCGCCGCATCGATGGCGATCAAGGACGCGGTCGAACGGGCAAGTCCGGCTATCCTTGAGCCGATGATGCGGGTCGAGGTGACCATGCCCGACTCGTTCATGGGCGACGTCATCGGCGACCTGAACAGTCGTCGAGGGATCATGGAAGGCACGGAGAACCGGGGCACGACCACCGTCGTCCGGTCCGCCGTTCCCCTCGCCGAGATGTTCGGCTACGCCACTGACCTGCGGTCGATGACCCAGGGCCGGGCGAGCTATTCGATGGAACTGTCCCATTACGCCGAGGTCCCGGGCAATCTCGCCACGGAACTCGTCGCCAAGTCTCGCGTTTCGTAGCGTCGGCAGAAGAGCCAGGAGCAGCCAAGATGGCCAAGAAGAAGTTCGAACGCAGCAAGCCGCACGTCAATGTCGGCACGATCGGTCATATCGACCATGGCAAGACGTCGCTGACCGCGGCGATCACCAAGTACCTGTCACTCAAGGGCGGGTCGGAGTACCGCGCGTTCG
>JANMPD010000276.1:0-7446 GCA_031369685.1 Chloroflexota bacterium | reverse complement strand
TCGACTTGCGCTCGAGCGCTTCATCGACTACTACAACGGGCAGCGCCCGCATCTTGGTATCGGCGGGCGCACACCACGTCAGCGCCTGGCCGACCTGATGGCGGCTTGAGTGTCACCAACCTCGCGGGAGATTACATCTAGGGCTTGCCTCCCCGGCGTCGCCGCGGCCCGAATCGGCGCCGACGCAGGGCCAGACGGAGCAGCCCGAACCGGAGGCGGCGGTGGGCCTTGGCCACGAGGCGCAGGCGATCAGGGCCGAGTTGCCTTCGACCGTACGCAATCTCGACCTTCGCCCTCGCCACGGTCGAGAGCTCCGGCCGGACGGCAGGAACCGCATCACCGAGCGTTCCGGCAAATTCGAAGACCGTCTGGGACGGACGGGGGCCGAGCCCGAGCCGGGCGGCCCAGCGGGCGACGGACCCCCACGCCTGGTCCGGATGCATCGGTCGCGGGCCACGCCGCCAAGCGATGGCCGCGAGGGCTGCTCCGCCGATGGCGAGCAGGATCGCGATGACGATGAACGGGCCACTCGACGGCCCCCTCGGACCGGTTGACCCTGGAATCGGGGCCGGTGATCGCTGCCCTGGACCGTTGTCGTCCCCGCTGTCACCGGGCCGATTCGTGACCACGTTGAAGGACGGTCGCGGTGAGGCCGTTGCCGGGGCGCCCGAGGGGATGGCAACGGGCTGCCCCACGCCACCCCCGGTCGGGTCGAAATCGACCCAGCCATAGCCCGGGAAGAGGACCTCGACCCAGGCATGGGCACTGCCGTTGTCGACGATCTCCGTCCCGTCCGCGGAGCGCTTGCCCGGGAGAAATCCCTGTGCCAGTCTGGTCGGTACACCGGCCTGGCGAAGGAGCATGGCCATGGTGCTCGCGTAGTACTGGCAATAGCCGACGCGGATCGTGGCGAAACACTCAACCGACGACAGGCCGCTGCAGCTCGCCTGGATTTCGTACTGAATGTCCGCCTGGTAGGAGAAGTTGGCGGCGTCGAGCAGGTAGTTCTGGAGATTGAGCGCCAGGTCATATGGATTGTCGGGGCTGGTCGCCTTGACCTCGCTCAGGATCGCAAGCGCTTTGGGACCGAGGGCGCCGGGCGACACGTCGAGGAACAACCGCTTCTCGTCCGCCGTGTATTCGCGGCTGGCAACGCGCAGGCGATTGCCCGTGACCCCGCCGGGCACGTCCCCGACCACCGGGACGAGGGCGGTGACCTCGTACTTTGTGGCGCCGTCGAACTGGACGGTGGCGAACCATTCGGCTGACCCGGTGACGCGGACCTTGCTGGGACGATCGACCCACAGGATGGTCTGCGGGCTCACGACGTAGTCGTTCGCCAGCGTGTCAGGTTCGATCTCGATTCGGATCTCGCGGCGTCCGTCGTGCACGGATGGATCGTCGGCGGATCCGGCCAACAGCGGATCGCGGGCGGCCCGCTCGATTGAGGTCGTGTCTCCCCAGCTCCACGACGAGGAGTCAAATTTCGCATAGGCGCCAACGCGCCACTTGAACTTCTCCGTCTCCGATGCGGGCAGATGGGCGAGGAAGGCGGTGCCCGAATCCTGGGACCACGAACCGGTGATCGGCGAGTTCTCTCCGAACACGACCACGCCTGGGTTCCGGGATTGGCCACCGAGCGGCACGTACCGCTGGAGCCATTGCGAGAGCGTGACCAGCGTCCCCGGCACGTTCTTCCAGGCCCCCTGAAGGGGTGCCGATGACGCGGTCGCGGTCAGGAACAGCGAGCCGACGACGGCTGCCGCGATGAACACCGCGCCGCCCCGCAGGTACAACCCACTGACCGAGGCCGGGTCCCCGATCCGGCGGCGAACCCACGTTGCACCCTCATCTGTCGCGTGCGAGCGCGCCAGGATGACCAGGGCCCCAAGGGAGAAAAGCACGATCAGGTGGAGCTGGTCGTTCCGGGTCAGGGCCATGTTGCCGAGGAGAATCAGGCCCGTCGCGATGATCGCGTCCAGGGGGCGCCGATGCCCGAACACGGCAAAGGCCATGAACTGGCCCGCCGCCCAGACGATCGCCCCGAGGGCGATGAGATAGTGCCCATACTGAGGGGTCAGCGGCAGGCCGAGGACCGCGAGGTCGTTGAACACGCGGCCGATGACCGCGGCGGCCTCGCGATAGCGCGCCGCCATCGCCGCGATTCCGAATCCCTGGACCGTATCCCCAAGGACGATCGCCCCGGCGATGATCGGGATGATCATGGCCGCGAAGGCGATCCCGAGCAGGTGGGTGGTCCAGCGCCCCCAGCCGAGCTTCGCGCCGCCGAAGCCGAACGCCACACCGGCGATGCCCACGAGCGGCAGGAAGTCCGTGAACGGTCCGATTCCCCGAACCCATCTGGCATCGTCGATCGACCACGCGATCGAAACGACGATCACGATGACCGCGCCGAGGGTCGCCCAGCCCTCGGATGGGCCACGAAGCCCGCGTTTAAGCCACGTCGCCCGGGCCTGCTCGTGGTTCATCGCCGCTCGTCCGTCAGTCATCCGGCAAGCATCTCCGCGAGGGAGCCGCCCGGCGCCAGGGTGTGGACGGCGACATCGAATTCGGACAACGCGTGACGGAGCCCGCGCACCCGCTTGGCCATGGCCGCGTCCGCGTCCTGGTCAGGATCGGCGGTGGGGAGACCCTCGCGCCGACGCTCTTCGTCGCGCTGCCACTGGACGAAGGCCTTGGCATCGAAGGTGATCGCCACGCAGCCCACACCCCGCGACCGCAGGGCCGCGAGCGGTCGGACCCAGTTGACGTCCAACGAGGGTGTGATCACCACGGCCGTCATGCCGCGCCGGATCCGCGGAATCGTCGAGATCAAGGCTTCTGACAGCGGATGGGCGCCGTCCCCATCGACCGCAGCCAGGAGCTGCATGATCTTGAGTTGCTGGCGGGGACCGCGATCTGGCTGCAACTGGGCAAGGCGATGCGCGTTGACGGTCAGGCCGACGGCTCGATTCTCGCGGATCGCCTTGTCGGCAACCGACGCGGCGGCCCGGACGCCGATTTCGACGGTTGACTCGTCTCCGGTTCCGGACTGTGAGGCTTGTTCGAGGTCAAGCACGATCCAGGCGTCGGCGGTCTGCTCGAGCTCGAACTCCTTGACCTGGATCTCTCCGTGCCGCGCCGTGGACTTCCAGTGGATCCGATTGAAGGCATCGCCGGGTGCCCACGGTCGAACCGTGGTCGCGAGCGGTGACGTCTGGAGGGTCCGCTCCGGCATCGCGTGACTGCCGTCGACATTCGCGGCCGGCAGCTTCCAGAGCGGCAGGACATCGACCTTCGGATAGACGACCGCGGTCACGCCGGCCCCGACCGAGGCCGTCGATTCGAACAGGCCAAACGGGTCGCCCGTGCGGATCTGGAGCGGCTCGATCCGGAAGTGGCCACGGCGCGTCAGGGGCGTCCGGACCAGCCAGGACCGCTCGGTCCGTGCCGCGAGGCTGAGAGCGCGGCCGGGCAGGCCCGCCGGCAGCGAGGTCGGGTTGTGGATCTCGAGCCACGGCTTCGGGACGCGGCTCGTATTGCGAACGGTGTAGGTGACCTTGAGCCGATCGCCGACATGACCGGACAGCTGATTCACGGCGTAACCGGCCTCAAGGTCGGTCAGGCCCAGTCGGGTCAGGACATAGGATCCGCCGACCACGAAGATCGCCAGGTAGACGAGGTAGAACAGGAACGTCCACCCGGTCGAAAACGCCGCGACCACGAGGATCGCCGCGATGACCAGCATCTGAAGTCGTCGGAGCATGGCCCTGCTTCCTGCTCGCTCGATCCGCTCAGGCCTCGGCGCGGACCTGGGCGGTGACCTCGCGCGGACCTCCCCGGCTTCCACCCGAGCCCGTCGGCGTCACGCCGTCGACCGGGGTCGTTTCCAGGAGTTCGGCAACAACCTGCGCGGCCTGGATGTCGTGGATCGATGAACTCGTCTTGATGATCATGCGATGCGCAAGGGCGGATTCGGCCAGCGCCTTGATGTCATCCGGGAGGACGTAGTCCCGGCCCAACAGTCCGGCGAGCGCCTGCCCGGCACGGTACAGGGCAATCGATCCCCGCGGCGAAGCGCCGAGGTAGACGTCGGGGTGGCTCCGGGTCGCACTCACCAGGCGAACGATGTAGTCGGCCACGGATGGGTCGACGTAGACCTCCCGGACCGCCATCTGGAGCTCACGCAGCTCCTCGACCGGCAGGACCTCCTCGAGGTCGTCGATCGGGTGACTTCGCTTCTGCTCATCAAGGATCAGCACCTCTTCCACCAGCTGCGGATAGCCGAGGCGGATGCGCAACATGAAGCGGTCGAGCTGCGCTTCGGGCAGGGCGAAGGTGCCTTCGTACTCGATCGGGTTCTGCGTCGCGATGACCAGGAACGGGTCGGGCATCTGCCATGTCGTCCCATCGACCGTTGCCTGGCGCTCCTCCATGCATTCGAGGAGCGACGACTGGGTCTTGGGCGTGGCCCGGTTGATCTCGTCGGCGAGCACCACCTGGCTGATGATCGGCCCCGGCCGGAACTCGAACTCCTGGGTCTTCTGGTTGTAGATCGACATGCCGGTCACGTCGGACGGCAGCAGATCCGGGGTGAACTGGATGCGCCGAAACGAGCAGCCCAGGCTCTTCGCGATGGCCTTGGCGAGCACGGTCTTTCCGGTGCCCGGCACGTCCTCGATGAGGAGGTGGCCGCGACACAGGAGCGCCACGAGCGCGAACCGAACCTCCCGGTGCTTGCCGACGATCACGCGCTCAACGTTGGCGATCACCTTGTCGCCAGTCTCCTGGATCTTCGTCATGCGTCTCCCTCGGGTTGGGTTGGGCGCCCTGGCATCGACAGGGGCGCACGGCGTCGCTGGATGGTACGCCCGTGACGTTCGAAAGGTTCCCGACGTGACTGCCCGTCGACTGTGGCTCACCCGAATTGTCCGCGGACCACCTCTTGTAGGGTGTGATAGGCATGGCAGTCCGTCGGTTTCCAGTCGGGTTCAGGGATAGCGCACCAGGCCCGTCCAATACCTTCCCGCCTGAACGTGGAGTGGCCGCGATAGACGTCGATCCGGCAATGGCTCGTCCATTCGATGCCATCTCTCTTGGCGCCGCCTTCGAGCGCGAGGCGCCGGTATTGCTGGCGGCAGCCCGAGCGATCACATCGGACCGGTCGGAGGCCGAGGACCTCGTCCAGACCCGTTCGAACTGGCGATCCGGCGCGTCCATCAGCTTCGCGACCCGAATGCTCTTCGTGCCTGGCTGCTGACGATCCAGACACGTGAAGCCTTTCGAACGATCCGCCGACCCCGGCGGACGCTCCATGTTTCGGGAGGGGTGCCCGAGGGTTCGGTGGCGCCCCTAGCCATGGCCGATCACATCGCGATCCGGGACGCCCTCCGAGCGCTTCCGCCGCGGATGCGCGCGGCGATCGTGCTGCATCACATGGTGGGGATGACGGTGCCGCAGGTCGCACAGGCCGTCGGACGATCCGAGAACACGATCAAATCGCAACTGAAGGATGGCCTCACCCGCCTCCGTGAGGCACTCGACGATGGATGAACGCCCGGAACGCTTCGAAGACCGGGAACTGCCGGACCGCCTGGGGAGCTGGTTCGCGTCCGAGGTCCAGCAGGCGAATGTCGATCTCCATCGAAGCACCCTGCGCGCCATCCGCACACGGACGATTCGATCGCGAACGGTCGTCGGACCCGCGAGCGCCGTCGCAATCATCGTGATCCTGATCGCCGCGGGGGCAAGCCGGCTTCCGCTCATCTCGCCCGGAGGCGGGACCTCTCAGGACCCGTCGGTCGGCGTTTCCGACGCGGCCCCATCAACGATCCTCCCGACGAATCCGCCACCAAGTCCGACGCCTGCCGCCGCCGTCGTGGGGGCCCGGTATGCCGACGGGATCCCGAGCATGCTCGACGGCGTGCCCGTCCTCCGACCTGGCTCGGTAGGCGCATCCGCGCCCGACGATGATTCGTCCTTCCTGCTCGGTGGCTGGGCATTCGATTTCGGCGCGATCACCATCGCCTGTCCAGCCATCGTTGGCGCCCCAGCACCGTACGGACCGAGCTGCGGGACCCCATTCCTCACCGAGACGCCGACCTATGGTGACTCCGAGCGCGTCCAGGTTGACCGGTGGACGAGCGGAATCCCCGCCGGCCCCGTCGTCCTCCGCGTCCATCGGCATGACCAGCGCGCCGAAACCTGCGCGTTCGAAGCGCGAGATGGATGCGAGTCCATGGCCATCATTGAGGCCGCAGCCTGGACGGGTGACGACGTGACGGCCGCCCTTCCGATTACCGCGATCCAGGCGGTGAACCGCCTGGTCAGCGCCGATCCCTCATTTGCGTCTGCCGATCTGTCGATCGTCCAGGTCCTCCCACTGCGCTTCAACTGCATCGCGCCGTTCCCGACGCTGGCCTGGTTGGTAGCCGGGTCCGGGATCGAGACCCTACTCGTGTTCCCCTCCGTCGCGGCTCGCGAGGCAGTCGATCAGGATTTCACGGCAAGCGGCTGGGTCGGCAGGACGAGCGATGGAGCGATTATCTGCAACATGAATACCGACGCCACATTCAGTAACACCTGGGTCAGCGCTGAGAATGTCATGGTCGCCATCCAGACCGATTCCCGGGGCCCGACGCCTCCGCAGGCGGCCCTCATCGAGGCCGTTCGTGCAGCCCTCAACAGCCCGTGACGATCAACGTGGCGCGAAGTTGTAGGCGCTGAGCTAGGTGTGATTCCCGGACACGTTGTTGGCCGACGCCCTGGCCGCGCGTCGCGCCCTGAGCGGGTTGGGCGTCGGCCGCGCGCCGTGATCGATCCTGCGCGGGTTGGGCGTCGGCCGCCGTGATCGATCTGGTTGATCAGGAGCGCTTTGGTCAAGCGTGGCGGTACCCCGTATCCGTTGATTTGGCTGTTCGGCCGAGCGTGGACGACCCCGGTTTGATGAATCAGGTCGATCAGTCTCGGGGCGGGTCCGTGTCAACAACGTCCCTGGGAACTACACCTAGCCGCGACGGAGCGTCGAGAAGCCCGCCCAGAACGTCATCACCCCGCCGAGACCGGCCATGACGGCGAGGAATCCCTCCTCCCCGACCCATGCGGCCCCCGCCATCAATGTGAACAGTCCGCCGACGAAGAGCGCCACCGCCGCCAGTCCCAGCCGCTCGATGAACAGGCGCGGCGGCCGCTCGGCCTCGTTCGCCGGCGCGGTCCCGGCGGGCGCGCTCTCGGTCCCGGCGGGCGCGCTCTCGGTCCCGGCGGGCGCGCTCTCGGTCCCGGCGGGCGCGCTCTCAGGGTCCGTCACTGACCCGGTCCCGTCACCGGCCGGCCCACGCTTTCCAGGCTGCGAGGAGCGTCCCGCCAATCGGGGCGGCACGTTCCGCTCCCCTGCCCCCTTGCTCCACCACGACGGCGATGACGATCTGCGGGTTCTCCGCCGGCGCG
>JANMPD010000221.1:0-3616 GCA_031369685.1 Chloroflexota bacterium | reverse complement strand
TGACGGCGACCGGGCGGCGGGTGATCTTCTACGACCAGCAGGGCTGCGGAAACTCCGATCAGCCCAACGATCCGGGGCGCTGGACGGTGAACTTCTACGTCCGCGAACTGGACGCCGTGCGCCGGCACCTTGGTCTTGAGCGCTGTCACATCCTCGGCCAGAGCTGGGGCGGCATGCTCCTGATGGAGTACCTCGCGACGCGGCCGGCCGGCGTCGTCTCCGCGACGATCGCGAGTTCGCCCGCGAGCATGCCGATGTGGATGTCCGAGACGGCGCGGCAGCGGGCCGCCCTGCCCGCCGACGTCCGGGCGACCCTTGATCGCCACGAGGCTGCGGGCTCCTGGGACGACCCCGAGTACGAGGCGGCGGTCGCGGTCTTCTATGCCCGCCATGTCTGCCGCGTGGTCCCGAACCCGGAATTCGTCACCCGCTCCTTCGCCAAGCTCGCCCGCAATCCGCAGGTCTACCGGACGATGAACGGCCCGACGGAATTCCACGTGGTCGGGACCCTCAAGGACTGGGACATCCTGTACCGGCTCGGCGAGATCGAGGAGCCGGTGCTCCTCACGAGCGGCCGGCACGACGAAGCGACCCCGGTCCAGATGCTCGAGATCACCCGGCGCCTGCCCCACGCGGAGTGGGTGCTGTTCGAGGCCAGCGGCCATATGGCCCACGCCGAGGAACCCGATCGCTACATCGCCACGGTCGCAGATTTCCTCGCGCGGGCGGAACTGGGAGTCGCGTCCCGTCGCGGGCACGCCCCAGGGCATCGCGAGGGCGTGGGACCCGCCCAGGTCGACATGGCGGACGATCCGACGGCCCGGGCTCGCTCGGCAGGCGCCGGACGGCTAACTGGCCGGGCGGGGCCGGCGTGACGACCGATCGTGCCGCGCCCGAAGTCCTGCTCGACGTCCGCGACCTCGTCGTGACGTTCCCGGGCCGGACGGGCGGCATGGGCAGGTTGGCCGGACGACCGGCACGCGACGTGAAGGCCGTCCGTGGCGTCAGCCTCTCGATTCGGCGCGGCCAGACGTTGGCCCTGGTCGGCGAATCCGGGTCCGGCAAGACGACCACGGGTCGAGCGATCATCCGCCTGACGCCGTCAACGGCGGGGTCGGTCACCTTCGACGGCATCGATGTGCGGGCCGCCGGCAAGGCCGACCTGCGACGCCTGCGGGAGCGGGTCCAGATCGTCTTCCAGGACCCGTATTCAAGCCTCAATCCGCGGATGACCGTCGAAGCGACGATTGCCGAGGTGCTGGCCGTCCATAAGATCGGGACCACTGCGTCCGAGCGGCGCGAGCGTGTCGCGGGGCTCCTGACGGACGTGGGCCTCGGCGTCGAGCACGCTGAACGGTATCCGCACGAGCTATCCGGCGGCCAGCGCCAACGGGTCGGCATTGCTCGGGCCCTGGCCATCGACCCCGAGTTGCTCATCCTCGACGAGCCCGTCAGCGCCCTCGATGTCTCCGTCCAGGCTCAGATCGTCAACCTGCTCGAGGACCTCCAGGAGGAGCGCGGCCTTGCCTACCTGTTCATCGCCCATGACCTCGCCGTCGTCCATCACATCGCCGACCACGTCGCGGTGATGTATCTCGGTGAAATCATCGAGGAAGGGCCGGTCGACGCCGTGTACGCCGATCCGCACCACCCGTACACGCGTGCTCTCCTTGCGTCCATTCCCGGCTCGCGGGAAGATGGCGCTCAGGCCCGGGGAGAGTTGCGGATGGACCTGGCAACCGGACCCGGCTGCCCATTTCGCAATCGCTGTGTGGCCCGACACGATCGATGCGAGACGACTCCCCCGTACGTGCCGCTGGGGGACAGTCGATGGAGCCGGTGCTGGCTCGACACGGAGGAGCCGTCATGAGTCGTTCGCCGTTCCACGTCAGGGCGGACCAGTTTCACCTGGCGTGGGACCCAATGGTCGAGCCCGTCATCCGCGTCGCGAGTGGCGACGAAGTCTCGTTCGACGCACTCGACGCCTCGGGCGGGCAGATCGGCGCGGATTCGACGGCAGCGGATCTCGCCACCCTCGACTTCTCCCGCGTCGACCAGGTCTGCGGCCCGGTGTTCGTCGAAGGTGCCGAGCCAGGCGATACGCTCGAGATCGAGCTTCTCGAATTCGTGCCCGGTCAGTGGGGTTGGACGGCCGCGATCCCCGGATTTGGGCTTCTGACCGAGGACTTCCCGGATCCCGCGCTACGGATCACCCGCCTGGCCGATGGCATTGCAGAGTTCCTGCCGGGCATCTGGATCCCGCTCGCCCCGTTCTGCGGGGAGCTCGGCCTCGCCCCTGCCGGCGCGCCTCGCTCGACCATCCCGCCAACCGAGCTCGGCGGAAACATGGACACCCGCCACCTGACTGCCGGGTCGGTGCTCTGGCTGCCGGTTGCCGTGCCGGGGGCCCTGTTCAGCCTGGGCGACGGACACGCAGCCCAGGGCGATGGGGAGGTCTGCGGAACCGCGATCGAAACGTCGATGCACGCGCGGGTACGCCTGAACGTCCGGCGCGATGTCCGGGTCACGGCACCCGAGTTCCGGACCGCGGCGCCGCTCGGCGCTTCGACCAACACGGCGGGATGGCTGGCGGCCGACGGAATCGGCCCGGACCTGATGGTCGCCGCGCGCGACGCGGTCCGCCGGATGATCGACCGCCTGATCGCCGAGCACACGTTGTCCGCGATCGACGCCTACCTGCTGATGAGCGTGGCCGGCGACCTTCGCATCAGCGAGATCGTGGACCAGCCGAACTGGATCGTTACCGCGTACTGTCCGCGCTCGATCTTTGGTTGACCGGCGGCCGAGCGCGACGATCGGCGTTCGCCGCTGGGACGAGGCGCACGATCGACTCGTCACGACGCTTCGCGAACTGATCCGGATCCCGTCGGTCAATCCCCCCGACCCTCCGGGCCCGGAACTGGATGCCGCTCGGCGCATCAGTGGCTGGCTCGCCGAAGTCGGGATCCCGTCCACCGTCTATGAACCGGTCCGCGGCCGAGGTTCGGTGGTCGCGCGACTCCGGGGCAATGGAACGGGCGGCGAACCGCTCCTGCTCCTGTCGCATCTCGATGTCGTCCCGGCACCCACCGACCAATGGACGCAGGATCCATTCGGCGGAGCGATCGTCGACGGGTACATCTACGGGCGCGGCGCCGTCGACATGAAGGATCTCGTGGCGATGGAGATCGAGGTCTTCCGCCTGCTGGCCGGGGAGGCCGCTGCAGCCGGCCGCGATCCGGCCACGCAACCGATCCCCGGCCTGCGCCGCGACGTCCTGCTGGCCGTGACCGCGGACGAGGAGGCCGGGGGCCTCGATGGTGCCGGCTGGCTCGCCGACCACCATCCCGAACACCTCCGGGCGGCAGGTGCGTTGAACGAGTCCGGGGCGGTCAGCCTCGACGTTGGTGGCCGACGCCTCTACCCGATCCAGGTGGCCGAGAAGGGTTACGCCGTCTACCGGATCACGGTGCGCGGGACGTGGGGCCATGGATCGATGCCCCGACCTGACAATGCGGCCGTCCTGGCGGCAGAGGCCATCACCAGGCTTGCCGTCCCCGGCGCCGCTCGTCTGACGGCGGTGATGCGCGACTTCTTCAAAGGCGCGGCGGCCGCC
>JANMPD010000261.1:0-1686 GCA_031369685.1 Chloroflexota bacterium | reverse complement strand
TGTAGATCATGCCCACGGTCACCGGCTCGTCGAAGTGCTCGCCGGTGCGGCCGTCGCGCAGCAAAACCTTGCCGTCTTCCGGAAGGCCCGCCCGCTTCAGCTCCGCCACGATCGTCTCCATCGGCGCGCCGTCGAACACCGGCGTCGCGACCTTGATGCCAAGCGTGTGGGCGACCCACCCGAGGTGGGTCTCCAGGACCTGTCCCAGGTTCATACGGCTCGGCACGCCGAGCGGGTTGAGCACGATGTCGACGGGAGTTCCGTCGGGCAAGTAAGGCATGTCTTCGGCCGGCATGATCCGGCTGACCACGCCCTTGTTTCCGTGGCGGCCGGCCATCTTGTCGCCGGCCGAGATCTTTCGCTTCTGCGCGATGTAGACCCGGACCATCTCGTTGATGCCTGGGCCGAGCTCGTCCTTGTTGTCGCGGGAGAAGACCTTGACGTCGACCACGATGCCGCGCTCGCCGTGGGGCACGCGCAGGCTCGAGTCACGCACCTCGCGCGCCTTCTCGCCGAAGATCGCGCGCAGCAACCTTTCCTCGGCCGAGAGCTCGGTCTCGCCCTTGGGTGTGATCTTGCCCACCAGGATGTCGCCCTGCTGGACCTCGGCGCCGATGTAGACGATGCCGCGCTCGTCAAGGTTGCGCAGCGCGTCGTCGGCGACGTTGGGAATGTCTCGGGTGATCTCCTCCGGACCGAGCTTCGTATCGCGGGCCTCGGACTCGTACTCCTCGATATGGATCGAGGTGTACATGTCCTCCTTGACCACGCGCTCCGAGAGCAGGATGGCGTCCTCGAAGTTGTAGCCCTCCCAGGGCATGAACGCGACCAGCACGTTGCGGCCGAGCGCCATCTCTCCGTCTTCGATCGCGGGTCCATCGGCGAGTACGTCGCCCTTGGTGACGTGCTGTCCCGCCTTGACCCTGACCTTGTGGTTGAGGCACGTGCCCTGGTTGGACCGTGCGAACTTCTGCAGCGGGTAGTGCCGGTCGGCGCCACCGCCGTCCGGTTTGACCACGATCTCGAACACAGGAGTCGCGTGAACCTGCTTCAGGTCCTTCGGGTGCGCTACGTCGGTGACCGTGCCGTCGACGTCGGCGACGATCATCTCGCCGGAGTCCTTGGCGGCGTAGTACTCGACGCCCGTCCCGACCAGCGGCGCGTCCGTGACCAGAAGAGGCACGGCCTGACGCTGCATGTTGGCGCCCATCAGGGCGCGGCCTGCGTCGTCGTGCTCGAGGAACGGGATCATGGCCGTCGCGACCGAGACGATCTGCTTCGGCGAGACGTCCATGTACTGGATGTTGGCCACGTCTTCGATCTTGAAGTCGCCCCGAGCGCGTGCCGGCACGCGGGCGTCTACAAATGTGCCCTCAGGTGTGAGGGACGCGTTGGCCTGCGCGATGCCGAACATGTCCTCTTCGTCGGCCGAGAGGTACTCGACTTCGGACGAGACCCAGGGGACGATGTCGACGCCCGGTACGTGGGACTTGAGCATCTTCTGCACGGACTTGGCGTCCAGCACATCGCCGGAAGCAACCACCTCGTTTCCCTTCGGGTCGAGTGCAGGCTTGCGCAGCGTGCGACCAGCCAACTTTTCGGCAGCGTCCTCGTTCAGCGACACGCGGTTGTACACGCGACGGAACGGAGTCTCGACAAAGCCGAACTCGTTGACCTTGGCATAGG
>JANMPD010000239.1:0-61470 GCA_031369685.1 Chloroflexota bacterium | reverse complement strand
GAGCTCCGTCCCTGACCATCGAATTAGATCCGCCGCCGCGTGCGCCGCGGGTCCTGTGGTAATGAAACTCCATGGTTTCGGGCGAGCGGTGTTTGACACCGTCCTCAAGCGAAATGACTCGTGAGGATCCATTCACGTAGATTCCTTTCGCTCGACTTTCGTTCGAGCACAGATTTGCTCCGCTCGAGACCACGTCCGACGCAGAGGTCAATCGAGCCGAGCGAGCGTCGACGTGCACAGGCGACCGTGCCCGTACTGCTCCTCGTTTGCCCAAGCCACGTCGCCGTTCTCCGACAGGGCGACGAAGGCCTGAGAGCCGCGCAGTACAAGGCGCGAACTGCCCGACTTGACATCGATGAAACGCGTCCCGTCGAACCAGCCAGCTTCAACGATCGTCTGGCCGTCGGCGCTGAGGGCCACCGAACGTGCATCACCACTAAACGGGACGGAGCGTGTTCCGTTGGCCGTCGAGAGCTGGAGCGTTGCGCCGACGTAGGTGGGGCCCGTCACGGTCGTCGTTCCGCTCGCTGACGACCAGAACGCGCCGACCGCGTCGCGATCGTGCATGACCTCCACCCGGCTGCTGCCGGTGAGCGGGATGCGCGCGACTTGGTGCGAATTCGGTGTCGTTCCACGCAGGCCATCACTGGTCCAGGTGAGGTCGTTCAGCTCACTCTCGTTGCCGGTGGCGAAGAGAACGGGTGCCGAGCCCGGCGTTGCCGTGAATACGCCATCGCCCGGTTCACCTTCGCCCGAGAAACTCAGGACCCACGCCGACCAATAGACCCTTCCGACGGGGTCGACGGCCACGCTGTCGTCCACCCAGGCTGACCACGAGTCGACCACCTCGCCGGATGGCCAGCGCATCAGGACGACCGTCCCGGGCGCGTTGGGGTCGCTCTGGAGCGTGACCGCCAACAGATCTCCGGCCGGCGAGAAGGCGGCATCGGTGGGCGCCCCACCTTGGAGGTCGAGGCAGCGGGCATCCTTGGGCGCATAGGTCACGGCCTGGACCGTCCCGACGGCGAGGGCGATCGACACCAAGGCGACGACAAAGCGGGCGGTGGGACGCGTGCTCCGCCGAACCATCGATGTAATGCGAATGCTCGATAGGGCACGAGTGCCCAGGGCCCAGACAATGCCGACCGGAACGGTGAAGACCCACCCATAGAAGCAAACGATGAAGGTTCCATAGATGGCCCAGGCAACGCCCCAGCCAAGCGCGATGAGGGGATTGGTGGCTCCGCGAAGCGCGGCGTCCGTTGCGACGGCGATGACGCTGACGAGCATCGCGATGGGTGGCAGAAGGAGCCCGAAGGCGATGCCGCTGCCAACGGCCCGCAGCCAGCCTGTCTCGCCAACTGCGCGGCCGAGGCGCCATCCAAGTGCGGCGGCGATCGCTAACGCTGCGATCAAGATATCGGGGCGCTCGAAGAGGGCGGTCGTCCCGCCGAAGGGTTGGACTACGCCGAACACCGCGAGGAAGACGCAGCCAAGGGCGAGCGCGACGATCGAGCCGATAACGCGCGAGGAGTTGCGGTCGGTCTGGGCTTCGATCTGCGGCGCGCTTCCACTCATGTCACCAGTAGAGGACAGAAACATGCGCGTGTCAAGTAGCATGTATTACACGCAGGGCAGGCGGCCGAGGCGTATGCGAGCGGAGCGTCGCGAATTGACCTTCTGTGAACCCGGCGAAAGGTCAGACTGCCACTACCATCCTGTCTAGCGCGCCGCGCCGCCGGTGCCGAATTGGCGATCGCCCGCATCACCGAGGCCGGGCATGATGTAGCCGACGTCGTTGAGCTGGCGATCCAGCGATGCGGTGAAGATCTCGACGTCCGGATGTGCGGCAGTCACCGCCGCAACTCCCTCCGGGGCAGCGATGAGGTTCACGAGCTTGATCCGGACCGCGCCCCAGCGCTTGAGGACCTCGATGGCCGCGGTGGCCGAACCACCGGTCGCGAGCATCGGGTCGAGGATCAGGCAGAGATCCACGTTGGCCGAATCGGGGAGCTTGTTGTAGTACTCCACGGGACGGAGCGTGCGTTCGTCGCGGAACAGGCCGAGGTGCCAGACCTGGGCCGTCGGCATCAACTCGAGCATCGCGTCGACCATGCCCAGGCCGGCCCGCAGGATCGGCACCAGCCCGATCCGGTCCGCGAGTTCGGCCCCCTGCCTCGTCTCGTGCGGCGTCGCGACGGCGAGTGGACGCAGGCCGGCCTCGGCAAGGGCCTCGTAGCCCAGGAGCCAGGAGAGTTCCCGGACCACTTCGCGGAATTTCTTGGGCTCCGTGTTGACGTCACGAAGGATGCCCAGCTTGTGCTGGACGGCTGGGTGCTTCGAGACGTGAAGCGTCGGCGTCGGCATCGACGAGCCTCCGGGGTGACCGATCGTGGCGCCCCAATCGGGGCGATTCGTGGTGGGTTGGAGGCAATCGTAGCCCATCCCGCACCGGGCCCCTGCCCGAAACGGTCCCGCCACTCCGGATTGATGCGCACGCGGTAGTCTCGTGTCGTGCCAGCTGCCAAACCCGTCGATCATCCCCGTCAACGGCGCATTCCGCCGCCGATCCTGGTTCGCCAGATGCGCGCCGGCGTCGAGGAAAGCGTCCACCGCGGGGACATCGTCGAGGTCGACGTCACGGGCCGAATTCTCAGGGCGATCGGCGATCCGGATCACGTCGTCAACCTCCGTTCGTGCGTCAAGCCCTTCGGCCTGGTGGCACTGCTCGAGGCCGGCGGCGTCGAGGCGTTCGCCCTCGAGCCGGCGGAACTGGCGCTCATGGCCAGCAGCCATTCCGGGGAGGATCTGCATGTCCGTACCTTGCAGGGCCTGTACCGCCGGACCGGCGTGAGCCAGGCGATGCTGGCCTGTGGATCCGACGGGATGCCGCTCGATGCGCTGACCGCGGCGCGCCTTGCGCGGGACGGCGAGAAGGCGAGCCCCGTTCGCCACATGTGCTCCGGCCAGCACTCCGTGTTCCTTCTCCTGTGCCGCCTCCACGGCTGGGAGACGGACGGGTACTGGCTGGAGGGACACCCGGCCCAGGTTGCCTATCGAGCAGCCGTCGCGCGAGCGTTCGGGACGACGCCCGCCAAACTCAAGCTCGGCATCGACGCCTGCGGGATCCCGACGTATGCCTTCGCACTTCGGGACGTTGCCCGGGCCTATGCGTACCTCGCGGGTCCTGATTCGATCCCCGCGAGCGACAGTCGAGCGTCGCTGGCGAAGCCACTGACGAGCATCCGGGACGCCATGCTGGCCCATCCGGATCTCGTGGCCGGGAGCCGGGACCGCTTGGATACCTCGCTCATGAAAGCCGTTCCCGGCAGGATCGTGTCCAAGGGAGGGATGGAGGCCCTGCGCGGGCTGGCGATCACCAAGGGGAGTCGCGGAAACGGAACCGAAGTGGCTGCCTCTGGCATGGCCATCAAGATCGAAGACGGCGACGGTTACGACCGGGCGACGTGGGCCGCGACCGTGGAGGCGCTCCAGCAGGCCGGTGTGCTGGCAGGCCAGTCGGTGCGCGTCCTGGGACGCTATCACCGCCCCACGGAGACGGATCCGCACGGTCGCGTGAGCGCCGAGGCCATCCCGTCCTTCGAACTCGCACCGCTCCACGAGCTCGTGCCACGAGGGTAGGGAGATGCCCTCCGACCCGTATCGCGTCCTCGGGCTGAACCCCGGAGCATCCGCGCCCGACGTCAAGCGGGCGTACCGGGCATTGGCCAAGGCAAATCTCCCGGACTCCGCCGGCGAACGGGCCTTGCCTCGGTTCCTCGCGATCCAGGCCGCGTACGAACAGCTTTCGGTTTCGAAGGGCCGCGGCGCGGTGCGTGGGACGAGGTCCGGGCCTGCCGCTGAACCCTGGAAGGCGGAACCGTCGAGGGCTCGCGAGGCACGGCGTGGCGGCCGGCCGGCCGGCAGCGGATCCGCGTCGGAACCTGGATCCGAAGGTCCCGCGGGTTGGCGCACGGGCCCAGCCGAGAATCGGGGCAGGGGAGCGCCACCCGGAGGCCCGCGCCGACGCGCGACCCGCAAGGCGACCTTCGGGTCCACCTCCTACGACGGACCCCAGGACGCATCGGATCCTGCGTGGCAGGGTGCCGCCTGGTACGGGCAGTCGAGCGGCGAGTACTGGACCGTGAACCCGCGGGAATACGCGGATCCCCGGAAGCACGGCCCGGAATACCAGGCTCGAGCTGCCGATCGAGCGGAGCGGACGCGTACGCGAGCACCCGATGTACGCCCCGGCGCGGCGACCGAGACCGGCGCGGCGACCGAGACCGGTGCCGACGGCGACACCAACGCGAGGCCCGATCCGCCCACCGGCGCCAACGCGCGGGCCCAGGCCCGGCCGAACACGACCGCCTCGCGCGCACGAGCCTATGCCCCGGAGCGGACTGACGCGGCTGCCCGGGAGCGGGCCGAAGCGGCTGCCCGGGAGCGGGCCGAAGCGGCAACACGAGCGCGTTCGACGGCACGTTCCCAGGAGGAGCCCGGGGCTGCCGGAGGTCCCGGCGGGAGTGGATCTGATGCCCCGGCCGGCCCTTTGCCGCTGGGCACGGACTTCATCCCGTCACTGGACCTGTCGGTCCTCGACCGCAGTTCCCTCCGGCGCGTGGTGTTCGCGCTCCTCGCGTGGCCGCCGCTCGGGATCGCGGCCGCGGCACTGATCGGAGATTCGACCGGCTGCGCGGAGTTCTCGGCCACCTGTACTCCGGAGGGTGCCGCGCTCCCCTGGCTCGCCCAGGCGGTCATCCTGATCGTCCTGCTGGCTGCCCCGTTTCTCGCCCGTGTCCTGGTCGGTGGGACCGCGGCGGTCCTGATCGTGGCGTTCCCGGCGGCGGCCACGCTGTCCGCCAGCGGGGCACGCTACGACCGGGCCTACGGCCCGGCCTCGCTGCTCGCGATCCTGGCGATCGCCTGGATCATTGGTGTCGCGGTCATGGGCATCCGAGCGGCCCGTAAACGATCAGCGGCCTGAGCCGTATCCTCGCCCGGTGACGAATCCATCAACCTCCCGTCGGGCAACCGCCCGCGACCTGTCCACCGCGGCCCAGGAGTACCTTCTCGCCCTGCGCGTGATGGCGAGCGACGGTGCCCGGGTGACGTCGGCGCAGGTGGCACGTCGGATGGGCGTCAGCCCGCAGGCGGCGAGCGAGATGTTCCGACGGCTGACCGCCGACGCCCTCGTAACCCAGAGCGATGGCCGCGTGCTCGTGCTCACGACCGCCGGCCGGGCCGCAGCCGACGGCATCTTCCGCCGCCACGCCCTGTGCGAGTGGCTGCTGACCGAGATCGTCGGGCTGGGTTGGGCCGAATCGGACGTCGAAGCCGAGCGACTTCAGGCCGCCATCTCGCCGCGAGTCGAGGCACGGCTCGACGAGTTGCTGGGTCATCCCGAGACGTGTCCGCATGGCAATCCCATCGACATCGAGACCACGCGACGCCGGCCCGAGGGAGTCCGGCTGTCGGCGACCGCGGCCGGCGATCACGTGACGATTTACCGGATCACCGAGGAAGCCGAGGAGGACCCGGGCCTGCTCTCCTACCTCGAGGCCCGCGGCCTCCGACCCGGCGTGCCGGTCAGCGTCCTGGCCCGCTCCGAATCGCTCGATTCCCTGACCCTGGAAGGTCCGCTGGGCCGAGCGACGCTGGGCCTTCGGCCGGCATCACTGGTCCGCGTCCTGCCCGGAATCGCGGATCCCGCCCTGTTTCATCGGGTCCCGGCCCGGACCTGACGACGACCTCTAGAATCAACCGATGAATCCTGTCCGCGTTCGCATCGCGCCCAGCCCGACCGGGCCACTCCACATCGGGACGGCTCGCACAGCGCTGTTCAATGCCCTGTATGCCCGCCACACGGGCGGCACGTTCCTCCTGCGCCTCGAGGACACCGACGTCGCCCGCAGCACGGTCGCGTTCGAGGCCGACATTCTCGAGGGTCTGCATTGGCTCGGCATCACCTGGGACGAGGGTCCCGATGCGGCCGGCGGGGAGGACAACGGCCCATACGGCCCGTACCGGCAGATGCAGCGCCTGGAGCGCTACGCCACGGCTGTGGCTGGTCTCCTCGAGCGGGACCTGGCCTACCCGTGCTTCTGCACCGCCGAGGAGCTCGATGCGGATCGGAAGGCACAGGAAGCCGCCCATCTTCCGCCGAAATACGTTGGACGATGCGCCACCCTGACCAGCGACGAACGCGCGGCAAGAGCGACCGGGGCGCGCCCGCCCGCCGTCCGGTTCCGCGTTCCGGCCGAGGTGGTCGCGTTCGATGACGCCGTGCGTGGCCGCGTGGAGATCGACACCTCGAACCTGGGTGGCGACTTCGTGATCGTCCGGGGCGATGGGACGCCGCTCTATCACTTCACCGTCGTCGTTGATGACGCCGCGATGGAGATCAGCCACGTGATCCGGGGCGAGGATCACCTGTCCAACACCCCCAAGCACATCCTCCTGTTCCGGGCGCTCGGCCATCCGGAGCCGGTCTTCGCCCATCTGCCGCTGATCCTCAATCCGGATCGGTCGAAAATGAGCAAGCGCAAGAGCCAGACCGCGATCTCCGATTACATCGCCCAGGGATTCATCCGCGAGGCCCTCGTCAACTATCTGGCCCTGCTCGGCTGGTCAACCGGTTCCGAGGAGGAGATCCTGTCGTTCGATGAGATCGCCGCGCGCTTCGACCTCGATCACGTGCAGAAGGGCGGCGCGGTCTTCGATCGCGAGCGGCTCGAGTGGATGAACGGGCAGTGGATCCGCCGGCTGACCGACGACGACCTCGTGACCCGGCTCCTGCCGTTCCTCGAGGCCGAGCACATCGCCGGTCGAATCGATCGCACGCCCACAGCGGACGAGGTCCAGGTCCTGCTGCCGATGATCCGCGAACGGCTGCCCACGCTCGGCGCGGTCGGCGACCTGATCGGGTTCCTGTGGATCGATCGGCTGGTCCTCGATCCCGCCCTCATCGTGCCGAAGCGATGGGACTCTGCGACGACACGTGCCGGTTTGACCGCGGCCCGGGACGTGATTGCCGACACCGGCGCCGTGAGTTTCGAGGCCGATGAACTGGAGCCGCCGCTTCGCGAGCTGGCCGAGGCCCGCGGCTGGAAGGCCGGCGACCTGTTCATGGCGATTCGCGTGGCCGTGACCGGGCGGACTGCGACGCCGCCCCTGTTCCACACGCTGGTCGCGCTCGGCCGGGACCGCGTGCTTGAGCGCCTTGGCGCGGCGATCGAAACACTGGAAGGAGCGTCCTGATGACCCGCGACGATGTCCAGCGCTGGCTCGACCGCTATGTGGCGGCGTGGATGAGCTACGAACCGGTGGCGATCGGGGAGCTCTTCACGGCGGATGCCGAGTACCTGTATCACCCCTGGGACGACCCGGTCCTGGGTCGTGACGAGATCGTCAAGGGCTGGCTCAACCCCGGCGGCGACGCGACGAACCGCGACAAGCCGGGCATGGTCCAGGGCCGCTACTCGTGTTATGCCGTCGACGACGATCGCGCCGTCGCCATCGGCGACACGGTCTACCGCGATACCCCGGACGGCCTGCCGATCCGCAGTTACGAGAACGTCTGGCTCATGGAGTTCGATGTGGACGGGCGCTGCCGAAGCTTCATCGAGTACTACATGAAGCGAAAGAGCTGAGCCCGTCGATCACCGAGCCGCACATTGCGACCATCGAGCGACCAGCAATGTCCTGGAGATTCGCCCGATCAGCCAATGCCCCGTTAACACGGCTGGGTATCCTCGACCGTGATGGCCCGATCGATCCTTGTCGTCGAAGATGAACCGACCCTCAGAGAGACGCTCGTCGAGGCGCTCGAAACCGAGGGCTTCCGCGTCACCTCGGCGGGCGACGGGCGCGTCGCGCTGGAGCGCTTTCGGGCCGATCACCCGGACCTCGTGCTGCTGGACCTGATGCTCCCGGAGATCTCCGGGATCGACGTCTGTCGGATTATCCGGGCCGAATCACCGGTGCCGATCATCATGCTGACCGCCCGTGGCTCCGAGGTGGACAAGGTGGTGGGCCTCGAGCTCGGCGCAGACGACTACGTGACCAAGCCATTCTCCCTTCGTGAGCTGTCGGCGCGGATCCGGGCGGTCTTCCGCCGTGGTGAGGTGGCCTCCGCGGCCTCAACCGCCGCCGTCGTTGACCTCGGCAGCGTCCAGGTCGACCTTGCCGGGCACCAGATTCTCCGGGACGGAGCCGAGATCAGAGTCAAACCCAAGGTCTTTGAGCTCCTCGCCTTCCTCGTGCGGCACGCGGGTCAGGTGGTCACGCGGGACCAGTTGCTCGAACTCGTCTGGGGGTACGACTACGCCGGCGAGACCAGGACCGTCGACGTTCACGTCCACTGGCTTCGCGCGGCAGTCGAGGTGGATCCGGCACAGCCGACGCTCATCCAGACGATTCGCGGTGTCGGGTACGTCCTGCGGCGACCCTGACGCATCCCGTGCGGCGCTGCGCCCGGGTGTGACATCCGCCTATTGCCTCATGCCGCAGGGACGTTGTTGACACGGACCCGCCCCGGGACTGATCGACCTGATTCATCAAGCCGGGGTCGTCCACGCTCGGCCGAACAGCCAGATCGACGGATACGGGTTACCGCCACGCTCGACCAGAGCGCTACTGATTAACCAGATCGATCAGCAACCAGATCGATCACGGCGGCCGACGCCCAACCGACGCATCCGTCGCAGGCGCGCGCCGGGATGAGCGACGCGCCTACAGGACGCGGCTGAGGACTTCCCAGGCGAGCCACGCCGCGGCGCCCGACGCGGGAATGGTCAGGATCCAGGCAATGAGGATGTTGCCGGCCACGCCCCAGCGCACGGCGGACAATCGATCGCTGGAACCGACGCCCATGATCGCGGACGAGATCACGTGGGTCGTCGACACCGGTACTCCGAAATGGGACGCCGTGAGGATGATCGTCGCAGCCGTGGTCTCGGCCGCAAATCCGTGGACCGGATCCAGCTTGACGACCCTCTGGCCCATCGTCCTGATGATCCGCCAGCCCCCGGCCGCCGTTCCGAGCGAGATGGCCGATGCCGCGAGGAGGATGACCCAGATCGGGATCGGGGCGTCCTTGGGCAGGATGCCACCCCCGATGAGTCCGAGGGTGATGATGCCCATCGTCTTCTGCGCATCGTTCGATCCATGACTGAACGCCATGAATGCTGCGGATACCACCTGCAAACGCCGGAACCGATCGTTCAATCGGCGGGGATGCCCGCGCCGAAAGACATTCAGGATCACGACCATCAGGGCGAACCCGAGGACGATCCCGGCCACCGGTGACGTCACGAGCGGGATGATCACCTTGTTGATGATCCCGTCCATCTTCAACGCACCGGTCCCGCTCGCCGCGATGACGGCGCCGATGAGCCCGCCGATGAGGGCGTGGCTGGAGGACGATGGAATGCCCAGTCGCCAGGTGATCAGGTTCCAGATGATGGCGCCGATGAGTGCCGCGGCCACGATGATCTGGCCCGCACTGCCGTCGGGCGTGACGGCGATCCCCGACGCGATCGTCTTTGCGACCGCCGTTCCGGTGAGTGCGCCGAGGAAATTCGCGCTCGCCGACATGAGGATCGCGTGATCGGGCCGCAGCGCGCGCGTCGAGACGGACGTCGCGATCGCGTTGGCCGTGTCGTGGAATCCGTTGATGTAGTCGAACGCCACGGCGAGCAAGACGACGGTGATCAGGAGGAGGGAAAGGCCTTCGGGCACGAGCGAAGGCTAGCAGGACCAGGGCCGGCCGTGCTCGACGGCCGTCCGTTCGATGATGACGGCCCGTCGCCGCTATTCTTCCGCCCATGCGCCTGAGCCAGTTGTTCTTCGCCAGCCTCCGCGACGACCCGGCCGATGTCGAGATGCCGTCGCACCGCCTCCTGCTCCGGGCCGGCTACATCCGCCAGCTCGGGTCCGGGATCTACTCGCTGCTGCCGCTCGGATTCCGGGTGACCAAGCGCGTGGAACAGGTCGTGCGCGAGGAGATGAACCGGATCGGCAGCCAGGAGATGGAGATGCCGGTGGTCCATCCGGCCGAGGTCTGGAAAGAGAGCGGGCGCTACTACAAGATCGGCCCGGAGATGGTCCGCTTCAAGGATCGCGGCGATCGGGACATGGTCCTCGCCATGACCCACGAGGAGGTCGTCGCACTGCTGCTCCGCGACATCGTCCAGAGCTATCGCCAGCTGCCGATGATGGTCTATCACTTCCAGACCAAGTTCCGCGACGAGCCTCGATCGCGTGGTGGCCTGATCCGCGTCCGCGAGTTCGTCATGAAGGATGCCTACAGCTGCGACCGCGACGAGGAGGGCCTGGACCGGAACTATCGCCTCCAGTACGCGGCCTACGAGCGGATCTTCGAGCGCCTCGGCCTGAAGGCGCTTGCCGTCGGGGCCGATGTCGGGATCATGGGTGGCTCCGGGGCGCATGAGTTCATGGTCCTCAACGACTTCGGTGAGGACACGCTCGTCCTGTGCGATGCCTGCGGGTTCGCCGACAACCAGCAGATCGCCATCGTCGGCAAGCCCGACCCCGAGCCCGAGGCAGCGCTGCCGATGGAGGACGTCGAGACGCCGAACGCCACCACGATCGATGCCCTCGCGACGTTCCTGGACGTCCCGCGAAGCAAGACCGCGAAGGCCGCCTTCTTCATGACCGGCGACGACCGGTTCATCGTGGCGATCGTGCGCGGCGATTACGACGTCAACGAGACGAAGCTGCTCAACGTGGTGAAAGCCCGCGGCGGCCTCCGCCCGGCCACCCTCGAGGAGATCACGGCGCGGGGCATGGAGGCGGGCTACGGTTCGCCGCTCGGAGCCCGCGATTCGGTCGTGGTCGTGGATGAGCTGGTCGTCCGCTCACCGAACCTCGTGGCCGGCGCGAACCGCGTCGGGTGGCACGTCAGGAACGTCAACGTGCCGCGCGACTACACGCCCGATCACGTTGCGGAGATCACCGATGCCAGGGCCGGTGACCCGTGCCCGACCTGCCGCCAGCCGGTCGTTCTGCGGCAGGGGATCGAGGTCGGCAACATCTTCAAGCTCGGGACGGACTTCAGCGAGGCGTTCGGCGCGACGTTCCTCGGCGAGGACGGGCAGGCCCATCCCATCGTCATGGGGTCCTACGGCATCGGGCTCGGACGCAACGTTGCGTGCATCGTCGAGGCCCACCACGACGCCAAGGGAATTGCCTGGCCCGACGAAGTGGCGCCGTACGCCGCGCACCTCGTGACCATCGGGACCAACCGCGACCCGCAGATTGCCGAGATCGGTGATCGTCTCCACGAGATCGCGGCGACGGCCGGACGCGACATCCTGTACGACGATCGCGATGAGTCGCCCGGCGTCAAGTTCACCGACGCGGAGCTGCTTGGCATGCCCTGGATCGTGACGATCAGCCCGCGCTCGATCGCGGCGGGGGGTGCGGAGGTGACGCGCCGGGCCAGCGGCGATCGCCAGACCGTCCCGCTCGAGACCGTCGAGCGCTGGTTCCGCGACGGATTCGACATGCCGATGGCAGCCACGGCCTGACCGGCGCAGGCCGGGTGCATCGGCGTGGCGACCTGCCTGGGGCGGTTCCCAGCCGCGATCAGCCCGGAGGGTTGATGGGACCCGCGGAGTTGGGCTTCGAGATGTCGACCATCATGAGGAAGCTGCCGGTGTCGGCACCGCTGAGCCCCTCGCCGGACGCCTCGGAGTGGACCAGGAAGCCGCCGTCGGTCGCGAGCCAGACATCCGATTTCCAGTTCCCCTGGAATCCCGCGATCGCACTGAGGATGCTCCCGATGGCCTCGCCGCCCTCGTAGTGGGTGGACGGGACGCCGTTCTTGGTCTCGCTACCGGCACTCGTGAAGTCATTTCCAAGGCCCGCGAAGTACAAGCCGAAGATCTGCTCGGGCCGGAACAAGGCGAAGCTCTGGATGAACAAGTCGGCCTGGGCAGCGGGGATGGCGACCCACGGATCAGACGCGCCGTTCCTGGTCCAGGACGAGGCGCCGATGATCAGGATCCCGGTCGAGCTCGTGATCGTGTCGCTGGCGTCGTACTCATCCATGAGCAGCGTGCTCGCCTTGTCCGGGCGATTGACCACAACGCCCGACATCACGGTCCGACTCTTGGTTTCCACGCCCGCGGTCGTCTCGGACTTCGCGATCTCGACCTGGAATTCGTACGAATCGAGGGCGTCGAGGGCACTCGGCGCGGCGCTGAACGCGAGGGACCCATCGGGCACGCCATCGCTTGACACCGGCGCCGTCGCGCCTGACGTCGCCGTCGGAGCCGGCGTTGCCGTCTCACCTGGAGCGAGTGTCGGCGCGGCCGAGGCCGAGCCGCCACAGGCACCAACCATCAATGACATGCCGATGGCCAGGATCAGGAATCTGTCGGACTTCGATCGTGAGCGACCCATCTTGAACCCCCTCTGATGACCCGCCAGCGAGGCCAGGGCTTCGTCCGGCGTCTCGTTGCGTGTGATGTCTTGCCCTTCCGCCGACCCTGAGCCTACCCGAACGGTGCTTGTCTCATGCGGTGATCGTCCAACGAGGCCTGCGGGACGGCGCCATGACTTAGCCCGGCTCGGGACCGGTCTCGATGTCGTCGACAGCGGAACCATCGAGCGCGCGCACGGTGCCCGCTACGGCGTCGGCTGTCTGCGCGGCAAGGTGGACGCTTGAGACGGATCCGGCCGGGACGATGTCTGCGTCAGGATCATTGGTTCGCGCAATCGCGAACGTGATGCTCGGCGGGATGGCGGCGCCGATCGAGACCTCGCTGATTCGGTACGGAGAGCCCTTGGCTTTCAGCGCGTGGTTCGCCTTCTCCTGGAGCGCCGTGGCCTTGATGATCACGTCGGCGAGGATCGCCGGGTCGATTCGATCGATGGCCGTCGCCACGCCCCGCTTGGCGCGGGACATCGCCTGACGGGCGCGCTCTGCCGTTGCCGGGTCGTGAAGCATGGCCTGGGCTTTGTCGGTGCCCTCGGTCGCGGCATGACGGGCCGATTCGGCCGCCTGTTTCGCCTGATCGGCCGCCTGCCCGGCGGCCTGCCTGGCTCGGTCGAGAAAGCTCATTCGACCCTCGATTCGGCGCTGCGGTCAACCTCTACGTCCAGCCCGGACGGTTCCATGATCCGACCCTACCACCAAACGAGGCGGGAAAGGGAGGCGTTTCATCAGGGCCGGGCACCCTCGCTGGTATGGCGCCTGATCAGTCTTCCTTCGTTGACCGCGTGCGGCCAGGGACCACCGGGCTTCCACGCAGTGACCCCGGCGTTCACCGTGCCGAACGCCGCCGCGTTTGAGTGCTGCGGGGCTCCTGCGAAGACGTCGATGCCGCGGATGATCGCAACGTCGCGAAATCCGGCGGCCTCCACGAGCCCCCGTAGTTCGTCCTCCAGGAGGCCGCCAGCGATACAGCCGGTCCACAGGCTCACGTCATGCTTCGATAGTCCTTCGACGGGACGCGACAGGACGATGTCGACGAGCTGCAGACGGCCCCCGGGCCGCAACACACGGCCCATCTCTGCGAGCGCAACCGCCTTGTCGGGCACGAGGTTCAGGACCCCGTTCGAAATGACGACGTCCGCCCAGCCCGCAGGTACGGGTATTGCCTCGAGCATCCCCTCGCGGAACTCGACGTTCGTGAGCCCGGCCAACGCGGCCGAGCGTCGTGCCTTGGCGAGCATCTCGGGGGTCAGGTCGACCCCGATCACGAACCCGTCCCTTCCGACCAGCCGCGCCGCGATGAGTGCGTCCGTGCCCGCCCCCGAGCCGCAGTCGACCACGTGTTCGCCGGGCCGGATCTCGCCAAAGTTGAATGGATTGCCCGTCCCCGCCATCGACTCGACGGCCGACGGCGGGAGCGCGGCGATCCAGTCCTCCGGGTAGCCGAGCATGGCTGCGAGACGATAGCCGGTGTGGAAGTGGAACCCCCGCCCCGGATCGCTGGCGACTGCGGCGTACTCCTCGCGGATCGCGGCGCGCAGGGTGTCGAGGTCAACGAGCGGTTGCGGGGGTGCCTGGGTCATTGGGCTCGCTCCAGAAGAACACGTGCCGTTCGGGTCCGCCAGACTGGCGAGCCTCAGTCCAGGACGACGAGGTCCGTGGTGATCGGGACCGGGTTCGCCAGGCAGTCGCGCACCGGCGAGGTGTCCTGGACGTACTGGCAGAGCTCCTCGAGCTGCGCGGCGGTAGCGTTCGGCGAGCGCACCCAGCTGGTCGCCCGGATGGCGCTGAAGCCGGCGCGCGGTCCATCAAGCCCAACGAACGCCCGCAGGTCCAGGTCGCCCTCGACCTCGTAGCGCAGTTCGCTGATATCAATCCCGCGAGCTGCGGCGTTGTAGACGTAGCCGACGCTGTAGCAGAACGCGAGCGCCTCGAGAAGGAGTTCCACGGCGTTTGGCCCGGCGTTCCCACCGAGGAGGACCGGCGGCTCGTCGCCGACGAGCTGGAACGTGGTTCCCCGGTCCGAGGTCGCGCCCGCATGGACGAAGTTCCCGATCTCGCCGCGGCTCCGCCCGCCGGACTCCCAGGTGCTTGCGGCCTTGAATGTGAAGGAGGCAATCTTCGGGTCGGCGCTGATCGCTCCGATCGTGGCGACAAGCTGGTCGACGTTGACGCCGTTACGAGCAGTGATCGTGGCCATGGCTGAAACCTCCGGGACGTCGAAGCCACGCCATGTGGCCTCATCGGGGGAAGGGACGCCGGCGGTTGAGTGGATATTCCCATCGAAGATCGGGAATATTCTGGGCCGGCGCATCGTCTACCCTTGGATGACGCGCTGTCCGGGCCGTTCGACGTGATCGAGGAACTGTCGACGCTGATGATCGACGCTGCGGAAGGCACGAACCAGACCACGGGCGCCGCTGGTATCACGAGCACCACCGCGCGGCGGCCGTTCGCTGACGTTGCCCGTAACAACCTCGATCGCCTGTACGGGTATTGCGTCCATCTGAGCGGCGATCGCATGGATGCGGAAGACCTCCTCCAGGACACGCTGATTCGAGCAATGCGCGCCTACGACGGGCTGCGTGACCAGGCTGCGGTGAAGACGTGGCTGTTCACCGTGGCGACGAACTGCGCGCGCGACCGATGGAGGGCCCGCGGTCGCGAACCCGGGACCGTACCGCTTGACGCGAGCGACGCCGATGAGTTCTCACTCTTCGCGACGATCGCGATCGAGGACCCCTTTCCGTACTCGGACGCCCTGCACCTCGACTTCCTCCGACTATTCGAGGACGAGGACATCCAGGCCGTCTTCACGACGATGACGCCGGCCTTCTGTGGGCCGATCCTGCTGACGACCATCCACGGATTCAGCTGCAAGGAGGCGGCCGGGATCCTGGAGATTCCACTCGGCACGCTCCTGTCGCGACTCCATCGCGGCCGGAAGCAACTGGAACGTGGGCTCTGGGAGTACGCGGTTCGTCGCCACCTGGTGACTGTGAGTGAGGAACCATGATCGATTGTCCTGAAGCCGTCCGGCGGATGTGGGCCTACCTGGGCGCTGCGCTCGAGCCCGCCCCAACCTCCGAGCTCGAAGTGCACCTGAGCGTGTGCAAGCGCTGTTGCGGTGAACTCGAGTTCTCTCGCGAGCTGCGCGGTCTTGTTGCGGCGACGACTACACCGGTGATGCCCGAAGAACTCCGCAGCCGCGTCGAGCATCTCCTCGGAATAGGCCCGCCGGAGAGCCCGACCGATGACTGAGGTCCTCGCAGGGCACGTGGACGGGTCCGACTTTCTCCAGCAGGACGCCATTCGGGCGGCCGTCCGCGAGACGTACCAGGCTGTCCAACCAACCGATCGCCGGGTCGCCGAACGGTTCTACGACCCCGGCGACCTCGTCGGGCTGCCCGAAGAGACGGTCCGGATCGCCCTCGGCGTCGGCGATCCGGTCCGGTATGCGGATGTGCAGCCGGGCGAGCGCGTTCTCGACCTCGGCTCAGGCGGCGGGATCGACTGCCTGCTCGCGGCGCGGCGCGTCGGCCCGACGGGCGAGGTGATCGGGATCGACTTCCTTCCCGAGATGATCAATCGGGCAAGGGAGGCGGCGACCGCGGTCGGGGCGACCAACGTCCGGTTCGTGCAGGCCGAGATCGAGGCGCTCCCGCTCTCGGACGGGTCGATCGACCTTGTCGTCAGCAACGGCGTGCCGAACCTGTCGCCGCGCAAGGTCCGGGTGTTTGCCGAGGCCTTTCGGGTCCTTCGACCGGGCGGGCGCCTCGTGATCGTCGATCTCGTCCTCGAGCACGACCTGCCGCCGGAGATTGTCACCCACCCCGCAGCCTGGGCGGGCTGCCTCTCCGGCGCCCTCTCGGAGGTCGCCTTGTACAAGGGTCTGCGTCGGGCGGGTTTCCGCGACGTGGCGATCGAGCCGCTGGGCAACTTCGGGATCGAGGAGTGCGCGCTCTACCCGCTCTTCAGTGGGGACGTCCTCGACCTCCTCCGGGCGCTGGTCCCTCCGGAGCGGCACGGCCGGATCGCGAAGAGTGTGCTGGTCCGGGCTCGCAAGGCGGCAACCGGCGAGTCGCTGCCTGGCCGGCTTCGCGGCTGAGGATACGTTCCGATCAGGCGTGCTTGATCGTGATCCGTTCGATGATGTTGGCCACGTCCTCGCATTTGTCGATCGTGTTCTCGAGCAGTGCGTAGACCTCTTTCCACTTGATGACTTCGAGGGGATCGCCGCCATCCGAGAAGAGGTCGGCGATCGCCTGGCGGACCAGCTGGTCCCCTTCGTTCTCCAGCCGATGAACCTCGATCCAGTACTTCTCCAGACCGCGGAACCCACGGAGACGGGTCAATGCCTCGTGGAGCTGTTCGCACTGGCGGACGATGATCGAGGCCTGCTGGATCGCCGTCGGCGTCGGCGCGTCGATCCGGTACAGGACGAAGGTGTCGGAGACTTCCTCGATGAAATCGAGGACGTCGTCGAGTCCGCTGATCAGCGCGTGGATCTCTTCGCGATCGAACGGGGTGACAAACGTCGCCTCGAGCCGATGCCCGATCTCGTGACTGAGCTCGTCGCCACGATGCTCGGCGTCGCGGATCTCACCGGCGCGACGCTCGAGGACGTCGTAAGACCGAAGCATCGCTTCGAGCAGGCGAGCGGCACCCAGGACGTTTGAGGCATCCTCGGCAAACAGGTCGAAGAATCGTTCTTCACGGGGGATCAGTCGCAGGCGCAACGCGGTCTCCTCGGCCGATGGTGCGGCAGCGTCGCGGACCGGCACATTGTCCGCGGCACCGCTACAGAGTACCGCGCCCTCGCCGGGTTGAGTCACGGGTGTTGATGTTGCTGTGCGATGCTCTGGCCGTGGACTGGATCGTCATCGGATTCATCGGCCTGGAGGCGGTTTTCATCACCGTGGCCGTGGCTATCGCCCTCTCAAGGGGCCGAACGCTCGATGCCCTTGCCGATCAACTCGCCGACGACGCACAGTCCGGCGGCGCCGACCATGCCGGAGAAACAATCGTCGACCGAGCGGCCCGTCTCCGCCGACGGGCTACGGTCGCGGAATTTGCGCTCGATCAACGCCTCGTGGATCTCGCCTACCTGGCTGATCTCATCGGCGTCGGGATCGTCCGACTCACCGACGACCTCCGGGTGGAGGTGGCCAACACGGCTGCGCATGTCTTTCTGCAGCGTGCTGCCGGATCGATGCTCGGGCGGACGGCGATCGAGGCGATCGGCGACCACCGGATCGAGGCGATCGCACGCGAGGCCGCCGAACGAGGCGCGGCCGCCGGCGAGGTGGCCCTCCGGGACCCCGATGGTCCGGCACTCGTGATCCGCGCCCGGCGGTCACCGATTCTCGGGATCTGGCTGGTTCTCGAGGATGTCGCCGAACTCCGGAGGCTCCAGCGGATCCGGGCCGAGTTCATCGACAACCTGTCCCACGAATTGCGTACCCCGATCACCACGATCGGGCTGCTCGCGGAGACCCTGGCCAGAGACGCCGAGGCTGCGGGCGATGCAATCCCGGCCCGGATGGCGGACCGGATCGGAAAGCTCGAGGCTGAGACCGCCACGGTCGGCCAGATGATCACCGAGCTCCTCGACCTGGCGCGAATCGAGAGCGGCGGGCGCCAGCTGCACCTCGATGACGTCGACTTGGGTCGGGTCGCGGAGGACACCGTTGAACGCCTGCGACCGTTCGCGGAACGGCAGCACGTTCAGCTCGAGACCACGGTCGCACCCGACCTGCCGTTCGTGAGCGGTGAGGCGTCACAGCTCGGACAGGTCTTTGCCAACCTGATTCACAACGCCGTCAAGTTCAGTCCTCCCCAGACGTCGGTCATGGTGAGCGTGCACCGCGTCGGTGACGAGTTGCAGGCCCGCGTCGAGGACCACGGGATGGGTATTGCCGCCGCGGATCTGCCACGGATCTTCGAACGCTTCTATAAGGCGGACCGGTCCAGGGCGTCGGGCGGCGGCACGGGCCTCGGGCTCGCGATCGCGCGCCACGTGATCGAAGGCCACGGCGGGCGCATCGTGGTCGAATCGGTGGAACATGAGGGCGCCACGTTCACCATCACGCTGCCGATCGCCGGTACCCGAACGGCCGATCCCTCGCGAGGAGCCTGAATGCCATCGTTCGATGTCGCCACCCTGAACCTCCGGAACATCGCCGATCGATGGCCGGAGCGCCTGCCGCTCCTTCTCCAGGACATGGCGTCGATCCAGCCCGACCTCCTCGGGCTTCAGGAATGCGTGTTCGCCGTCGGGCAGGATCGAGTGCTCGGCGCGGCCGGCGCGGGCAGCTATCAGATCGAGCGGGGCTGGGCCGGTCGTCCCGAATACGGCAACAGCATCCTCGTGCGGTCACCGCTCCAGGCAGCGTCGCCGGAGCGGCTCGACCTGGGCATGAACCGTTCGGCGCTCCGCGTTCCGATCGTCATGGCCGGCGGATCCGAAGTGGCGTTCGTCGTGACCCACCTCCATCACATTCCGGCCGATGAATCGGGGCGTGAGGGTCAGGCCCGGGCACTCGTCGCCTGGCTGGCCGAGCGACCAGCTCCCGGGGGCACGATCGTCGTCGGCGATTTCAACGCCGAACCGGTCGAGGCCACGTACCGGGTCATGGTGGACGCCGGGTTCCGGTCGGCGTATCACGAGGCGAACGGCACGGAGCCGGATGTCACATGGCCGTCGGGGATCAAGGCGCCGGGCATGGATGTCGATGGCGATCCCGGTTGCCTCGACTACATCTGGCTGAGCGGCGAGCTCCATGCCGAGACGAGCCGGCTCGCGTGGGATCGGCCCGCGGTGGGGGATCGGACGCTCTATCCGTCGGACCACTTCGGCCTCGTGGCCCGGATCCGGGTGGGTGCATGACGTCTGGACCGGAAACACCCCCGGGCGGCCGTCGTGCCCTTCGCCTGGCGCATCGGGGAGACTGGCGTGCCGGACCCGAGAATTCGCTCCAGGCGATGCGTGCTGCGCTGGCCAATCACGCCTGCGACGGCCTCGAGTTCGACATCCGCGGATCGCGCGAGGGCATGCCGATCGTGCTCCACGACGCCACGCTGCAGCGCGTGCAAGGGCGTCCGGAGCGACCCGAGGCATTGACAATCGGGGAGCTGGCGGCCAGTGGAATCCCGACGCTCGCCGAGGTCCTCGAGGCCGCTGGTCCCGGACCGTTCCTCGACATCGAGCTGAAGGGCGAACGAGTTCCGGCGGTGATCGAGGTCATCGAAGGAGCCCGTGGGCCGTCGATGGAGCGTACGGTCGTGTCGTCATTCGAGATCGCCACCCTGGCGTGGGTCGGTCAGATCCGACCCCGTTGGTCGCGCTGGTTGAATGCCTACGACTTGACGGCAACCACGACTCGCGCCGCGGTTGAGCTTGGCTGTCGCGGGATTTCCGTAAATTGGCGGGCGATCAACCCGAAGGCGATGGCTTGGGCTTCCGCCGCGGGCCTCGAGGTTGCGGCGTGGACGATCCGTCGACGGCCCACCGCAGACCGTCTCGAGCGACTAGGCGTCGTGGCGCTGTGCGTCGAAGCGGCCGCCCTGGATGGCTGGCCCGAGCCGGGCTGACTGGCTCAGCAGCAGGCGCCGCTCCCGCAGGCGCAGCCGTCGGCGTCGACCATGGCGAGCTCCCGGGTGGCGTTCGGGGAGGGAAGTACCGTCCGAAGCCCGGCCACGTCGGCGGCAACCCAGTCGAGCGGCTTCCGAGCCCGAATGATCATCGCGTGGAGCCCATCCGCGACGGCGTGAGTCGGCTGAAGGT
This sequence comes from Chloroflexota bacterium, assembly GCA_031369685.1. Classification (GTDB taxonomy): domain Bacteria; phylum Chloroflexota; class Limnocylindria; order Limnocylindrales; family CSP1-4; genus UBA5189. The sequence goes on along the minus strand of JANMPD010000239.1, from coordinate 41,221 downwards.
CCACGTCGATGAGGCCAGCGGCCCGCAGGCCCTCGCGAAACTCGGATGTCGACAGCGCTCCCGCAATGCAGCCAACGAAGTTGCCCCGCTCGGCACGTTCGGACGGCGACAGGCGATCCTCGGCCACGACGTCGCTGATGCCCATGCGTCCGCCGGGGCGCAGGACGCGGGCGATCTCCGACAGGACAGCACCCTTGTCGGCTGCCAGATTGACCACGCAGTTGCTGATCACGACATCGACGCTGGCGTCGGCGAGTGGCAGGGCTTCGATGGTGCCCTTCAGGAACTCCACATTGGCAATCCCGGCCTGCGCGGCATTGCTGCGAGCAAGGTCGAGCATTTCGTCGGTCATGTCGACGCCGATGGCCCGGCCGGTCGGGCCGACCCTCCGCGCCGACAGGAGGACGTCGATCCCGCCCCCGGATCCGAGATCGAGGACCGTCTCGCCGGCCCTGAGCTCGGCCACGGCCGTCGGATTGCCACAGCCGAGCGACGCGAGAATCGCCGCGTCGGGCAGCGCGGCTCGTTCGTCCGGCGCATACAGGAGCGATCCGAATACGATGCGGCCGTCATCGGTGCAGCAGGATTCGAGCGCCTCCGAAGCCGCCCCACCCGACCCGGCGGCAGTGCGGGCCGCATCGGCATAGCGAGACCTGACTGCTTCGTGAATGTCGGCCACATTGGTGGCCTCGGACGACAGGTCGATATGCGTCGTCATCGTGCAAGCTCCCGGTGGATGGGGATTCAGGTTACGCGCAGCAGGCGGCGAGGTCAGGAAGATTCCCGGACTGGCTCAACGCCGGGAACCGAACCTGGCGCCGCTCCTGTGAGCGAGCCAGGGCCGCGTCCTCGGCCTGGTGCTGCCGAAAGTCCGTGGCCATGCGCGCCTCGTGCAGGGCGACGTGATCCATTCGATCGCGATCCTCGCCTCGACTGTTGGTACCGACCAGCCAGGCCGGTGATGTCAGGTGGAACATCGAGTTTTCTCCATTTTCCGGGTGCGACCTTCGCACCCCGCGTATCGACGGCCATCAATATGGGCCATATATCGATGGTTGTCAATATCGAATCCTGTCGATTAGACTGGCGCCCATGAAACGGCAACTCGACCCCGACATCCTGCTCCTGAGCGCCCTTGCGGATCCCGTCCGGCTGACCATCGTTCGCCAGCTCGCGGACTGCGACGGTATCTGTGCGTGCGACTTCACGGATTCGTGCGACGTCTCCCAGCCCACCGTCTCGCATCACCTCAAGGTCCTTCGCGAGGCCGGCGTCGTCAGTTCCGAGCGGCGCGGATCGCAGGTCTACTACCGCCTGGCGCCGGCGGCGATCGGTCGACTCGCAGCGATGGCGCGCGAACTCGTGCCCGGCGACTTCATCCCGGCCGGTGACCTCATCCCTCGTTCAAGGCCCGCCGCCCCGCTCAGTCCTGGGAGCCCCGCAGCTCGAGCCTGACGAAGTCGTCGGCCCATGCCTCGATCTCGTCGCGAATACGACGGAACGCGTCGAGGCGGACCGACTCGGAACCCACAACGGTTGCCGGATCCTCGAAGCCAGCGTGGATGCGGGTGCCGGAGCCGGGAAAGACCGGGCACGCTTCGGCGGCCTCATCGCAGACGGTGATCACACGGTCGAACGGCTGATCGAGAAATTCGAGCATCGACTTCGAGTGCGCCACGGACCAGTCGATCCCGCGCTCTGCGAGGACTCGAATGGTCATCGGATTGACGACCGAGGGGCGTGTGCCGGCGGACTCGACCTTCACCCGCGAACCGCCCGCCCGAGCCAGGAACGCCTCTGCCATCTGGCTTCGGCAGCTGTTTCCGATACATAGCACGAGGACACGCAACGGCGCGGAGTCATCGTCCCGCCGCAGCACGGAGTCGTCGATGTGCCGCGCCGCAGAGTCGTCGTCCCGCCGCGCCGCGGCGTTGTCGTCCCGCCGCGGCGCGGCGTCGTCGTCACTCATCGCCCGAGCGCCTCCGGGGGGATCAGCCAGCGCAGGGTGCCCGCTCCTGGGGCCAGGTTGGCGGCGTCGACCTCGACCCGAACCAGGGCGCCCTTCCGGACGGCGATCGGAGCACCGATCAATTCGGAGACCAGGTCGCTGAAGTCGGGATCATGGCCGACAAGCATGAGTTGTCCCGCGCCGACCGCCTCCTCGATGATCAGGCGGAGGTTGTCCAGCGACAACCCTTCAGCAAGCCGCGCGTCCAACTGGACCGGGCAACCGAGCGCCGCGCTGATGACTTCGGCCGTCTGGACGGCGCGGAGTCTGGCCGAGGAGAGGAGGACATCGGGGTGGACGTCGGCCGCCGCCAGCAGGCCGCCGAGCCGCGTGGCCTGTCGAAGGCCCTTGGTCGTCAGCGGTCGCAGGTCGTCGGGACCGTCCCAGCCCAGGGCATTCCCGGCGTGCGCGTGGCGCACGAACAGCAGGTCGGTCACCGACGCGCGCCCGATGTGTGCGGAGGTGGGTTCATTGATTCAGGTCCTCCACCTGACCGGTCGAGAGATACACGATGTCCTCGGCGATATTGGTGACCCGGTCGCCGATCCGCTCGATCCAGTGCCCGGCAAGGATGAGGCGCGTGCCACCTTCGATCAAGCCCTGGTCCCGGCGCATCGCCTCGATCACCTCGGCGAACATCGTTCGATAGCCGTGATCGATCTCATCATCGCGCGCCGCGACTTCGCGAGCGAGCGCATCGTCGAGGTCAACAAGCGCCTGCAGGATCCCGGCGACGAGATCCGCCGCGACATGGCCCATTGCTGCGATCCCGGATCCGACCAGGGGTGTCGGCGTGCCGACCAGCCATCGCGTCTGCTTGGCGATGCTCGACGCGTGATCACCCATCCGCTCAAGCTCGAACGACACGTGGTTGAGCGCGAGGAGGAACCGCAGGTCGCGCGCGACCGGCGACTGGGTGGCGATCGTCGAGGCGATCGTGTCGGTGACCTCGCGCTGGGCGTCGTTCACCGCCGCATCACCCGCGATGATCACCTCGGCCCCACCGAGATCGCGCTCGACGAGGCTCGTGACGCCGCCGCGAATCTGCGCCTCGACGAGCGATCCCATGCGCAGGATGCCGTCCTTGACCAGCCGCTCCTCGCGGTCCAGCGCGAGACGCGATCGAGTGGCATGCGCATCCTGATGGGCAGGGTTGCCGATGCCGCTGGAGGGATCCATCAGCCGAACCGTCCGGACACGTAGTCCTCCGTGAGCTGGTGGGTGGGATTGGTGAACACCTTGACCGTGTCGTCGTACTCAACGAGATAACCGGCTCGATCCTCGCCCATAGTGAAGAATGCCGTCCGGTCGCTGATCCGCGACGCCTGTTGCATATTGTGGGTCACGATCACGATTGTGTAGTTGGCTCTGAGCTCGGCGATGAGCTCCTCGATCCGAAGTGTCGCGATCGGGTCGAGGGCGGACGCCGGCTCGTCCATCAGGATCACCTGGGGGTCGACGGCCAGTGCTCGGGCGATGCACAGCCGTTGCTGCTGCCCGCCGGACAGGCTCGTGCCGTTGGACTTGAGCTTGTCCTTGACCTCATCCCAGAGGGCCGCACGCTGGAGCGATCGTTCGACGATCTCGTCCAGCTCATGCCGTGATCTCCGCCCGGTCAGGCGCAGTCCCGCCGCCACGTTGTCGAAGATCGACATCGTCGGGAACGGGTTGGGCCGCTGGAAAACCATCCCGACGACACGCCGGAGCTGAACGGGATCAACGGCGCGGTCATAGACGTCGACACCGACCAGTTCGACGCTGCCCTCGACCCTGGCGTTCGGCGTCAGCTCATGCATCCGGTTCAGGGATCGGAGGAACGTGCTCTTGCCGCACCCCGACGGCCCGATGATTGCGGTGACCGCGCGATCGGGAATGCGCAGCGTCACGTCCCTCACGGCTCTGAATGCACCGTAGTAGGCGTTCAGGTCCCGGACCTCGAGGCTGGCCGTGAAGAGGCCCGCGTCCGGGTGAGGTGGTGCGGCCTTCAAGGTGGTCGGCGGCTCCATGACGGGCGCCCATTCGACGGGATTCGGGGCGGTTTCGATCATCGAGGAATCCTCAGGTGCCAATGTGCTTGCCCCACGTTCGGGCGCGAACGGCGACGTTGATGACGAGAACGATGAGGAGGAGCAGGAATGCCGCGCCCCACGCCTGCTGGTTGAGCAATTCGTACGGTTGCCGGGCGTTGACGTAGATGAACACGGGCAGCGAATCCATCGGCTTTCCGAAGTCGCCGACATTGACGAGTCGGCTGCCCAGGGCCGTGAACAGCAGGGGTGCGGTCTCGCCCATGGCCCTCGCGAACGCGAGCATGACGCCGGTCAGGATGCCTCCGAGACCCGTCCGGATGACCACACTCCAGACCGTCCGCCAGATCGGGATCCCAAGGGCCAGGGAGGCCTCTCGCAGGCTCCCGGGAACGAGGTGGAGGATCTCCTCGGTGGTCCGCAGGATGACCGGGATCATGATCAGGGCGAGGGCCACGCTCCCGGCGAAGGCGTTGTACTGCTTGAACGGCAGGACAAGAAATGTGAACACGAAGATGCCGATCAGGATGGACGGGACGCCGACCATGACGTCGGCCGCGAATCGAACCAGGCGCGCGCTCCGACGGCCGGCGAACTCGGCTACGTAGACACCGCCGGCCACACCGGTCGGGATGGCCAGGAGTGCGGCGAGGGGGACCATCTGGAACGTTCCGAGGATGGCGCTGAGGGCGCCGCCGCCGTTTCCGAGGGCGCGCGATGGCTTCGTGATCAGATCCAGGTTCAGGGCAGCGGCGCCGTTGATCGTCACGAACAGGAGCACGGCGGCGAGGGGGACGACGCACAGGATCGCCATGCCGAGGGACAGCGAGCGCATGCCGATATCGACCCATCGTCGACGTCGACCGACGTTGGTGCGTTGGAGTCGCGCGAGACCCGGTTTCGTGGACACGGCTCCGGCCATCAATCGGCTCCGACCGCGCCGCCGGCAGCCTGGGCGACGAGTGTGCGAGCGATGACATTGAGCGCGAGCGTGATGACCAACAGGATCAGACCAAGGGCGATCAGGCTGGACGTCTGGATCCCGACCGACGCCTCACTGAACGTCGTCGCGATCTTCGACGCAATGGTCTGGGACTGGCCGAATATGCTGGTGGGAATGCTCTGGGCGTTGCCGATGACCATGGTCACGGCCATTGTTTCGCCCAGCGCTCGGCCGAAGCCAAGGATGACCGCGCCGACGATTCCGGACCGAGCCGCGGGCAGGACGGCCTTCGTGACGACTTCCCAGCGCGTGGCTCCGAGGGCAAACATGGCCTCACGGTGACTCCCCGGAATTGAGCTGATGACCTCTCGCGAGATCGACACGATCGTGGGCAGGATCATGATCGCGAGGATCACGCCTGCGGCGAACAGCCCAACGCCGAACGAGGGCCCGGCGAAGATGGGAATCCAGCCAAGGTTCTCGACAAACCAGGCTTCAACCGTCGAGCGCAGAAGTGGCGACAGGACGAAGACACCCCACAGGCCGAACACGACACTCGGGATCGCGGCCAGGAGCTCGATCATGAAGGTCAACGGGATGGCGACCCGCCGCGGGGCCAGCTCAGCGAGATAGACGGCAGTGAGGACGCCGAGTGGCATCGCCAGGACAATCGCGATGGTTGCCGCCGCCAGCGTGCCGACGATGTAGGGCAACGCCCCGTACACGTCCTTGACGGGATCCCACGTCGTTCCGGTGATGAAGCCGGGACCGAACGTCGCGAACGCCTGGGACCCGCTGACGGAGAGCACGATCCCGATGAGCACGAGGATTCCGACGACCGCCCAGCCGAGCGCGCGCGTTCCGTTTCGGAAGATCCGGTCAGGCAGGTTCGCCGCCCGACTGGTGCCGCGGAATGTCGGAGGTGTGGTGGTCGCCATCAATCATCCAATGTGCTGTGCGTTTCGCGAACGGTTGCGGCGAAAGGCCCCGGGGTGGATCCGAGGCCCTTCGTCACGTCCTGGTGGAGCGCTACGGCCAGATCGGGGACCCTCCCGCGGTGATCGCATGGAGTTCGGAGAGCGCCTTCTCCCTGATCGGCGCTGGAAGCGGTGCGTAGCCCAGGCCACCCTCCGTCGCCTGCCCATCGGTCAGGGCCCAGTACAGGAACGCCACCAGGGTCTGGCCCTTGATCGCATCCGTCTGCTCCTTGTACACGAGGAGGTACGTGTAGGAGGCGATCGGGTACGTGCCGTCGCCGGCGCCGTTGATGATCGGGGCCTGCCGGAAGTCCGCCGGGAAGTCCGCTGCGGCGCCTTCGGCCGCGGCGGTCACGCCGTCGGTCGAGCCGGCGACGAACTTGCCGGCTACATTCTTGAGCCTGGCGCTCGTGAGCCCGGCCGTGGTCGCGTAGTTGAGCTCGACATAGCCGACCGCGCCGAGGTTCGCGTCACCCTTGACTCCGCCGGCGACGCCGTCGTTGCCGGGGGCCCCGATTCCCACGGGCCAGTTGACCTCCTTGCCCTTGCCCACGCTGTCGTGCCACTCGCCGCTCACCGTGTCGAGGTAGGTGGTGAACGCGTTGGTCGTTCCGGATCCATCGGATCGATGAACGACACGGATCGCCTGGTCGGGAAGTGCGACGCCAGGATTGTTGGCAGCGATCGCCGGATCGTTCCACTTGGTGATCTTGCCGAGGAAGATGTTGGCGACGTTGTCGCTGTCGAGGTTCAGGTCCTTGAGGTCGCCGAGGTTGAAGATGACGACAACGGCGCCAAGGGCCGTCGGGATGTGCAGCATCGCCGAGCCCGCCGGCAGGGCCGCGATCTCGGCATCCTTCATCGGGGCGTCCGACGCTCCGAAGTCGACCGTACCCTCCGTTATGGCCTTGATGCCGCCGCCCGATCCGATTGACTGATAGTCGATCTGGATGTTGTTGTACTGGTAGTTGAAGGCCTCGAACCAGACCTGGTAGAGCGGATTGGGGAACGTGGCCCCGGCGCCCTGGAGCACGACGTCCCCGGTCGGCGGCTCGGGCGAGGTCGGGCCCGTCGACTCCTCGGCGGTTGCGCCGGGCGCGGTTGTCGGTGCGATGGTCGGAGCGGTGCTGGCTCCGCCGCCACAGGCCGCGAGCACGATGGCCGTCGCGAGGGTCAGGCCGCCGACGCGAAGCGGTCGATCGATCGTCACTCAGTAATTCCTCCATGCCATGGGAGCCGCGCAGTTGCGGCTGCGGCAGTCCTTGCCGACGTTGACATCCACAGGCTTGCCGCCTGTGGTCAACCATCGGTCGGTACCGCGTTAACACGGTGTCAACGGTGCTTCCGGCGCGGACCCGCTCACCCCCCCCGACGCGTCCGCAGAGGTGGGTCCGGGCGCCCGCGCACGCCGGCTTTGCGTGCCACACTCCGCTCGTGCCCACAATTCGATTGACCGCGCACCCCCGGTCCACGCCGGTCGGTGCCGCCATCGATATCGGGGCGTACTCCGTGCATCTCCTCGTGGCCGAGGTCCACGGCCATAGCCTCGTCCCGATCGTCGACGAATCGGTCGCACTGGGACTCGGCGCCACGGTCGACGCGTGGGGCGGACTGGGCGCGGAGGCGGCCCTGGAACTGGCCGGCGCCCTCGAGGGCTATGACGCGCTGGCCCGGCGCCACGGAGCGTCGACCCTGGCGATCGTCGCCACGGATCCGCTGCGACGGGCCGCCGACGGCCCCGCCGTGGTCGCGGCGATCGGCCGCCGGATCGGCGTTGAGATCCAGATTCTCCGACCCGACGAAGAGGCATTGCTCGCGCTCCTCGGGGTCCACGCGGGAAAGCCCATCCGCCGAGAGACCGTTCTCGTCGATGTCGGAGGCGGCAGCAGCGAGATCCTGGTGATCGGACCGACGGGCGATGCGGTGATCGAAGGCCTGGCGCTCGGTGCCGCGCGTCTGAGCCAGGCGAACATCGCAGGTGCAGCGCCGACGGCGCGCGAGATGGACGCGATGCTCGCCACGGCACGTTTCGTCCTCGCGGCGGCGCCCGATGGCCTGCCCGTCGACCTGGTCGCGGTCGGGGGAACGGCGTCGAACCTGCTCCGAATCGGTCCTCCCCTGGTGCGCCGCGTCCTGTTCACCCGAAGAATCCGGGAAACGCTCGCCCTCCTCGTGGACAGGACGCCGGAGGAGATCGCCTCCAGGTTTGGGGTGAAGCTGTCGCGTGCCCGGGTCCTGCCGGGTGGGGCTGCGATCCTCCTGGCCGTCGCGGAGCGCTACGGACGCGATCACCTGCGGGTCTCGGAGCACGGACTCCGGGAGGGGCTGATGCTCGCTTCGGTGCATGCCGGTCCCGGCTGGCGGACCGATCTGGCCTGGTTGGCCCACGGATGGTCGCGCTGACCGGAACGCCCTGCTGATCCCGTGCGTCAACTCGACGGGAGCGCGGGGTCAGATTCCGCCGATCAGCCGCGCGATGCGACGTCGCCCATCGGGTCCGGTGACACGCCGCCACGCCGCAGGCACGCGGGCCCGTGCCAACGCGATCCGTTCCTCGAGGGTCAATGCGAATCGTTCGATCGCTGCGGCCTCGGCGGGCTCCACCGTTGTCGGCGGGGAGGCCAGGTACGCGCGCAGCCAGGCCGACGCCACGGCCGCGTCATTCATCGCCCCGAGCGCGTCCTGGAGGCCGACCAGCGTTTCGGCAATCGCCGCGGTCGCCGGGCCGGTGACCGGACCGACGACCTGCAGCAGGTCACGCAGGCGCTTGACCTGCAGCCGCAGTTCGTGGAGCGTGTCCAGATCGGCGGTTTCCAGGATCGGCCGCCACCCGACCAGCCCCTCGAATCTCGACCAGATCCAGCCGCCGAGTTCGTCGGACAGGCGCCGGGGGCCCGGGGGCACAACCGGGGCAACGTCGCCGCCCGGGCTCTGGACGAAGTCGGCAAACGTCCCGATCAGACGGCGGTGACGATCGCTCGCGAAGTCGGCGACCAGCGCCGCCAGTGCCCGGCCGCGCTGAGCTTCGAGCGAGCCCCGGAGTCCTTCGATTGCCGGTCGATCCGCGGCGTCGACCTCGTCAGCGTAGGCGCCGAGGTGGCCGATGAGGACATCGAGGTTGCGAACATCGTTGAGCAGCCGCGCAAAGCGCCGGAGCCCGCGACGCAGGCGATCCGGCCGCAGTCCGACGTACGAACCCTCGAATGCCCGCAGCGTGGCTCGGGCCCTGCGTGTTGCCACACGCAGCTTGCGGATCTCCTCCGGGCCCACGGCCTCATGGGCGATGCGCTCCCGGTCAATCATCGTCCGGAGCTGCGTTGCCAGGATCACGCGCCCGACTTCCGCGGTCGGGTCGTCGATACGAAAGGCCGGATCGACAGCGTCCAGCACGGGCAGTCCGTCCTCGGCCGTTCGGCGCCGTGCGACGTCCATGCCCCAGCCCAACTTCGTCGAACGTGCCGGCGACAGATGGCCCAACCCATCGAGGTGGGCGATTGCGCTGGTGAATGCGGCATCCGTGGCGCTCCTCTGCTCGACCTCGAGGACGAGGCGGCGACCGACGGGCCGATCGGCCACGAGGACCTCGACGCGATCCAGGCTCAGCTCGAGGACGCCCGATGAATCACCGAAATCGCGTGCGACTCGATCCTGGCGGAGGACCAGGACCTCCACGAGCGGCTCGCCGCGGGTGAGCTGGATCAGCCGCCGACGGGCGGCCGATGTCGGCCAGGCATCCGGAGACAGGCCCGGGCCCGCATCGCCTTCGAATTCCTGTCGGCGCGCAACACCGACCTCGTCGGCCGGCCTCAGGGCCTTCAATTCGATACGGGACAGCTCACCGACCGTGCGCACGCGGGCAGCCCAGCCGGCAGCGCGGAGCCGTGCGTCGGGCGTATCGAGATAGCGGTCGACGAGACGGATTCGGATTGCCGGCCCCGCGGCCCGAAGCCCCCCGAGTTCATCCCGCGCGACCATGGCCCGCGCTGCGACTCGATCGAGGACGTCGTACTTGATCTCGACTTCGATGCTCCCGCTCGGGACGCTCACGCCCACGCTCACGCCCATGGCTCGAGCGAGCCGGCGTCGAGTGGCAGCGCGCTCGAGCCCGCCGCGGACGCCGCGATCGCATGTTTCCTGAGGGCCCCGTGCGTATCGACCGAGGTCGGGTCGGTACCGTGGTCCACACGCTCCCACGACCCGTCGGTGCCCATGAGCCACGCGCGGCGATCGTCCGCGAGCATGGTTTCCAGGATGAGGTCGATCTCGACCTGCGCGTCGCGCGACAGGACGGGCGCGAACGCCTCGACTCGTCGATCGAGGTTGCGCTCCATGAGGTCGCCCGATCCGATGTACCACTCGCGCTCGCCGCCGTGCTCGAACCGCCAGATCCGGGAGTGCTCGAGGAACTCGCCGATGATCGATCGGACGCGGATCCGGTCGGACATTCCGGGAACGCCGGGAATGAGCGTGCTCGCCCCGCGGATGATGAGGTCGATCTCAACTCCGGCCGCCGACGCCTGGTAGAGGGCCTCGATGCATTCGCGATCGACCAGGGCATTCATCTTGAGCGTGATGTGCGCGGCGGTCCCGGCCGCCGCGTGCTCGATCTCCCGACGGACCAGGGCGAGGAAGCGTTCACGAAGCGAACTCGGCGCGACGATCAGGCGGCGAAACGCCTGCTGCCGGGAGAGGCCGGTGAGCATGTTGAACAGGTCCGTTACGTCCTGCCCGATGTCCGGGCGCGCGGTCAGGATTCCCAGGTCCGTGTACAGCCTGGCCGTCTTCGAGTTGTAGTTGCCGGTCCCGACATGAACGTATCGGCGGAGCGCCGAACCTTCGCGCCGGATGACGAGCAATGTCTTGCAGTGCGTCTTGAGTCCGACGACCCCGTAGACGACATGGGCGCCGGCTCGCTCGAGCTTGCGGGCCCACGCGATGTTGGCGCGCTCATCGAACCGGGCCTTGATCTCCACCAGGACCACGATCTGCTTGCCCCGTTCGGCAGCGCGGATCAGATGCTCCACGATCGGGGATTCGCCTGACGTGCGGTACAGGGTCAGCTTGATGGCCAGGACATCCGGATCGTCGGCCGCCTGCTCCACGAAGCGCTCGACGGTCGTCGTGAAGCTCTGATACGGATGGTGCAGGAGCATGTCGCCGGCCCGGATCACCGCGAACATGTCGGGCCCATCCTCGTCCAGACCGGTCTGGACTCGGGCCGGCGTGACCGGCACCCATGGCTCGCCGCGCAGATCCGGACGACTGAGATCGGCCACGATCTCGAGGCCGGTCAGGTCGAGCATGCCGCTGACCGCATAGACCTGGTCCTCGGTCACGCCGATTCCCGCGAGGAGGACGCTCCGCATCGCGGGCGGCATGGTGCGCTCGACCTCGAGCCGGACGGCTTCACCGAACCGTCGGCGCTGGAGCTCCTCCTCGATGGCCAGGAGCAGATCGTCCGCCTCGTCCTCCTCGAGCGCGAGGTCGGCGTTGCGCGTAACGCGGAAGAGGTGATGCTCTTCGACGTTCATGCCCGAGAACAGGAGGTCGAGGTTGGCCTCGATGACCTGATCGAGCAGGACGAACCGGTGGTGTCCGACGGGCTGGCCCGCAACAGGATCCAGTTCTAGGAGCCGGGGCAGGCTCGGCGGCACCTTCACCCGCGCGAACCCCGGAGCTCCGGTGGCCGGATCTCGCAGCCCGACGGCTATAGACAGGGTCAGCGTTGAGATGTAGGGAAAGCGATGGCCCGGGTCAACCGCAAGCGGCGTCAGGACCGGGTGGATCTCCCGCAGGAATCGCTCCCGGAGGGCGGCATGGTCATCAGGGACGTCCTCGTAGGCGAGGAGCTCGATTCCGGCCGACCGGAGCTCGCGGCGAAGGTCGCGGAAGGAGGCCGAGTGAACTGCCACGAGCTCCAGAACCCTGGCCCGGACGGCATCGAGCTGCTTCGCCGGACCGCCATCCGCGGACAGGGTCGACAGGCCCGCCCGGACCTGCTGGCGCAGCCCCGACACCCGGACCTGGAAGAACTCATCGAGGTTGCTCGCAAAGATGGCCAGGAATCGCACGCGGTCGAGGAGCGCGTTACGGGCATCACCCGCCTCGTACAGGACGCGCGCGTTGAAGTCGAGCCAGGCCAGCTCCCGGTCCAGGTGCCGGCGCTTGCCCGTCTGGCTCCGCGCTGCGGGAATCGTGCCGGATGCCATGGCCGCTACGGGCGTGGGCTCGGGTGCGATGTACTCGGGCTCGATGGCGTGCATTGGGCCCATGGTACTCACCCGATCCGTGGCCACCCTCGCGGCCGCAGGCCGCGGGTCATCGAGCGGAGCCCCGGTCGCACGAATGCCCTCGCGATGGTCAGCGTCCGGCGGCGCAGGCCTCGCACGGACAGCGGTCACGGAGCAGCACGAACGGGTAGTAGCCGGTGTGGTGGCCGTCAGCCCAGCCCGGTGCCAGGGCGTACGAGCCGATGAGGTGAACATCGACGAGCCGGGTCTGTTCCGCGGTCAAGGTCGGCGATGTATCCAGCCAGCCGGGCATCCCGGCCTCACCGCGGCAGTAAGCGCATGGGCACAGCCATCGAAGGCCGACCGCCCCGAAGGTAGACCGATGCTCGTCGGCCCAGTCGATCTCGAGCGTCCCGGCGGACCGATCGGCATGAATCCGGACCGGGAGTGCCTGATCGCCGGACGGGAGGGTCTTCACGACCCGATTGTGCATCCCCCGCGCCGAGGACGCTGTCGACGCCGTGCGCGATCATGATGAGGTGATCGATCTCGAAGGCTTGTCCGGGCGTCTTGCCGACGCCTATGCCCGTCCGGCCGAAGACGTCTCCAACGCGCTGGGGGTAGATCCCGGCCGCGGGTTGTCGACCGCCGACGTCGAGGCTCGCGCGGCCGTTCTCGGTCCCAACGAGCTCGAGCCTCCCCGCCGGGAGTCGATCGCCGCAATGCTCGTTGAGGCGGCGACCGAGCCGTTCGTCCTCGTCCTTGCCGTGGCCGGCCTCCTGGCCATCGCGCTGGGCGAGGTTCGCGACGGCCTGCTGATCGTGATCGGTCTGCTCCCGATCGTCGGGGCGGATGTGGTCACGGAATACCGAGCCGAGCGTGCCCTCGACGCGCTTCGCGATGCCTCGGCGCCGACGGCCCGCGTTCGACGTGATGGTGCCGCCAGGGACGTTCCGGCGGCAGGACTGGTGCCCGGCGACGTGGTTCTCCTCAGCGTCGGCGACATCGTGCCGGCGGACGTGCGCATCATCAACACGGATCGGCTGCTCGTCGACCGCAGCGCGCTGACCGGCGAATCGGTGCCAGAACCCGTGCATACCGCGGCTGATCCAGCGGGCGCCGTGCTCGCTGATCGACGAACGATGGCATATGCCGGCACCAGCGTGGTCGGCGGATCCGGTGCCGGCCTGGTGGTGTCGATCGGGGCGGCCAGCGAGATCGGCAGGATCGCCGGAGGCCTGACCGATCGGATCGTGCGCCGATCACCGCTCCAGCACGAGCTGGACCGCCTCGTGCGAATCATGCTGGTCGTCGCGATCGCCCTGATCGCGATCGTGGCCGGCCTCGGGTTCGTTCGCGGTCAGACGCTCGGCGAAAACCTGCTGGCCGGCATCTCGGCGGCGATCGCGGCGATCCCGGAGGAACCTCCGGTCCTGCTGGCCGTGATCCTCGGCCTGGGTGCCTATCGGCTCCTCAAGCGAGGCGTCCTCGTCCGCAGGCTCAACGCCGAAGAGGTCCTCGGGGCCATCAGCCTGATCATCACCGACAAGACCGGAACGCTCACCCTGAATCGCCTGGAGGTGGCCTCGGTGCGCGCTGCGTCCGGGCCGATCGCTGACCGAGCGGAGCGCATGGCGATCCTGGAGGACGCCCTGCGCGCGGAGTCCGACGCGTGGGCCATCGGTGAGGGTCTCAGCCCCGGGGCCTTCACCCAGGGGCTGCTCCGGGCCCTCGAGGGCGAGGGCATGGATGTCCGACTCGATCGTGCTGACCTGGTCTCGACCGACCCACCCACCGGATCGCGACCCGTGTCGATCACCATCGCCAACCGCGGCGGATCCCATGAGCGCCTCGCAACGGGCGCGCCCGAGGCGGTGCTTGCCATGGACGGGTCGTCCGATCGCATCGAGCTTGCCGCCTGGAACGTGCAGATCACCCTCGGAACCGAGGCGGGGGAGCGGCTCATCGGGGTGGCTGCGGCCCAGGGCGGCCATCCCTGGGCGATGCGCGGACTGATCGGGTTCGCCGATCCGCTCCGGCGTGGCATCGGACCGGCAATGCGCGAAGCCGAAGGTGCGGGAATCCAGACGATCGTGGTGACCGGCGACCACCCGGCGACGGCGGCTGCGATCGCCCGGGCGGCGGGCCTGGGTGGCGAGCGGATCGTGACCGGGGCCGAGATCGCGGCCTGGGACGACGTCCACCTGGCGCGTGAATTGCCCTCGATCCAGGTCGTGGCGCGATCGACGCCCGAGCAGAAGGAGCGTCTTGTGCGGGTCGCGCGGGGTGCCGGCCACATGGTTGCGGTCACCGGCGATGGCGTGAACGATGCGCCGGCGCTCCACAATGCCGACGTTGCCGTCGCGATGGGAAGCGGGACCGCCGTCGCTCGCGAGGCCGCGGACCTGGTCCTCGGGGACGATTCGTTCGTGACCCTCATGTTCGGGCTGCGCGAGGGACGTCGATTGGTCGACAACATCCAGAAGGGCCTCGTCTTCCTCATCTCGACCCACCTCGCATTCCTCGGGTTCGTCCTGCTCGCGACACTCGCCGGCCACGGCCAGCCACTCCTGCCGATCCAGATCCTGTGGATGGAGCTGTTCATCGATACCTCCACGTCCATCGCGTTCGAGCGCGAACCAGGCGAGCCGGACGTCATGCAGCGCCCACCCCGCCGGCCGGGAGCGCCGCTCCTGTCCACGGGTCTGCTGCTCCGGATCGCCCTGGCCGGTGGTTTCTCGGCCGCCGCGGCGCTGTGGTTGCTCGAAACACAGGCGGGGAGCCCGGACCACGTCCGTTGGCTTGCGTTTACGGCCCTGGTCTGCGGGCAGGTTGTCCGCGCGTACGCCAATCGCAGCCTCCGGATCCCGGTGGTCCGGATCGGCGGCAACCGGGTCCTGCTCGTTGGCGGCGCACTGGTCGTGCTGATCCAGGCTGCCATCCCCTTCGTGCCGGCCCTGGCCGACGCCTTCCGGGCCAGCGGACTCGACCTGCGGGAGTGGCTGCTGATTGCATTTGTTGCCCTGCTGCCGGCCATCGCCGCGGAACTCGTCCGGGCCCGCGGCCGGACGGTATGGGTCGCCTGACGGGACCATTGGGGGCCGGGACGGACGTGCGCTTCCCGGCTATCCTCCGCCAGATGTCACTGGTCTTCGACAATCTCCACAAGCGGTTCGGTCGGATCCAGGCCCTCGACGGCCTGTCCCTCGAGATCCCGCAGGGCCACATCTACGGATTCCTCGGAGCCAACGGCGCCGGCAAGACCACGACCATGCGGATCGCGCTCGGCGTGCTCCGGGCGGACAGCGGTGCGCTGGCCTGGGGAGGCGTGGACCATCGACGCCTGCCGCGGGCGACATGGGGTTACCTGCCCGAGGAGCGCGGGCTCTATCCGAAGATGACCGTCCTCGATCAGCTCGTGTTCTTCGGACGCCTCCACGGCATGCCGGCCGATCGGGCCGCCCGAACAGCGAACGAGTGGCTGACCCGACTCCGCGTACCCGACTTCGCCACACGCAAGGCGGGGGAGCTGTCGAAGGGGAACCAGCAGAAAGTCCAGTTCCTGGCTGCGGTCATCCACGATCCCGAGATCCTCCTTCTCGACGAGCCGTTCACCGGCCTCGACCCCGTCAACGTGGTCCTGCTTCGCCAGGCCATCCTCGAACTCCGCGCCCGGGGCAAGACCATCGTCCTTTCCACGCATCAGATGGAAACCGTCGAGGCGATGTGCGAATCGATCGCGATCATCGATCGGGGCCGAACCGTGATCGACGGCACGCTGCGTGAGGTGAAGCGTTCGACTGGCCGGCAGAGCGTCCTCCTGGCCACGGAGATCGGCCATGACCTGGCGTGGACGGGCGACCTGCCGGGCGTGCGGGTGATCCGGCCCGGACTCGATCGTGTTGAGCTGGGTCTCGACCCGGGGACCGAGGCGGATGCCGTGCTTGCGGCCGCCATCGCCAGGAATGTGCCCGTTCGGCATTTCGAGGTCGCCGATCCGAGCCTCGAGCAGGTCTTCATCGAGCTTGTCGGGCACCCGGCGGATGTGGATACGAGCCTAGCCCCGATCGCGGATGCGGCCCAAGGACAGGACGCAGACCACGGCGGGGGCCAGAACGCGGGCCAGAACGCGGGCCGGGACGCTGGCCAGAACGCGGGCCAGAACGCGGGCCGGGACGCAGGCCATAACGCAGGCCAGGACGCGGCGACGCAGGAGAGCCCGGCCGCATGATCGAACGATCATCGGATCGGCCCGATCCGATCCTGCCGAACACGGGCATCGTGGCCCGCCGCGAATTCACCGAGCGAGTCCGCAGTCGTCCGTATGCCGCGTCCACGGTCCTGCTCTCGCTCCTGGCGATCTTCGTGTCATTCCTGCCGATCATCGTCCGGCTGGTTGACCGCGACACGACGACCACCATCGCGATCGTGGCCGACGACCCGAGTCTCGCCCAGCGCTCCGAATCGATCATGCGCGGCGTGCTCAGCACGACGAGCGGAGGCTCGCCGGACTCCTGGGTCTTCACGATCGAGACAGACCGAGAGGCAGTGAAGACCGACGTCAGTGAGGGCCGTGTCGACGGAGCGCTGTTCGCGACCCGGGGTGCGAGCGGCCGGCTCGATTTCACGTTCCTCACGGGCCAGGGCCTTGGTGCGGACCGCACCCAGTTCGTGGCCATCGGGACCTTCGCGGTGGCGTTCCTCGAGTGGACGGACCTGGTCAATCCATCGGGCTCGGTTCCGTTCCTCCCGCCGACCCTCAACGTCCTCGCCGGTGCCGGCCCGACGGCCGGAGGCGTCCCGCTCGCGGCCACCGAGATCGCGAGCCGCCAGCTCCTCGGGACCGTCCTGATCGTGATCCTCTTCCTGACCATGACGATCTATGGCATGTGGGTCGCGGCCGGGGTGGCTGCCGAGAAGGAAACCCGGGTCATGGAGCTGCTGATCAGCGCGGCGTCACCTCGGCAACTCGTGCTCGGCAAGGTCGTCGGGATCGGGCTCGCGGGCCTCGTCCAGTACGTTGCGATCCTCGTCCCGGCGATGATCGCGCTGGCGCTCCAACGTCCGATCGCGGAGTTCCTGGGTCTCGGTTCCGGAATCAACCCCCCGCTGTCCGGGATCACCCCCGGGTTCATCCTCGCCTATGGGTCGTTCTTCGTGCTCGGGTTCACGCTCTACGCCCTGATCTACGCGGCGGCGGGGTCGCTCGTGAGTCGCGTCGAGGATCTGCAGGTCATCGCGCTCCCCATGAGCCTGCTCGGAATCGCGGGCTACATCCAGGCGGTGCTCGCCCTGTCCGGCGGCCTGTCGGGGTTCATCAGGGTTGCCTCGTTCATCCCGTTCTGGAGCCCGTTCGTGATGTTCACGCGGCTTACCGTCGGGCGCGTGGAGCCGTGGGAACTCGTGCTGGCCTACGCGCTGCTGATCCTGTCGATCGGTCTCGTGGCCGCGCTCGCCATTCGCGTCTACGCCGCGGGTGTTCTGCTCTATGGGCAGCGACCGGGGCCGCGCCGGATCCTTCGAGCCGTCATCAACCCGAACGGCTGATCGGCGGCGGCTGGGTCCGCAAGCACGGCTCCCGTGAGTCAGGCCGAGTCCGCACGCACGGTCCGGCGCGCAGGGCACGGTCCGGCCCGCACCGCACCCATTCCTCAGGCCGAGTCAGGAGGGCTCGAACCGCCGCCCCTGCCGGGATCGAGATCGTCGAGCCCGAGTGGCAGCCGTCGGATCACCGCCAGGACGGGCGCGCTGGCCGCCCGCCCCGCCATTTCATCGATGTACATGGCGTCATCGCCCGAACCTGGAAGTCGCACCACGCCCTCGGCGGACGATGGGATGAATCGCCACAGACGACTTCGAACCCCGGGCAGATACGGGCCGGATCGATGCCTCGCGAGCACCCCCGCCAGGCCCTGCGCGACGACGGCGTCGAACAGTGCCCGCCCTTCACCCGGGATCGCGGGGACGGTCAGGACCTCGTCACCGGGCCGGAGCGTCCGCCGCAACAGCTGGCGACGACGCTCGAGGGGCTGGTTAAGGAGCGAGACGCCGTCGAGATGCAGCAGGTCGAAAGCGAGGAACGCCACCGGCCGGCCGGGCGCTCCGGCCAGCCGACGGGTCAGTTCGGACGGATCCGCCGTACCGGTCGCGTCGGCAACCACGAGTTCGCCGTCCAGCACGGCCGAGCGAGCGGCAACCCGAACGCCAAGCCCGGTCAACTCGGCGGGCACGATGGACAGCACCGCACCGTCGAGTTGATGGAACACGACATCGCCGCTGCCCGGCTCTTCACCGGGCCCGATGATCGCGAGGACGCGCAAGCCTCCCCATGACGGCTCGAACAGGTGGTCGGCCGAATCGAACGGCTCGGTCACGGTTCGGGCGAGCATCGGACGCAGCGTTGTCGGCGGGTTCGGCAGCGCCGCACTGAGCCGCAGCGAAAGCTGGTCAGTCATCGCCGCCCGATGGTAGCCGGTAGACTCCGGGTGGGCGTCCCCCGGAGTTCCATCGGAGTTTCCAATTGCCATCGATTGCCAAGCGTGACCTCGT
This sequence comes from Chloroflexota bacterium, assembly GCA_031369685.1. GTDB lineage: Bacteria > Chloroflexota > Limnocylindria > Limnocylindrales > CSP1-4 > UBA5189. Next base: position 22,487 of record JANMPD010000239.1, on the reverse strand, counting down.
TCCGGACGATCTGTATCGCCTGCGGGTCCCGACCGATCCTCGCCTCGCACCGGACGGACGATCGATCGTCTGCAAGGTGAAGGCCTCCTCGCCGGCCCACGACGGCTATCGATCCGCGATCTGGCGGGTGGCGCTGGACCCGTCGGGCGCGGCTTCGGGGGAACCGGAACGCCTCACGATCGGCGTCCGAAACGATGGCCGCGGCCGGTTCGCTCCGGATGGCAGGACACTGGCATTCCTGAGCGATCGGCGGAAGGTCGTCGAGGAGGAACTCGGCGGTCCCCGGGATCGGGAGGATGCCTCCCAGGTCCACCTCCTGCCGCTGGATCGCCCGGGCGAGGCCCGGCGCCTGACGAATCTCCCGCGCGGCGTCGATGACTTCGCCTGGTCACCCGACGGTACGCGACTCGCCGTCATTTCCTCATCTCGTGGCGCGGATCGCGCGACCGACGATCGATTGCGCCGCCGCCTCCGGGACCCGGGCCCGGACAAGCCGCCGATGAGCGACTACTGGTTCTTCGATCGACTCGGCTATCAGCTCAACGGAGCCGGTGTCATCTCGGTCCGAACCCCGCACCTCTGGGTCGTCGACGTGGCGACCGGCGATGCCCGGCGCCTGACCGACCTGGCATCGGGTGTGTCCGGACCGGCCTGGTCGCCGGATGGCGGGCGCATTGCCGTGACCGCGGGCAGGACACGCGATCACGATCTGTCGTCCGACACGCGCGTGGTGGTCGTCGATGTCGCCACGGGAGCACAGACTCCAGTCGCTGCCCGTCGGAATGCCTACTTCCTCGCGGCGGTGTGGCTCGGTCGGGGCGCCGACCTGGCGGTCCTGGGTGGCGACATGCCGCATGCGGGCTATCGCACGGACATCTGGGTCTTTTCGGCCGATGGGTCCGATCCAGCCGGGGGCCGCAACGTCTCGGGCCGTCACGACATCATGCCGAGCTCATCGATGAACAGCGACGTGACGGTCGGTGACGATTCGCGCCTCATTCCGACCCTCGATGGCCGAGGGGTCTACTTCATGGCTCCGATTTCCGGCTCGTATGAGGTGTGGCGCCTCGATCTCGAGCGCGGCGATCTGGAGCAGGTCACGCACGGTCAGCACTACGTGTCCGGCTTCGATGTCCTCGAGGGGCCGGATCGCGGTGTCCTGATCGGTGCGCTCCGCTCGACGCCGAGCACGTTCCCCGAACTGCACACGGCGCGGATCGCGAAGGCCGGTGGCTCGGGTCCGGGTCGCGCTGGTCGGGGTCGCACCCGCGCCACGACCAGCTCAGCATCGGAGTTGGTGGCTGTTTCAAACTTCAACGCCGACCTCGCGGGCGAAGTCCAGCAACGGCCCGCGGTCGAGCGTTCGCTGACCGTCGACGGGCGTCCAATCCAGGGCTGGCTCATCTCTGCCGGACCCGGGAAGCGGCCCGTGGTCGTCCAGATCCACGGGGGACCGCACACCCTCTACGGTTGGGCTCCATTCCTCGAATTCCAGGTTCTCGCCGCGGCCGGCATCTCGGTCTTCTATTGCAACCCCCGGGGATCCGAGGGCTACGGGCTGGCGTTCAACGAGGCCAACCTTGCGGATTGGGGCGATGGGCCGATGCAGGACGTCATCGCCGGCGTCGACGCGCTGGTCCACGATGGACTCGCGGATCCAGATCGGCTCGGGGTGACCGGCGGTTCGTACGGCGGATACCTGACCAACTGGATCATCGCCCACGACCAGCGTTTCCGCGCGGCGCTCGCCGCCCGATCGGTCACGGACATGTCGATGCTCATGCTGACCGGTGACCTGGGCGGCACGGATTGGGCGAAGATGGAGCTCGGCGCCTATCCGTGGGAGGACCCGGAGCTCTTCCGTCGGCTCTCGCCGCTGACGTACGCGGCCAACATTCGGACGCCATTGCTCCTTCAGCACGCGGAGCATGACCTCCGGACGACCATCGGACAGGCCGAGGCGCTGTTTTCCGTCCTGCGCAGGCACCGGCGCCCGGTCCGGATGATGCGAGTCCCGGGCGAGTCGCACGAGCTCACGCGATCAGGGACGCCGTTCCGACGGGCCGAGAACCTCGTCCAGGTTCGTGACTGGTTCGCCCACTTCCTCGTGGCCGGCAAGCGAACGCTGCCGCGGGCGCCCCGGACTCGACACGGCGACTGACCGCCTGCCACCATCGGGAGCGTCCCCGCGGGACCTGATCGGCGGTATCCTCACCGTCCGATGACCAGCTCGAGCCGGACCGATACCCTCACCCGCGAGCGCGCCAGCGAGCTCGTTCGGGCCTGGGCGGGCGGACGCCCCGGTCCACTCGGATCCGTGCTCGGCCGCCTGACCGCCGTCGACCAGGTGGGCGTGGAGCTCCGCGTCGAGAACCTCAAGAAACGTTCCATCAAGAAGGCATCGAAGCTGTGGGCCCTCGACCTCGCGATCCGGATGATGGATCTGACGACCCTCGAGGGAAAGGACACACCGGGCAAGATCCGGGCGCTGTGCGCCAAGGGGATGCACCCGCAGCCAGGCGATCCCTCGATCCCGTCCGTGGCGGCCATCTGCGTCTATCCCACGATGATCGCGGACGCGAAGGACGCGCTGAAGGGCTCGAGCGTCAAGGTCGCGAGCGTCGCGACGGCCTTTCCATCCGGCCAGTCGTTCATCGATATCAAGCTCGCCGAGGTTCGGGCTGCCGTGTCCGCCGGCGCCGATGAGATCGACATGGTGATCGATCGCGGCGCCTTCTTGAGCGGCCAGTACGGCGCCGTGTTCGATGAGATCGTCGAGGTCAAGGAAGCCTGTGGCGACGTGCACCTGAAGGTCATTCTCGAGACGGGCGAGCTCGAGACCTACGACAACGTCCGGCGCGCGAGCATCCTGGCCATGGCCGCCGGAGCCGACTTCATCAAGACGTCCACCGGCAAGGTCACGCCGGCTGCGACGCTGCCCGTGACCCTCGTCATGTTCGAGGCGATCCGCGACTTCGAGAAGGCCACCGGCCGCGCCGTGGGCATGAAGCCGGCCGGCGGGATCCGGACGGCCAAGGAGGCCATCCAGTACCTCGTGGTCCTGTACGAGACGCTCGGGCCGCGCTGGATGACCCCGGATCGGTTCCGGTTCGGTGCGTCGAGCCTCCTGAACGACGTCCTGATGCAGATCGAGAAGGAGCGGACGGGTCGCTACCAGGGCCCGGACCACTTCACCCTCGACTGAGGCCGTCACGGCAGTGTCGTCGGACGACCCGGAACCGGATGCGCTGTCACGGCGTCTGCCGACCATGAACCGACGGATCATGCTCATCGGCATCGCCCTCGCTCTGCTTGTCGCAGCATGCAGGTCCGGGGGTGCCCCGATCTCGTCGTCCTCCCCGTCGCCGACCCCGGGTCCGGCCCGCTCGGTCACCGAGCTGAAGCTCGCGCTGATCTCGACCTACGGCGAACTCTGGTATTGCGATCGGGACTTCTACCCGATCCAGCGCCAGGACGAAATCCAGAGCGCCAAGGAGCGTTGGGCGGAGGTCACGGCCGACGGAGCCGCGTTCAAGGCCATTGCCGACGCCGCGGGCCTCGATCCGGCGGGGCCGTTCACGGACGACCAGCGCCTGACCCTGTATCGATCCTGGAAGGTCGTCCAGGCCATTGCGCTCGACCCGATCGGCAACGACACCTACCGCTTCGACTATCTGGCCCAGCCAAAGGCGGGCGGGGCGGAGGGTACAAGAACCGCCGGCACGATCAGGACCGATGGCTCGATCGCGGTCGAGCAGCAGGCTGCGGCATCGGAGCCCATCTGTCCGATCTGCCTCGCCCGAGGGACGCTGATCGAGACGCCGAATGGCGGGGTCGCCGTCGAAGGGCTGAGAATCGGAGACCCGGTCTGGACGCTCGACGCGTCGGGACGACGGATCGAGGGAACGGTCATCGCCCTGGGTTCAACCGTGGCACCGATCAATCACCGTGTCGTTCATCTCATCCTGGCCGATGGGCGAACCGTGACGGCATCGCCCGGCCATCCGCTCGCCGACGGGCGACGCATCGCAGACCTTCGCGTGGGCGATGCGGTCGACGGTTCGGTCGTGGCCTCTGCGGTGTCCATCGCGTACGACGGGGCCCGCACGTTCGATCTCGTGGTCTCCGGGCCGACCGGAACCTATCTCGTCGACGGCATCCCGCTCGGATCGACGCTCCAGCCCTGACGGGATCTGGGACTGCACGATTACGGGGTCGGTGACAGTCCGTCCTCGGCCATCCCCCGATGTTGACGGTGCAAACATGGTCGCGATGCGAGGTTTAGCATGGTTGACATGAGCGATGTCGTCGGCGACTCGGATTGGACAGCGCGTCCGCGACGAATCGGGGACCAGTACCCAGCTCGATCAAGTTGTTCCTACCGCGTGATCGGGGCTCACGTGCCGTGGCTCACAAGAAGGTTCGACAGTTGGCACTGACAGACCCACGGACTTCTGACCGTCTGTAGGCCTAGGACTAAATCCGCTCGGCGAGTGCGCACCGGAACTCGGATGGCCGCCTCCGGTGTGGTACGAGGTGGGCTGGGTCTCCTGGTCGCGCTCATGGCGAGTGCCTGCGAAACGGTCCCCTTCCCGTCGCCTGCCATGAACCTCCCGGTGATAGAGTGTCGGCCCCCGCTGGCCAAGACGGCTTGTGACAGCTGGGGCGAGAGCGTGCTCCTGCGAGACCCCACGCTGGCGACGACAACCGCAAGGCTTGTTCTGACTCGGGGTCCCGCGGTCGACGGACGCTGCGCGGCGGACTTCGTCGATATCAATGGCGTACTCCTTGCGACTACCGCAACCGTGTGCCCGCCGCTGATCCCGAGCCCGACTGCGTAACAAGTCGAAGAGCGGCTCGACCTACCGGGATCCCGGAGCGTGCACGGAAAACCGCTCCGTAGAGAGCGATCACGAGGCTGTTTGAACCGCCCTGATTTCGATGGAGACTCTGGGCTGCCACGCGGATAGCCGCCGCGTTGAGGCTCGGTGACTACGACGCCCGTTGACCAGCTCGCCTATCGCAACACCGGCACGGCCTGCTCAAGCAGCGCCAAGGCCCCGACCAAGCTCGTCGTCACCAACGCCGGGAGTGCCAAGGGCACGTACCTGCCGACCTGGAACGGCCATGGCGATCTTCTCGCCCTCTGGCGCCAGGAACCTGATGGCACGCCTGCCCTGGCCGCATCGGTCACGTACGGCACCCGGGGGTCGACCGTCAATGCGGAACGCGGATTCCCGGCACGGTCCGTGCCAGAAAGTCGAGCACGACGCCGGTCTGCTTGATCCGCTCGTCGATCTGGAACGGGGCGTGGCCCGAGGGGAACAGGTACAGCTCGTGCGGGTGGCTTCGCGCCGCCAGGCGATCCGTGTAGGCGAGGACCTGCCCGATCGGACATCGACTGTCGGCCTCGCCGGCCAGGAACAGGATCGGGGCCTTGACGTTGTCGACATACGAGATCGGCGAGCGCTCGGCCATCAGCTGCGGGACCTCGTCCGGCGTTCCGCCCAGCAGGGCGCGGTCGTAGGCCTGGAGCAACGGGGAGAGATGCCTATAACCGAGCGCGTAATCGCCGACCGGCACTCCAGCGACGCCCGATCTGAACCGATCCGGGTGCATGCCGTGCATCAGCAGCGTCAGGTAGCCGCCCCACGACCAGCCGGCGATGGCGATCCTCGACGAATCCGCGAGACCCTTCGCGAGGAGGTCGTCCACGCCCGCGTTGATGTCCTCGAGTTCCGGCCAGCCGATGTTGCCGATGAGCGTGTCTCGCCACTCCGCGCCGAAGCCGATCGACCCGCGGTAGTTCACCAGCACGACCTGGAAACCCGCGTCCACATAGGCCTGGAGATCCGGTGCCCAGCGATCGAGATCGACCGACGTCGGACCGCCGTGGACATGGACCAGGGTCGGATACGGGGCCTCGCCTTCCGGCTCGATCCGCCAGCCCGTGACGGTCTGTCCGTGCGGATTCGGGAACGACCACGGGATGAACGGCCGGCCCGCCGGCGCGAGTCCGGGGTCGAGAATGGGCTCCTCCCGACCGACCTGGAGCAGCACGCCCGGGTGCTCGCCGTCCTGGAGTCGGTACCAGACCGAGCCGTCGGGCCGGACCCGGGCCCCTGAGACGGATCCCGGCCGCGTCGGAAGGGTGGTCACCGTGCCGCTTCCGAGGTCGTACCGATGGAGTCGATGGCGCCCGCCGACCAGCTCCACGAGCAGCAGCGCAGACCCGTCGGGCCACCAGTCGCCCACCTCGGTGTGGTTGGACCAGGGCAGAGGGAGGTCCTCGATGTCGGGACTGGATGGGCGCCAGATGGCCGGCGCGCACTCGCCGCGGCGCTCGTGGACGATCGCCAGCCGCTGGTCGCCCCGGATCGGAGACCAGGCCGCGGCCATGAGCGACCGGCCCTCATCACGCAGATCGGCGACCACGGCCCCGGTCCGGGCGTCGATGATCCGCAGAGCGGGGTGAATGAGATCCCCATGTTCGCCGTGCTCGATGGCGACGAGCGTCTCGTCGGCGGACAGGCCCGCCAGCTCAGTGCCACCACGAATCGTGGCGTCGGCGCCGCCGAGCAGGATCGATTCCGTGCTGGACGCGAGGTTCCTCGCCATCCCTGAATCATCGATCACGTACAGCCCGAAGCCGGCCTCGTTGCTGATGACCGCGACCGATCGGACCCGTCCGGGTGCCATGCCTTCGTCCCAGCCGACCGGAAGGCCCGCGGCGAGCGGCTCGGGCTCGCCGCCCGTGAACGGGGCTGCCACCCACTCGCCGGCCTCGGACCCGGTCGTGTCGCGATGCCACAGGACCCACTCGCCGTCGGCGCTGACCTGGCCGGAGACGAGACCGATCGGCTCGCTCGTGATCTGGCGGTGCACGCCGGTGGCGAGATCCCACGAGTGGAGCTGGTAGATGCCACTCGCCGAGGAGACGTAGACGAGCCGGTCGGGAGCGCTTCGCGACCAGGTCGGAAAGCCGATGACGGGCGCCCGGAAGCGGTGTTGCCAAACAGGAGCGGGGTCGGTCACGTGGTCGAGGTCCTCCAGGGAGGCGGGGCGCCGTCGACGGCGCGCGGGTTGTGGGCGTTCATGATGCCCGCTGGACCAGGATCGCAGCGGTCAACAGGATCTGGCCGAGGTGGTAGGGGACCATCACTCCGAGCCGGTGCCAGGGCGGGGCGGCGGCGGTCCGTTCGGGATCGTCCACGAACTGACGCCAGCCGAGTACCGAGTCCGAGGTCACGAACAGCCACGCGCCTGCGGCAGCGACCCACGAACCGCTCGCCGTCGCGGCGATCGCCATCAGGACGATTGCCGCGAAGTACGCCGCCACGGGACGTCGCATCCCTGCCGCCGTCGCGCCGCGCAGGATCGGTCGGCCCGCGAGAATCAGAACGGCAACCCCAACCACGCCGCCGATGGCCGCTCCGGGGGCATGCAACGGCCCGAGCAGAAACGCGGCGAGGTAGGCCACGTGGGCGAGGAGGAACGCTGTCAGCCCGGCACGGAACCGGACTGGCGGGAGCAACAGGACGTCGCCGAAGAACGACGCCGCGAGTGCCGCCGCCAGCAGCAGGCTCACCGGCCGCGCCTCGGGGTCGCCGAGGAACGCCGCAACGAGCAGGAGCGCGATGACCGCCGGTTTCGCCACGCGCTCGCGCCGGGCGTCACCCCGCGCCACGGCGTACCAGTCGATCGCGGCGACGGCGCCGGCGGCCGTCAGGAGCACCAGTTCCAGGTTCGTCATGATCGGCCGGACACGGCCGAGGGAGCGTTCATCCCGGGTATGATGCCCCACGTGACGAACGAACCAGCGAACCTCCGGCCCTGGTCAGGTGACCGCGGGCCGGCCGGATGGGGTCTCGGCGACGGACAGGCCATTCCGTGGGAGTACGCGGCGGCTCCCGAGGCCCGCGACGTCGTCCGGCTCCAGGATCGCTACGGGCTGTTCATCAACGGCAAGTTCAGCGAGTCGTCCGATGGTGCGGTCTTCGCGACGATCGACCCGTCCACGGAAGAGAAGCTCGCCGACGTCGCGCGCGCCACGCCCGAGGACATCGATCGCGCCATTCGGGCCGCACGGCGAGCCCAGAAGGGCAGTTGGGGGGCACTGCCGGGTCGCGAGCGCGCCAAGTACCTGTTCCGTATCGCCCGGATCCTCCAGGAACGCAGCCGCGAGTTCGCGGTCCTCGAGACGATGGATTCCGGCAAGCCGATCAAGGAGAGCCGGGACGTCGACGTACCGCTCGCCGCGGCGCATTTCTGGTACTACGCGGGCTGGGCAGACAAGCTCGAATATGCCTTCCCCGGCCGGGATGCAAAGCCGCTGGGCGTTGCCGCCCAGGTGATCCCCTGGAACTTCCCGCTCCTGATGCTCGCCTGGAAGATCGCGCCAGCCCTCGCCGCCGGCAACACGGTCGTGTTGAAACCGGCCTCAACGACGCCCCTGAGCGCGTTGCTGTTCGCCGAGGTCTGTCGACAGGCCGATCTGCCGCCCGGCGTCGTGAACATAGTGCCGGGCCCGGCCGCCATCGGCATGCATCTCGTCTCCAGCCCCGGCGTGGACAAGGTCGCGTTCACGGGTTCGACCGGTGTCGGCAAGCTCATCCATCGGGCCGTCGCTGGAACGGACAAGGCCCTGACCCTCGAGCTCGGCGGCAAGGCCGCGAACATCGTGTTCGAGGATGCCGCGCTGGACCAGGCCGTCGAGGGCATCGTCAACGGGATCTACTTCAACCAGGGCGAGGTGTGCTGCGCGGGGTCGCGCCTGCTGGCGCAGGAATCGATCGTGGAGCCGCTCATCGAGAAGCTCAAGGATCGACTCGCGACCATCCGGGTCGGAGATCCTCTCGACAAGAACACCGATGTCGGCGCGATCAATTCCCGCCAGCAACTGGACAAGATCACGGAACTCGTGGCGGCCGGCGTCGCCGAGGGCGCGGAGCTCTACCAGCCCAATTGCGACCTCCCGGATCGTGGCTATTTCTTCCGACCCACCCTCTTCACGAACGTCGCGCAGAGCCATCGGATCGCGAAGGAGGAGATCTTCGGGCCGGTGCTGTCGGTGCTGTCCTTCCGGACGCCGGAAGAGGCCGTCGAGAAGGCGAACAACACGCCGTTCGGCCTGTCGGCCGGGATCTGGACGGAGAAGGGGAGCCGGATCCTGTCGATGGCCCGCCGGATGCGGGCCGGGGTCGTCTGGGCGAATACGTTCAATCGGTTCGATCCGGCATCGCCCTTCGGCGGCTACAAGGAATCGGGCTTTGGTCGCGAGGGCGGGATGCACGGGCTCCATGCCTACGTCCGGTTGGAGGATCGCTGATGGCGGTCCGGAGCCGCTCGGGCGCTGTTCGGGCCGGCTCGCTCGCGGTGCCAGCTGCCGCGGCCGTCACGCATGCCGCGGCCGTCACGCCGCCCGCGCCCGCGCCGCGGATCGACGTCCGGAAGACCTACAAGCTCTACATCGGGGGCGCCTTCCCGCGGACGGAAAGCGGTCGTTCGTACCTGGTCTCGGCTGCCGACGGCACGCCGCTGGCAAACGCCTGCCGCGGATCCCGCAAGGACGTTCGCGACGCCGTCCGCGCCGCGCGCAAGGCCTTCCCAGGCTGGGCCGACCGCACGGCGATGAACCGCGGGCAGGTCCTGTATCGCGTCGCCGAGCTCATGGAAGGTCGCCGGGACCAGTTCATCGCCGAGGTGACGCAGGCTGAAGGAACGCGCGCCGATCGTGCCCGGATAGTCGTTGATCGGGCCATCGACCGCTGGGTCTGGTATGCCGGCTGGGCCGACAAGATCGCCCAGATCCTGGGATCGTCCAACCCCGTGGCTGGCAGTTACTTCAACTTCACGATCCCGGAGCCGACCGGTGTCGTCGGCATCGTGGCCCCCGAGACCTCGTCGCTGCTCGGCCTGGTGTCACGCGTGGCGCCGGCGCTCGTGACCGGAAACGCGGTCGTGGTCTTGACGTCCGAAGGGCGGCCCTTGCCCGCCATCACGCTCTCCGAGGTCCTCGCGACGTCGGATGTCCCGGGCGGCGTGGTCAACGTGATCACCGGGTTCAAGAAGGAACTGGCGCCGGTCCTGGCCGCGCACGATGACGTCGATGCGATCGATGTCTGGGGCGTCGACGACGCGGAGCGCCGGGACCTCGAGCTCCTTGCCACCGGCAACGTCAAGCGGATCGCCCACCGGCCCCTCGGCATCAGGGAGGACCGATTTGACTGGCTCGATGACCGGGCCACCGAGCGGCCGGAGTGGATCGCTGCCTACCTCGAGATGAAGACGGTCTGGCACCCCATCGGGGTGTGAGCGGGGGGAACTCGGCGAGCAGGGGAGGCCGCATGGCGTCGATCATCCATACGGAATCACTGACCAAGACGTACGGCGTCCATCGTGGAATCGTCGACGTCGATCTCGATATTGTTGCCGGTGAGGTCTTCGGCTTCCTCGGGCCGAATGGCGCCGGCAAGACGACGACCATCCGGATCCTCCTCGACCTCATCCGTCCGAGCTCAGGGCGGGCTTCGGTCTTCGGGATCGAAACGACCGCAAACCCCGTCGAGATCCACCGTCGGATCGGCTACCTCCCGGGCGAGTTCACGCTGTACGACCGGCTGACCGGCGCCGAGACCATCGAGTACTTTGCCAATCTCCGAGGAGGGCGAGATGTCGCCTACGTCGCCGAGCTCGTGGAGCGGCTCGGTCTCGACCCGAGCCGGCGTTTCCGCGAGTACTCGAAAGGCAACAAGCAAAAGGTCGGCTTGATCTGTGCGCTCCAGCACCGCCCGGAATTGCTGATCCTGGACGAGCCGACCGCCGGTCTTGACCCCCTCGTCCAGCAGGTGTTCAACGAGATCTTGTTCGAGGCCAAGGCCGCGGGGCGAACGGTATTCCTGTCATCGCACATCATCAGCGAGGTCGAGCGGACATGCGACCGCGTGGCAATCATCCGCGAAGGGCGAATCGTCCGGCTCGATACGATCGAGGGACTCCGCGAGATGGCCTCGCACGAGGTTGAGCTGCGCTTCTCGGGTCATGTCGATGCGGGGCCCTTTCGAGCCCTTTCCGGTGTGAGCCATCTGGTGATCGAGGATCGGGCCATGCGGATGCTCGTGAGCGGTCCGATCGCACCGGTCGTCCGGCTCGCCGCCGAACTCGATCTGGTCGACTTCGTGAGCCGCGAGCCGTCGCTCGAGGAAGTCTTCCTCGCCCAGTACGGAGATTCTGCGACCGGGTCGGACCCTTCAACCGCGACCGGGTCGGGCGCCTCATCCGCGACCGGGTCGGGCGGCTCAACCGCGTCCGCGCCGACTCCTGAGTCCTCGTCGGTCGATCCCCGCGGATGACCGGAGCGCTGCTGCAGCCGACCACGCGCGCCCGCTTGTTCGGACTCGGGTCGGTATTCGGGAAGAGCGTCCGAGATAGTCGCAGGACCGCGATCGCGTTGGGGATCGTGTTCTCGCTGTTCGTGGTGGCGACAGCGGCACAGGTTGCGGCGGACTTTCCGTCACTCCTGGCCCGCCAGATCTTCGCAGGACAGCTCTCGGCGTTGCCCGCGGTCTTCCAGGGGATGCTGGGTGAGCCGATTCGGATCGAGACGCTTGGCGGGTTCGTCTCGTGGCGCATCTTCAACTTCCTGCCGGTCATGTTTGGAATCTGGTCCGTGGTCGCCCTGTCCGGGACCCTGGCCGGCGAATTGGCGCGCGGCAGCCTGGACCCCCTCGCGGCAACATCGGTCGCCCGTCGCCGGCTCGCCATCCAGAAGGTCCTGGGTTTCCTTGCGGCGGTCACGCTCGGAGTCGTGATCCTCGAGGTCGTCACATTCGCGGCGATCAACGTCCTCGCAACCCTGCCCGGGGAAGAGGTTTCGGTCGGGCAGATCGTGGGGCAGGGTAGCTGGTTGCTGCTGACGATCATGGCTCCCGGCGCCCTGTCGTTCCTGGTGGCCCCGTACGTCGGACGCGGTGGGGCCATGGCGGCCGGTGGAATCGCCCTCGCAATGAGCTTCGTCGTGAACGCCTACGCGCTGATCGTTCCGGCGTTTGCGACCCTGCAGCCGCTGTCGTATCTCGCCCTGACCGCGGACCATCGCCCGCTGGCCGGTCAGTGGGACTGGGCATCGATGGTGGTGCTGGCCGGGGTGATCACGCTCATGCTGGCTGGCGGTGTCCTTGCCTTTGAGCGTCGTGACATGCTGGCGCCGTCGAGCGGGCGTCTGCAGGTCCCGCCGATTCGGATCTGGGTGGCCGGTGTCTTCCGACGAGGGATCGGGGAACGGCTCCCGGCCAGCCTCCTGTGGGGTTTTGGCCTTGCCCTCTATGCACTGTTGATCGCCACATCGGCGGACGAGTTCGTCACCCAGATGGCCAAGATTCCGCAGATCTCGGCGATGGTCCATCGGCTGTTTCCAGATGCCGACATCTTCTTGACGGCCGGCTTCCTGCAGCTGGCGTTTTTCCAGCAGGGGATCGTCATGGTCAGCCTGGCCGCAGCGGTTGCGGTGGGCGGATGGGCCTCTGACGAAAGCGATCGGCGCCTCGAAGTCCTGCTGGCGGCCCCGATCAGCCGGCGTGAATGGATGATCCGGGGCGGCCTGGCGGTCATGGTCTCGATTGCATTGTCGACGCTGCTCATGGCGTCCGGCGTGGCACTCGGAGCCTCGCTCCAGGGGGATCCGGTCGCGGCGCCCACGATCGGTGTCCTGGTGCTCGGACTGTATGGAATGGCGTTGGCCGGCATCGGTCTGGCCATCGGTGGCCTGATCCGCCCATCACTCGCCGCGCCCGTTACCGCGATTCTGGGCCTGGGGTTCTTCATTTTCGATATCCTCGGTTCCGTGCTTGACCTCCCGGACCCCGTCCGCGAGTTGGCCCTGAACCGGCACCTTGGCGCTCCGATCATTGGTGACTTCGACACCGTTGGTCTCGTGATCTGCGGGGTCCTCGCGTTCGGGGGGCTGGGGATCGCGGCCATCGGCATGCAGCGGCGCGACATCGGCCGGTAGGGCCGACATTGCCACCTCTCGCGGTCGCCCTGGTCCTCGTTGCGGCTGTTCTCCACGCCGGTTGGAACGTTCTCCTCAAGACGTCCGGGGACCCGCTCCGCACGGCGGTTCGATTGCAGGCGATCGGCACGGCCGTGCTCGTCCCGTTCGGGATCTGGGCCTGGATCGCCCATGGAAGCCCCGCGATTGACCCCGCGGGCGTTGGGCTTGCACTCGTGTCCGGGGTTCTCGAGGCTGCCTACTTCGTGTTCCTGTCGTCGGCCTACGGGCGGGGCGACCTGTCGCTCGTCTATCCCCTGGCGCGGGGCAGCGCGCCGCTCCTCGCGATTGCTGTCGGCCTGGGCCTTCTCGGGGAGCGGCTGTCCGGTCCGGCGCTCGTCGGCGTCGGGTGCATCGTCATCGGGATCATGCTGGTGGCGCGCCCGTGGCGTGCGATTCGCGCCGCTGGCCGACACCATCGGGGAGCGATCGGCTTCGCGCTCCTCACGGGCACGATGATCGCCGCGTACTCGACCGTCGATCGACTTGGGGTGCGAGTCCTGGATCCGTGGCTGTATGGATCATTCCTGGCCGTGTTCGCCACGATCATCCTGACGACCGTTGCGGTCCTCGGTCGACGGAGCGGGATCATCGCGACGCCGCCGCAGCCGCCGTACCCGACGCCCATGTGGCGCGATGCCGTCACCGGGGTCCTGTCTCTGGGCGCGTACCTGCTGGTCCTGTTCGCATACTCGCTGGCGCCGCTCGCTGCCGTGGCACCGCTGCGTGAATCGGGCATCGTGATTGCCGCGGCGTGGGGCGCCCTGAGGCTTGGGGAAGTGGCCGGACGGCGCGAGGCCGGTGCTCGGATCGCCGCCGCGGCCCTCGTGGTTGTGGGGGCCGTGCTCCTCGCGCTGTCCCACTAGCCCCAGTACCCAGGGACGTTTTTGCCACGGACCTGCCGCGCGACTGATCGAGCTGATTCATCAATCCCGAGTCGTCCACGCTCGGCCGCACAGCCGAATCAACGGATATCGGATACCGCCACGCTCGACCAACGCGCTGCTGATGAACCAGGTCGATCAGCAACCAGATCGATCACGGCGGCCGACGCCCAATCCGCCCAATCCGCCCGATCCGCTCGGGCGCGACGCGGCGCGACGCGCGGCCAGGGCGTCGGTCAACGACGTGTGTGGGAATCACATCGAGCCGGCCGCCCGATCCGCTCGGGCGCCGGCCAGGACCGCCTAGGACTGGATGGGCGGCGCTCCACGCCCGAAGAGCCGACGCTGCCCGTACCGGCTGTTGACGAGGGCCACGCCGGCGAACACGAGCGCCGTCCCGAACAGGACCCGGGCGTCGACGGTCTCCTGGAACACGATCGCGCCGGACGTGATGCCGACGATCGGGAGCAGATACGCGACGAGCGACGTTCGCGTGGCCCCGATTCGGGCGAGCAGGCGGAAGTTGACGAGGTAGGCAAATCCGGATCCGAGGATGCCCAGCCAAACCACAGCGCCCACGGCAGGCGGCGTCCAGGAGACGGACAACGGGTCCTCGAACAGCACGGCCATGACGCTCACGATGACGAACGCGAAGGCGACCTGGAAGAGGGCCGGGATCATCGGTCGCAGGCCACGGACGTTACGGCGCGAATAGACTGCGCCGACGGCATAGGCCAGCGTCGATCCGAGGAGTGCCAGCTCGCCCGCGAGGCTGCTCTCGCCGCCCGCCAGCCCGAGGCTCCGGCTGACCAGGATGACGACGCCCGCGTAGCCGACGATCAGGCCGACCAGGCGGTTCACGGTGATCGGCTCGTCATGCAGGAAGAGCGACGCGATGACGATCACGAACAGCGGGACCGCGCCGTTCAGGATAGCTGCGAGGGCCGAGTCGACCGATCGCTCGGCGGTCGTGATCAGGTAGAACGGGAGCACGATGTTGATGATCGACATGATGATGAGGTGGCCATAGATCCTCGGGTTGCGCGGCAGTGGTTCCCGCGCGATGAACACGACCGTCGCGAGGATCGTCAGGCCGATGCCCAGGCGGGCGGCGATCAGGGTGAACGTCGGAAGCGTCTCGACGCCGATCTTGATGAACACGTAGCTCGTGCCCCACATGAAGCCGAGGGCAACGAGCAGCAGCCAATCAAGTCGGGTGGGACGCGCAATCATCGGCGCATCATACCGTCCGTTGGCCTAGTGTGATGGGCCAACCACGACGGGCCATGACGCTCCCGGCTACCATCCGCTGATGCTTGCGCTGAGGGTCCTGTTCTTGTTCGCGGGCGCCATCCTGGGCGCGTTCTACCCGTTCCTGTCGGCAATTCTGGCCGACCGTGGTTTCAGACCGGCCGAGATCGGGCTGACGGCTGCGCTCGCGTCGCTCGCCTTCATGCTGGCTGTTCCGATCTGGGGTCATCTCGCGGACGTCGTCATCGGCAGGACGGCCGCGCTTCGCGCCGGGGTCATCGCGTCGACCGCCGCCCTCTTCGGGCTGCTCCTGAATGCCCCGCCGATCATCGTCGTCGGGCTCATCGTTGCCTACGCGGCGTTTGAGTCGTCAGTTTCACCCCTCGCGGATGCGCTGGCGGTCAACGCCCTGGGCCGTTCGCCGCGGTCGTATGCCCGGATTCGCTTGCTGACCAGCCTTGGATTCGCCGGGACCTCAATCCTGGCGGGCGCTCTCTACAACGTGACCGGCTTCTGGCCAGCCCCGCTCCTCGTTCTGGTGAGCGCCATCGGTATGGTTGTCGCGCTCCGCTGGGTACCGGATGTCGCGCGATTTCAATCAGGCCCGGCTACCCATGCTGGCCAGAAAGCGATCGTCGCTCGTCGGGGTGGCTCGTTCATGCTGGTCCTGCGGACACAGCCACGGCTGCGTGGCGTGCTCCTCGGCCTCGGCCTGGTCCATATCGGCATCCTCGCCGGCTTCACCTTCCTCGCCCTGCGTCTTCTCCAGTTGGGCGGACACCCATCCGATGTCGCGCTGTCCGCCGGCATCTCTGCCCTCGCCGAAATACCCGCCATGGCCCTGATCCCCCGGATCGTGCGCCGCACCGGGACGCGCGCTCTTCTGGCGGGGGGCATGATCCTCTACGCGGCGGTCCTCGTTTCGTGGGCGTTCCTCGCCGACCCATCGGTGATCGTGGCGACTCGCCTGGTGAGCGGGCTGGCGTTCGCCGCGATCACGATTGCGGCCGTCATGACGATCGCAAACCTGCTGCCCCCGGAGCTTCAGGCCACGGGACAGGGCCTGTATCAGACGGTCGGGTTCGGTGCTTCGGCGGTCATTGCGAACGCGCTGGGAGGCGTGGTGTTCGGCCTTGGGGGCGCCATGCCGTTGTTCCTCGGTTGCGCGGTTCTGGCCCTCGGTGGAGCGGCGGTAACCTGGAGGGCCGTTACTTCGACGGCGCACGGCGGGCCGGCGACTGCCGGACCCGGCGTTGCCCAGTAGCATCCAACGCGACATGCCGATCACCGAGACGCGACCCGAACGAGAGCCGACGCTTCGAGAGCGCCTGATCAGCCTGGATCCGATGGCTGCGGAGCAGCCGGATGCGATCCGCGTGGTTCGATCCCCGGCGCGCGTGAACCTGATCGGCGAGCACACCGATTACAACGACGGGCTGGTGCTCCCGGCGGCCATCGATCTGGAGATCCGGGTCGCCCTCGTTCCAACGGACGACGACCGGGTCGAGTTGACGCTCAGGTCCACCGGGGATCGTGGGATCCTCGATCTTCGCGACCTGGGTCCAAAGCGCGGGACGTGGCTCGACTACATCGCGGGCACGGCGTGGGCGCTCCACGAGGCCGGCGTCCCGATCCGGGGTTTCCACGGGATCCTCGAATCGACCATTCCATCCGGAGCCGGCCTGTCATCATCGGCCGCTCTGGAGCTCGCCGCCGCCTGGGCGTTGTCGGGCGGCGAGGCACCCGCCGTCGAGCCGATGGCCCTCGCCCAGACTGCCCAGCGGGCAGAAAACGAGTACGTCGGTGTGATGTGCGGCCTGATGGACCAGTTCGCCGTCACCCTTGGCCGGGCCGGCAGCGCGCTGCTGCTGGATTGTCGATCCCTGGACTGGCACACGGTGCCGATTCCGGAGGAACTCGAGGTCGTCGTATGTCACTCGGGCAGCCCTCGGCGCCTGGAAGCATCCGCCTACAACGCCCGCCGTGAGGAGTGCGGCCGAGCCGTGCTGGCAATCCAGGCGAATGAACCTGGTGTCGACTCTCTTCGGGATATTGACCTGCCCATGCTGGCACGAAACCAGGCACATATCGACGAGGTGGCCTGGGCACGGGCTCTCCACGTCGTGACCGAGAATGCCCGGGTCGGCGCGGTCGAATCGGCACTTCACGCGGGGGATTTTCGTGCCCTCGGTACGCTGTTCGCGGCCTCCCACGCGTCGCTCCGCGACCGGTTCGAGGTCTCGTCGCCCGCGCTCGATGCCCTGGTGGAGATCGCCGTCGCCACACCGGGCGTCGTGGCCGCCCGCCTGACCGGCGCCGGTTTCGGGGGTTGCACGGTCAACCTTGTGGAGCGCGGCCGAGCCGCGGAGTTGCGCGTGGCCATAGAACGGGACTACACGCGCCGGACCGGCCTGACCCCGCAGGTCCTCGTGGTGGACGCCGCAGATGGTGCTGGAGTAGCTCAGGGCGAGTAACGGTGGCCGATCGAGCGGGTCAGACGGCGGTCAGCACCCAGAGTCGAGCCGCGAAGTCACCGGGCAATGGTTCGTCGACGGCATCCGCAGGCTGGACGCGCAGACCGACGGCCATGAGGAGATCTCCGCCCAGCCGGTCCTCGCTCGAGCCGGCGACGATGGAACCCGCACCAATCTCGGCCACGGGGGCGGCCGGCCATCGCTCGACCCGGTACGCGAGCGTTGCGTCGAGCCCGTGAAGCCGAAGGCGATCGGGCACCGGAACCGCCTGCGCGAGGATCCGGACGTGGGCCACGATCGCCGTTCGCCGGTCGGGCGCCACGACCATCCAGGCTGCGTCCTCGTGGCCCAAGGGGCTTCGAAGGCGGACGAACCGCCCGCGCTGGAAGAGCTCGCGGTGGTGGACGTACAGGGCGATCTGGTCGCGGATCTCCGCCCGGTCCCCATCCGTCAGGGTGCGTGGATCCAGCTCGTATCCCAACAATCCGAAGAACGACACGATCGCGCGCGTTCGAAGAGGGGTGATTCGACCGACCTGATGATTGGGTACCGCCGAAACGTGCGCACCCATCGAGCTGAGCGGGTACACGTGTGAGGTGCCCCACTGGATGGCCAGGCGCTCGATCGCGTCGGTGTCATCGCTGGTCCATCCCTGGGGGGCGTAGGCGAGCATTCCCGGGTCGAAACGACCACCGCCACCAGCGCAGGATTCCCAGAGGATGTCGGGGAACCGCGTGGTCAGGCGATGCCACAACTCGTAGGTGCCGAGCATGTAGCGGTGGAAGAATTCGCCCTGCCGGTCCGCGGGCAAGGATCCGCCGTAGGGCTCAGTGATGTTCCGGTTCATGTCCCATTTGACATAGCGGATCGACCCACTCGACAGAACGTCGGCGATCACTCGCTCAAGGTGGTCGACGACTTCGGGTCGGGACAGGTCGAGCACCAGTTGCTGTCGACTCTCGGTGCGGGGTCGGCCAGGCACACCGATGGCCCAGTCGGGATGCTCCCTGAAGAGGGCACTCCGTTGACTGACCATTTCGGGCTCAATCCAGAGGCCAAGGGACAGGCCCATCGCTTCAACCTCGGACGCCAGCGGGCCAAGGCCGTTAGGCAGCTTTCGGCGATCCACTACCCAGTCGCCCAGTGAACTCGTGTCGTCGTCGCGCTCACCGAACCAGCCATCATCGAGGACGAAGAGTTCCACACCGAGGTCGGCTGCGGCCCTGGCCATAGCGATCAACTGCCCATGATCGAAGTCGTAGTAGACGCCTTCCCAGCTGTTGAGCAGTACCGGACGCGTGCGATCGCGCCACACGCCCCGGGCCAAGCGCTCCCGATAGAGCGACTGGAACGCATCACTGAGGGTTCCGATCCCGGTAGCGGTCCAGGCGATGATGGCCTCCGGGCTCCCGAAACTGGCACCGGGCTCAAGGTTCCACGCAAAAGCTTCCGGATGGATCCCGATGCGGACCCGGGCGGCGCCTCGGGGTCCCGACTCTGCCTCGGCGAGGAAGTTGCCGGAATACACGAGCGAGAGGGCGAAACCCTCGCCGCTCGTCTCGTCAGTGCCCGGACGCAGCAGGAACAGCGAGGGATCCTGCTGGTGTCCGCTGGCCCCGCGAAGGCTGCCGACCGACCGTCGGCCGGGAAGGAGTGGAGCCCGGTGCGGATGCCGCTCCCGCGCCCACGCCCCACTGAAACCAAGCACATCCCATGGGCCGTTCGGGAGATCGATGGCGGTACTCATCGCCGCACGGACGATCAGCCGGTGTTGCCCGATGTTGACCAGGTCCATCGAGCGAGCGACGATCGGTCGACCCTCGAACAGGCTGAAGCGCGCCAGGACGCGCAGACCCGCCACCTCGTCATCGAGGTCGATCTCGAGGGTGGTGACTTCGGCGGGATCCTCTGCGTACGTTGCCGGCAGACCCTCAAGCGGCGGCTTGCCGGGCGTGATCCGGTGTCCCGCGTAGACGAGGTCCAGGACCGTTTCGCCACCCGGACTCTCAACGACAAGCGCGGGAATCTGAAAGTCTCCGCCGCCCGAGGTGGGCACGATGAGCGCGATCGGCTCATCGACCCGGTTCCCGAAACCGTGGAACGCGGCGGGCCCAAGGTGCCGGTAGGAAGCGGCCGGATCCAGCGGAGCCCCGAAATGGAACTGTCCCAGCCAGCCGTTTTCCAGGACGCCGAGGACGAGACTGAGCTTGCCGTTGTGCAGGTGGAACTCGCGAGTTTCTGCCTGCCAGGTGATCGGCATCAGGTACCTTCCGTCAAGGGGATGAACGACCAACTCCAGCGATACTGCCCAGGGGACACCACGAACGCGCCGAGCGTATCCGGTCCGCAACTGGCCGTCCCGAGGCCGCGATGGGCGGCGTCCAGATGGACGATCGTCTCGTGTCGCATGACCAGGTCCTCGACATGCGTTGCCGCGGCGAGATCCGAAGGGCGGAAGCGACTCACCGAAACTTGGCTCGGCCGGTCCAGCTGAATCCTCACGCCGCCCCCGGATGACCGTCGAAGTTCCAGCCAGCTGGTATCCGCATGCCCACCGTTCTCCTGCGGTCGGATGTAAGGGACGAACTGCCCCGTTACCGATGATTCCCATCGTCCGATGCGACCGGCCCGTCGGCGATCCGGATACGTCTCGACTGGGCCGCGCCCGTACCAGGTTAGGGCCTCGAATCCTGGCTCGAACTCCATGACCGTACCGATGCGGGCAACGTCGGCCAGTGTCGTCGGGATAGTTGCGGTCTCCTCGACATGAATACTCCCGTCGTCCCCTTCCGACACCCGTTGCGCGTGAGGGATCTCAAGGCCGGTACTGGTGAGCCACGTCGACGAGATGAGGAGGGTCCCGCCGTCCTCATCGATGGATGCCAGTCGTCGTTCGAGCCGATCCAGGCCCAGTCGCGACCAGGCGTCGGCGAGCCCGCCAATACGATCGTTGTCCGTGGGTGCCCTCCAAAGTGTCAGTCGCGGACCGTCGGGCATCGCGGGCAGGCGAATTGAACCGTCCGGCCGGACGAGTGACCGGTTCGGGCTTCGGCGGGATGCCCGAGATGCCGGCCCCGGCGCAGACACCGGCAGTTGGATCTCGCCCACGGGAAATGCTGCCGGTGCCCAGGGTTCCGCTCCGGCGGTCAGGAAGGCGATCGTAAGCCAGGTCTCCAGCGTCGACGCCTCGAGCGAGGACCAACCTTCGAGGTCGGCATGGCCTGTCGTAGCCGGGCCGAGCGCTGGCAGAAGCACCTTGCCCCGAGCGATGGATCCGGTCTCGTCGGCGAGATCCCACGTCGCCGCCAGCCAGCCCAGATCCCGGAAGTCGGCTCGGTTCTCGATCACAACGACACCGCGGGCGAGGTCTTCGGTCGAAGCCGTGACCCGGACCGGGAGGGCGATCGCCCGGTGCTCCCAGAGCGCGGGCTTGGGACCGCGATCAGGAAACGTGATGCCGTCGATGCAGAAGTTGCCGTCGTTCGGTTCGTCGCCGAAGTCCCCGCCGTAGGCGGCACGTACCCGACCGTCCGACAGTCGCTGATCCAGCCCGTGATCGCGCCATTCCCAGATGCAGCCGCCCTGCAGCCCCGGCGTGGCCTCGATGGCATCCCAGTACTCGGCCAGGGTGCCGTTGCTGTTGCCCATGGCATGCGAGTACTCGCACATGATCAGCGGCCCGCGCTGCTTGCCCGAGGCGGCGTGACCGGTGAGCGCCGCGATCGACGGGTACATCGGGCAGATGATGTCGGTCACGCGTTCGCCGGCGGTCCAGTCGAACCGGATCGCTCCTTCGTACATCAGCGGCCGACCTGGGTCCACCCGTCGTACCCAGGCCGCAGCGGCATCGTGGTTCGCGCCGTAACCGGACTCGTTGCCGAGGGACCACAGGATCACGCACGCGTGGTTGCGGTCCCGCAGGACCATCCGTGACACCCGATCTACCCAGGCACCGAGATAGCGCGGGTCATCGCACAGGGAGCCCCAGAACGCGTGCGACTCGATATCCGCCTCGTCGATCACGTACATGCCCAGTTCATCCGCAAGGTCCAGGAACCGCGGATCGTTCGGATAGTGCGACGTCCGCACGGTGTTGAACCCGAATTGCTTCATCGCGACGAGGTCCGCGCGCATGTCCTCGTACCGGACGACCCGGCCGGTCGCCGGGTCGAAATCGTGACGATTCACGCCGCGGATCAGCACGGCCCGGCCGTTGATCAGGAGTTCGTTGCCGACAACCCGCACCGATCGAAAGCCGACCCAGGCTGCGGTCCGGTCCATGACGGCCCCGGACGGGTCGATGAGTTCGATCTCCAGGCGATAGCGGACCGGCATCTCCGATGACCACGGCGTGATCCCCGCGACCGGTGACGCCACGACGGCCACGCCCGTCTTGCCGAGGATCGACTCCAGCGTCCGTGTCCTCGCTGCGACCTCGTCCGGCGAGAGTTCAAGGCCCGCGGCGAACTCGGCGATCACTTCCAGCTCGCCCCTGCGCGGAGGCCCGGCGAACCAGCCGGCGTGCGAGCGATGGCCCGGTGGAGCGACTGCCGGCACGCTCGTTTCAAGCGAGATGGCTGAATCCAGCCCTGGGCCGGACAGTCCTGCGGTCACGCGCCAGCCCGACTCCGGGATCCCCGCCCAGGCAATGGCGACCTCGAGTTCAAGGGAGCCGGTGTCCCCATCTGCTTCCAGGCCCGCCTGGACGACGACGTCCGCGAGGTAGGTTGGGTTGGTGGCGTACAGGGTGATGGACCGGGTGATCCCGCCGTGCCACCACTGGTCCTGATCTTCGATGTAGGTCGCGTCCGACCACTTCACGACCGTGAG
>JANMPD010000213.1:0-10821 GCA_031369685.1 Chloroflexota bacterium | reverse complement strand
GTTGATCGGCCGTGACCGGGATGGACCGCCAGCGGATCATCGAAGGTCGCAAGTCGAGCGAGCGATTCGACCATCTGCTCGGGCGACGCGCCCGGAAGGTCGACCCTCCCCCATCCCCCGGCGAACAGGGTGTCGCCGCTGAAGAGCTGCCCTTCGTCCGCCGACCAGAGGCATACAGAACCCTCGGTGTGGCCCGGCGTATGGAGCACCGTCAGACGGATCTCGCCGAACCGGATCTCACCGCCCTCGGCCAGGTCGACGGCGGGCACGCACGGCGGGATCTCGAACGGGGCCCAGAGCGGCTGCGGCGTCGTCAGCCTGTGGGCATCGAGCGGGTGGATCGCGATTGGAGCCCCGGTATGGTCGGCCACGGCCGCGTTGTCGCCGAAATGGTCCCAGTGGCCATGGGTCGTCACGATCAGCTTCAGGCTCCAGTTCCGCTCGCGCAGGGTATCCGTGACCCAGGCCAGCGACGGGATCGCCGTGTCGATGGCGATCGCCTCGTGGGACCGCTCGTCGGCCAGGATGTGGACGTTCGTGCCGACCGGCCCGATCAGCCGACTGACGTGCTCCAATCAGCCCTCGGCAACGATCTTGGCGCGCATGCAGTCGAAGGTCTGGCCGATCATCTTGTTGGCCGTGCTGTCGATCAGGCGAGCGCCGACGCTGGCGATCATCCCGCTGATGTTGACTTCGGCGGCCCACAACATGGTGGTTGTCCCGGGCTCGGGTCCGTCGACCAGGTTGATGCGCCCCAGTGCATCAACGGCGCTGCCCGGCGCCTGACCACGCGCCTTGATGATCGCCATGTCGGGCGGCTGCTGCTCGGCGATCTCGAGATCGACCACGAAACGGGCGCTGATGAACCCGACCCCGACCTTCGCCCGAGCCTTGAAGTGGGTCGGATCCACGATCTCGATGGACTCGACGCCGGGTCCACATGACCCGACCCGATTGGGGTCGGTCACGAACGCGAACACGTGATCACGCGTGGCGGGGATGTCGACGGTGCCCGAGAACTCCATGCAGCGGCCTCCGGTTACGCGGGGGTTGGCTGGCGGCCGGCAGCCCGGTCGCTCAAGCCGTAGGCGGTGGTGAGATCGATGATACCGGGGCTGGTGCGAAGCGCCCCGTAACGAAGGCGGCCGGATCATGGATGAACCGGGTGCGGCAGCTCATCGCACAGAATGCGTACACGACCCCGTCGTGCTCCGCCAGGTGCCGGACATCCTTGCGCTCGACCGTCATGCCGCACACCGGATCCAGCAGCACGATGTCGTCTGTCACGGGCGATGGTGCCTCAAGCGCACTGGACCGTCCGGCCATCGTCGCCGGACCGGGCGCGGCCACGAAGGCGGCGCGACCCCGTCGGACCTGCACGAGTTCCGCCAGGATTGACAGGGCAACCTCGTCGGCGGTTTCCGCACCCAGATCGAGGCCGGCCGGGGCTCGCAGGGCCGCGATGCGTTCTTCGGCGAGGCCCGTCTCCTCCCGCAGCCATTGCCTGACCACGGCGGCGCGGGTCGGCGAGGCCACGAGTCCGACATAGGCAACATCACGGCGCAGCGCCGCCAGCACCGCCTCCTCGTCCCAGATCCCCTGCGTTGCGACGACCACGAACGGCGGGGCCTCAAACTCGAGGACGTGCAGATCCTGGTCTCCGAGGACTGCCTCGGCGCCAGGAAAGGCCTCGGGGTCCGCAACCGGATCGAACAACGTCACGTGCCAACCGCTCGCTGCGCCCTGCGCGACGAGTGCGCCCGCGATGGGCGTCGTTCCGGCGATCCAGAGATGCGGCACAGGCAGATGAGGTTCCACGTAGATCTCCAGCGTGCCACCGGAGTGGCAGGTCATGACCAGTTCCACCACACCGTCGGCCCGACGGCCCTCGGCGGGTGAATCCCTGGACAGGCGGAGCAGGCGCGGCTGACCGTCAGCCAGGGCCCGGAGAGCCTCGCGGATCACGACGGGCTGGGCGCAGCTGCCGCCGACCCAGCCCTCGATCGTCCCGTCCGGATGGATGATCCCCGACGCGCCCGGGCGGGCGGAAGTCGGTCGTCGGACCGCCACCACCGTCGCGAACGCGAACGTCCGGCCGTCGGCTTCCAGCTCCGCGGCGCGGGCATGGATCGAGCGGCCCGACGGCATCAGGCGATGCCCTTCTCGTGGAGGATCGCCCAGATCTTCTGGGGCGTCATGGGGATGTCGATGTTTCGAACACCGAGATGCCAGAGCGCATCAACGACCGCATTGGCAATCGCCGGAGGCGCACCGACGGTAGCTGACTCGCCGACACCCTTGGCGCCGATCGGGTGGTGCGGCGAAGGCGTGATCGTCTTCCCGAGCTCCCAGCGAGGCGTTTCGACCGCCGTCGGGAGGAGGTAGTCCATGAATGTCCCGGCCTGGTTGTTGCCGAGTTCGTCATAGGTGATTGATTCGAGAAGCGACGGCGCAAAGCCCATCGTCAGCCCACCGTGGATCTGGCCATCGACGATCATCGGGTTGATGATGTTGCCGCAGTCGTCGACCGCGACGAACCGGCGGATCTTGACCTGACCGGTTGCCTTGTCGATGTCGACGACGCAGATGTAGCTTCCGAACGGGAACGTCAGGTTCGGCGGATCGTAGTAGTTGACGGCCTCGAGGCCCGCCTCCATCCCTGCTGGATGGTTGGTGTAGGCCGCAAAACTGATCTCCTGGATGGTTTTGAATCGGTCGGGCGAACCCTTGACCGAGAACTTGCCGGGTTCCCACTCGAGGTCGTCTTCGGAACATTCCAAGAGATGGGCGGCGATCTTCTGCGCCTTCTCGCGGATCTTGCGGGCCGCCATGGCCGTGGCCGCGCCGGCGACCGGGGTCGAACGGGAGGCGTACGTCCCGAGCCCGTACGGGGCGGTGTCCGTATCGCCGTACTCGATCTTGATGTCACCAACCGGGAAACCGAGTTCCTCGGCGATGATCTGGGCAAAGGTCGTCTCGTGGCCCTGGCCCTGGGTCTGGACGCCGATCCGCGCCAGGACCTTGCCCGTGGGGTGGACCCGGATCTCGCACGAATCGAACATCTTGATGCCGATGATGTCGAAGTCCTTGGACGGCCCTGCCCCGACGATCTCGGTGAACGAACTGATCCCGATGCCCATCAATTCGCCCTTGGCGCGCTTCTCGACCTGCTCCTTGCGGAGCTCGTCGTAGCCGATCATGTCCATGGCCTTCTGGAGCGCCACGCCGTAGTTCCCGGAGTCGTACTCCCATCCGGTGGGCGTCTTGTACGGGAACTGCTCGGGCTGGATGAAGTTCTCCATCCGAAGCTGCGCGGGATCCTTACCGATGTCGTGGGCGAGGATGTCGACCATTCGCTCGATGGCGTGGACGGCCTCGGTCACCCGGAACGAGCACCGGTAGGCCACACCGCCCGGCGGCTTGTTCGTGTAGACACCATCGACCTCGACGAACGCGTTCGGGAAGTCGTAGGACCCGGTGATCACGTTGAACAGGCCGGCCGGGTATTTCGAAGGGTCGGCTGCGGCGTCGGTATAGCCGTGGTCGGCGATCGTCTTGACCTTGAGGCCGGTGATCTTGCCTTCCTTCGTGGCGCTCATCTCGGCGTGGATATGATAGTCCCGGGCGAACGAATCGGCCTGCAGGTTCTCGGACCGGTCCTCGATCCACTTGACCGGCTTTCCGACGGTCAGGGAAGCCACCACCGCGAGCACGTAGCCGGGATAGACCGGCACCTTGCCGCCAAAGCCGCCGCCGATGTCGTGGGTGATGACGCGGATGTTCTGCTCCGGGAGGCCGGACACGAGCGCCAGCACGGTTCGAATGGCGTGCGGTGCCTGGCTGGTCATGTGCAGGGTCATCTGCCCCCGAACGGCATCCCAGTCGGCGATGCAGCCGCAGGTTTCGATCGAGGCCACGTGGATCCGGGGAATGTAGATGTCCTCGGCGATGCGCACCTCACCGGCGGCCAGGGCCGCGTCGGCCGCGGCGCGGTCGCCGGATTCCCAATGCCAGATGTGATTGTTGGCCTTGTCCGGGCCGCGATCCGGACGAAGGACGAAGGCGTCCTTTTCCAGGGCCTTGTGGGGATCCACGATGACCGGCAACGGCTCGTAGTCCACGAACACCGCCGCGACGCCGTCAGCCGCGGCATAGCGATCCGTGGCGACGACCGCGGCCACTTCCTGCGACTGGTACATGACCGTGGTGGTCGGCAGGACCATCTGCTTGTCACCGGCAAGGGTGGGCATCCAGTGGAGGCCCGCCTTTTCGAGGTCGGCGCCCGTGATGACCGCGAGCACGCCCGGGATCTTCAGTGCCTCGGAGGCATCGATGGACTTGATCGTGGCGTGAGCGTAAGGCGTCCGGACGATATCCATCCAGAGCATGCCCGGCAGCACGATGTCCTCGATGTACGTGCCGGCCCCGCGGATGAACCGCGGGTCCTCCTTGCGCTTGACCGAGTGACCCATACCGCCAATGGCCGCGCTCGTGCGGGGCTCGGCTTCCGTCGTCATGTCGTTGCTCCCGTCACTCGGCCTGGCCGGCGGCACGAAGCTCACCGGCAGCCTGCTGGATGGACTTCACGATGTTTACGTAGCCGGTACAACGGCACAGGTTGCCGCTGATGCCCGCGCGAATTTCGTCTTCGGTCGGGTCGTCGTTCTGGCCCAGGAGCCAGGCCGATTGCATGATCATTCCCGGGGTGCAGAAGCCGCACTGGAGACCGTGCTGATCCCAGAAGGCCTGCTGGAGGGGATGGAGGGTTGCGCCGTCGGCCATGCCCTCGATGGTCTTGATGTCGGTTCCGTCGGCCTGGACGGCGAGCATGGTGCAACTCTTCGCACTGGTGCCGTTCACATGGATGGTGCAGGCGCCACAGTTGCTCGTGTCGCACCCGACATGCGTCCCGGTGAGGCCGAAGTTCTCCCGGAGCAGGTGGACCAGGAGGAGTCTCGGCTCGACGTCGGCCTCGCGCTCCGTCCCGTTGACGGTGACGCGGATGTGATGGGTCGTCATGGCTCGCCTACCCCTTCGCTCGAACGAGCGCCGCGTCGAGCGCTCGGGTCGTCATTTCGGTGACCATTGCGCGCTTGTACTCGGCGGGTCCATGGCTGTCGTCCGCCGGACGGCTCTGCCTTGACGCCGCGCCGGCGGCCTCACGGAATATCTCGGCGCTGGGCTTGGCGCCTCGTAGAGCATCCTCGGCCTTGGTGGCCGCGAACGGGGCATCCCCGACGGCCGTGAGTCCGATCCCGATCTGGCTGATCCTTCCATCGCCGCCGATGGTCAATTGCACGGCACAGCCGACCGTCGAGAAGTCACCAGCGCGACGTTCGAGCTTCTGATAGGAACCACCACTCCCCTTGCCTGGCACCGGGATCCTGATCTCGGTAAGGATCTCGGTGGGTTCGATCCCGGTCACGAAGGTGTCGACGAAGAACCCGCGAGCAGGGACGACGCGCTCGCCGTCGACGCTCTGGACCACGATCGAGGCATGAAGGGCCTGGAGAACGGCCGGCCAATCGGCCGCTGGGTCAGCGTGGGCGACGGATCCGCCGATCGTGCCCCAGTTGCGGATCTGGGGATCGCCGATTCCGGCCGCCGCGTCGCGCATGATCGGGAGGGCGGCGCCGAGGGCGGCGTCCTCGAGAATGCGCCGGTGCGTCGCTCGGCCGCCGATCCGGAACTCATCCCCGACGCGGCTGATGCCATCCAGGTCGGTGACATCGCGAAGGTCGACGAGCAGCGCAGGCTGGGCCAGACGGAGCTTCATCAACGGGAGGAGGCTGAAACCGCCCGAGAGGACTTTGGCATCCCCCTCTCGTTCCTTCAGGATCCGAAGGGCCTCGCCGAGGTCGACGGGTCGCACGTAGTCAAATGCGGGCGGAATCATCGGTCGATCGTTCCTCCATGTGCCCTCCGCCGCGGAGGGTGCGTTCCACCATCGAATGAAGGTGTGCGTGGGATTGGCGATCGGGCCGGCGAGCAGACAGTACGAGGTGGCTGCCCGGGGGTCCGGAGTGGCACGAGTATCCGCCCGTTTCGTTCCCGCGTCAACGAAATTCGCCGCTACGACGCCCTTCTTCGTGACCACCTCACGATGCCGATGTCGCGGGCCTGGGGGCCTGCGAGTTCGATTCCCCCATCCGTCGTTGAGACCGTCAGTTCTTCGATCGCGGCTTCGAGGCGTTGATCCGGGCCGGTGCCCGGCGAGGTCCATAGCTGGCGTCGGAGGAAGGCCAGGAGTTCATCGCGGTCCGGCCAGCGGCGCCGCTCCGAAGCGAGCATCGTCACCTCGGGCTGGACGCCCCGCGCGTCGAGCAGCTCGAGGAAGTCTGGAAGCGCCGGCAGGGCAACGCGAGCCTGCCCATGAACCAGCGGCCAGAACGGGGCGGCGATCGCGGCCGGGCTCTCGGCCATCAGCACGGCAACGCACTGCCTGCGAGCCGCTCCCTCCATCGCGTCGAGGAACGGGACGATCGCCTCGACGTCGTAGCCAACGTGCGCCATGAGGGCCATGTCGGCAACCGGGTCCTCGCCAAGGTCAGCCCGAACACCTGGATCTGGCGGCCATCGACCCTCCACCACGCGCACGTTTCCGATACCTGCCCGGACCGCCCCGTCACGGAGGGCCTCGAGCATCGAGGAGGACGGGTCCAGGGCGATGACCTGACCCGCGACCGCGGCGATCGGCAGTGCGTACCGGCCGGCACCGGCCCCGATGTCGAGCCACGTATCTCCGGGTCGTACCAGAGCGAGCAAGGCGTCCAGCACCGGGTCATCTCGGCGCGCCGGATCGACCACGAACATACGCGTGACCGGAGCGTAGAAGTCGGCCTCATCAGGCGTTGGCCGGACACCAGCCACCTGGTCCGCGTTGGCGCGAACCCGATCAGCCCAGTGCGCGGCGACCAGCCCTTCGAGATCCGCGGGCGTATCGATATCAGGGTTGCTGCCGGCAACGTGGAGTTCGCGAACGCGATCGGGATACAGGTCGATCAGCGGCCCGAGCCCGCGGTCCCCGCTTGCCTCGGCAACGAGATCCGCGGCCGCGGGCTCCAGCCGAACCGGATTGCGCGACCCGTCGTCGTGGCGCGCGCTCAGCACCGGTCGGTCGGGATCCAGTGGTTCGGCGAGCAGCCGCCGGATCGTCGCAGGATCGACGACGGGCTGATCGCCGAGGGCAACGACAACGACCTCCGGCTGCGGAGATGCCGCCATGGCCGCCGCCCAGCCCAGGCGAAGAGAGTGGGACAGGCCGCGATCCGGTTCCGTGTTCCGGATACGGCGCGCGGATCGCCAATCAATCCCCTCGGTCAGATTCGCCTCATCGCTACCAACAACCACGACCGGGTCATCGATGCCCGCTGACGCCAGCGCATCAAGGACGTGCTGGAGGACCGGACGACCGCCAAGCCGCGCAACGAGCTTGTCCCGTCGGAAGCGCGACGATCGACCCGCAGCGAGAACGATCGCCGTTGCGCGCAGTTGCGCCGCGTCGCGGCTCGTCACGATCCGGCGGCGGCGCGTTCTCGCATCGGCAGGCCCGAGCCGCCGCGCCGGGCGGCCACGATCTCGGACATGATCGCAAGCGCGGTTTCGGCGGGATCCCGTCCGCCCAGGTCCAGGCCGATCGGTCCGCGCAATCGGGCGATCTGGTCCGCGCTCAGGCCAGCCTCGGCGAGGCGTTCGCGTCGATCTGCCTGTGTCTTGCGGGAACCGACGGCACCAACGTATCGCGCCCCGCGTCGCGTCGCCTCCACGATCGCCGGTTCGTCGAACTTGGGATCGTGGGACAGGATCGCCACCGCATCGTTCGGGCCGACCTCGATCTGATCGAACGCCTCGTCGGGCCATGCCACCACGAGGCGGTCGACATCGGGGAAGCGCTCGGACGTCGCAAACGAGCCGCGGCCGTCGACCACGACGGTCTCGTAGCCGAGTTCTCGAGCGTAGAGGACCAGGGACCGGGCAACTTCCACGGCGCCAACGACCACGAGGCGCGGCCGAACCGGAAACGCCTCGACGAAGAACGCCCGGCCTTCGATGTCAACCGTCCGTGACCGGCCATCCTCGAGGATGTCGGCGGCAGCCCGCGCAAGCGCATCGTCCGTCCCTGGATCGCCAGTCGAGCCATCGAGGATCCGGCCCCTGGCATCGATCACGATCGACGGAGCGGGCGGCGCGCCCCGGCCCGGCTCGTGCGGACCAAAGGCGGACGGCGGTGAGTCGTCCGGGAGCGGCGTGGCCACCGCGGCCGCGCGACCGGCCGAACCGAGCGAGCCGGAGGCCGCCGAGATGACGACGTTCGAGATCACGGGTTGGACCATGACGTCGATCGTGCCCCCGCAGGCAAGTCCGACGTCCCAGGCCAGTTCGTCGGAGATCCCATAGCGGATCACGCGACTCAGGCCCGTCGCTCGCGCCCTGGCGACCTCCTCGGCGGCCGCGCCCTCAACGCACCCTCCGCTGACGGAACCGATGAGTCGGCCGTCGTCCGCGACGAGCAGAACAGCCCCCTCGGGTCGTGGCGCCGATCCGAAGGTCCGGACCACCACCGCTCGGCCGGCGTCAGTTCCCTGCGCCCGCCAGGCATCGAGGGTTTCGAGCAGATCACGCATGGCGCCATCCTAGGCGCCTCTTCGGCGTCCGGTGTTTCTCGTTGCGACGCCACCGGCCAACCGCGAATCTCGATGCCTCGCTGCCCCTTTGCCCTGACTCCCGGGCTCAAGCGAGCGGGCGGGCCGTCAGCGGATCGACGGGCTGGCGAGCGACCTTCGCGGGGGGTGCGAACGTTCGTCGGGCGTCGGCTCCCGGAGCAACATGCGCAGCGGCATCACCACCGCGCCTGGTATCGGCCACGCGACCTCCGGCAAGGATCTCGCCGAGGCGCTCGAGACTGGCCACCGTTCCGGCTGCAAGGAAGTCGTCGATGTACGGATAAGCGGCGCGCATCCCGGCGGCGAGCGGTTGATAGCCCGGGGTCCCGGCGAGCGGATTCAGCCATACGAGTCGATGACAGTTGCGCCGAAGCCGGGCGGTCTCGATCTCCACGAGACGGGGATCACCGCGATCCCAGCCATCCGAGACCACGATCACCACGCCACTTGAGCGCAGGGTCCGCCTCGCCCACTTGTGGTTGAAGTCCCGGAACGATTCCCCGATTCGCGTCCCACCTGCCCAGTCCGTGACCGTGTCGGCAACCCTGGCAAGCGCCCGATCGCGGTTGCGATCCTTGAGCAGGCGCGTCACCCGGGTCAGTCGGGTCCCGAAGACGAACGATTCCGTCTTGACGGTCGACGAGGCGGAGAGCGCCTGAACGAATCGCAGGAGCAGCCGCGAGTGGCGCTCCATCGAACCCGAGATGTCGCACAACACCACGAGCGGTCGCGGTCGCTGGATCT
Organism: Chloroflexota bacterium; assembly: GCA_031369685.1. GTDB lineage: Bacteria > Chloroflexota > Limnocylindria > Limnocylindrales > CSP1-4 > UBA5189. The sequence continues at coordinate 1,414 of JANMPD010000213.1, read as the reverse complement.
TTCGACGCCAGACCCACGACAGGATCTCGCCCCCGTTGCCGAGGTTGGCCCGGAACATGGCCCTCGGCGCGAGCCTGCGCCCATGCCGGTGGAGCTCGTAGCGGCGCGTCCGTCGAAGTTCCAGCTTCGGTTCCAGGAGATCGACGAGGCGCTCGGCGTCGCGCAGTTCCTGGGCGGTCATCCGGTCGAAGTCCCGGTGGCGCATCGTCTCGGACTTGCTGTAGGCATCGGGCGATATCGTCACGATGTCGGGGGCCGTGCTGTCGTCATCGGGATCGCCGTCCGATGGAATCGGGATCCCCTGGCGATCCTCGGGCAGCTCCGATCGCTCGTCACCGGGCGTCGCACCATCCTGCGGTGTCCCCTCGTCGGACGGAACCGCTTCGGGCCGTTGCTCGCTACCCGGCGCCTCGAGGTTCGGCTGGAGGGATCGGCGCCGCCAGTATCGATCGAAGACCCGATCGTAGACCGGCCGATCGTCTCGGCGACGGGTGAAGACCGCAGCACCGGCCGCTCGGACCACACCGCGGTCACCGATATCGACGACGCCCAGCGCTCGCGCGAAATCGATCTCCGCGCCCACATCCACGGCGAGGCCTGCCCGTCGAAGCTCACGGCCGAATCCGACCGCGCGGTCCAGGAACCGATGGCCGTCGATGGCCTCCCGTGGCCCGCTCTGGACGATCGCGGGATCGTGCATCAGATCAGTCTGGCCGCCAGCTGAGGCCTAGCGGCCCGCCGCGGCCTCGGACAGGTACGACTTCACCGTCTCGCCACGGACCTGCCGGATGTCCTCCTCGTACTTGAGGACGACGCCGAGGGTCGCGTCGACCACTTCGGGCGTGAGTTCGGCGGCGCCGAGCGCCATGAGTGCCGAGGCCCAATCGAGCGTTTCGGCAATGCCCGGAACCTTGGTCAGGTCGGCCTCACGGAGTCGATGGATGAATCCCACGATCGCGCGGGCCAGCGTCTCCGGGGCGGCCGGAACGCGGGATTGGACGATCTCGAATTCCTTGGCCGCGGACGGGTAGTCGATCCAGTGGTAGAGGCAGCGGCGCTTCAGGGCGTCGTGAACTTCACGGGTCCGGTTCGAGGTCAGGATCACTCGCGGCGGACGATCCGCCTTGATCGTCCCGATCTCGGGCACCGTGATCTGGAAGTCGCTCAGAATCTCGAGCAGGTACGCCTTCACCGTCTCGCCACGGACCTGCCGGATGTCCTCCTCGTACTTGAGGACGACGCCGAGGGTCTCGTCGACCACTTCGGGTGTCAGTTCGGCTGCCCCGAGCGCCATGAGCGCGGAGGCCCAGTCAAGCGTTTCGGCAATGCCCGGGACCTTGGTCAGGTCCGCTTCACGCAGCCGATGAATGAAGCCCACGATCGCTCGGGCCAGCGTCTCCGGGGCGGCCGGAAC
>JANMPD010000118.1:0-2966 GCA_031369685.1 Chloroflexota bacterium | reverse complement strand
ACTTCCCGTACGCGACCCACCTCGACATCCGCTATCCGCCGCTCGAGGTCGTCGATGTGCCCGCCCTCGTCAACGCGGTTAAGGACCAGTGGTACAATCAGACGCTTTGCAAGGTCAATGACTCGGTCGTGCGGCTCGGCGTGATGCAGGGAGAGTATCACTGGCACAAGCACGACGACCTCGACGAGTTCTTCTATGTCGTCGAGGGAAAATTCCTGATCGATCTCGAGGACCGCATTGTGGAGCTGGGCGAGCGGCAGGGGTTCGTCATTCCGAAGGGGATCGTCCATCGGACCCGCGCCGTTGAGCGGGCGATTATCCTAATGGTCGAGGGCGCAGGCATAGTGCCAACTGGCGACTAGGGGAATCGCTATCAGCGAACCTCTTGTTCAGTTGCAGTTGGCGTTGAGCTATCGTGCCCCGAGCAGAAAGTCGTGCTCCAGCACCATACTCGCGGGGAAAGCGAGCCTCTCCTGCACCGTGGCCTTTCCAGCCATGCCGATCTTGGCCGTGATCTGCGCGTTGCGCGTGAATCCGCACATCATATAGGACCCATCGCTGTTGGAGTCAGTCTCGACAGTCCGCTGCTGATTGGTGGAAACCAGGCGGCCGTTCTGCTCGACCCAGAGGATCTGCCACGTCGCCCAGACGTGAGCTCGCGGCACAGGGTTCCCCGCCGCGTCTCTCACGTAGCCGGCCATGAGCCCCTGTGGCTCGGTCCCGGTTTCATTCTGCCCACAGAGGCTTTTACGCAGCGACACGTACGATGGAATGATCACCGACGCCTGGCCACGCGCTCCGGCCGGCATCGAGATGGTCTGCATTCGATCCGCGACGTGGAAGAGCCGAAGCCGAGGGTGCTCGAAGACAACGGTGTCGTTGAGCGCCCCATCGATCGCGAGCTCATATCCGCCGCCCGACCCAGTTAGCGTCTTGAACCGGCCGCCACCGGTCGAGACCTGGACCCCTCGCAACGCTCGTCCGGTCGTACTGTCGTAGACGATGCCCGTCAGGTGCGACTGATTTGCTTCAGATGGCGAATCGACGGCCGGGGCACTCGCGGGCGCCGAGGCAGCTCCCGTTGAAGCGGGCGCCGTTCCCGCTGGACGCGCCGCCCCTCCGACTTCCTGATACCCGACGAGACTGTCGCCCGGTGCCGAGGTGATGCGTGTGACGCGCGGCATCCTTATGTACCAGCGCGGAACGATCCATTGTCCGCCCGGCAGCTGCTGGAACTCGACGCGTCCTGACGTTCTCGCGATGCGCAAAGGAATCGGAAGGTTCACGAAGTCAAAGCTGAGCGAGCGGAGTGAGTTCGCTTTTGGATCCAGCCAGAGAACTCCTGTGAGCTCCGGCTGCGTCGCAACCCGGGCGGGCTTGAACTCGAGTCCCGTCAACCCGGTCTCCGCACCATAACCGCGAATTGCCGCATAGCAGTGAGATCTCACGAACTGGTCCGACAGCATGGTCGCGGCATCGGGTGCGCGATAAACGTCGCTGTTGGAGGTCTGGCCGCGTCTCGCGGAGTCGACCTGATCCCACGAGATGCCAGTCGCCGGGCGACGAGGGATTCGGATTCGCTGCTCGGAGCGCTCGGAAACAATGGCGAGGTTTCGATCGAGCACGCGCTCGTAGAGGTCGACGTCGAGAGGCACCAGGCCCTGTGCTTCGGTCATCGCACTGGCGGTCAACGCCTTTTTCAGCTCCACCCACAGATCGCCCGCCGGAGTTCCGGGGCCGGTGAGCTGCAAGCAGGCCACCTCGCTCCGCGGCATGATCGGCGCCGGAATCCTCGTCGGAGCCATTCCCACGCGGACATAGACGGGCCGGTCGCCGAGGTGGAGCTGCACCGACATCCAGGTGTCGTACCCGGGCTTGTCGGCGCGCACGCGATAGAGCCCGAGCGCGGGAGCGCGAAGGTCAGTGCGTCCGCGCTGATCACTGAAACTGCCGCCAAGCGAGATACTCGCCGCCGAATCGAGGAGGGCGACGTTGGCGCCGATGATTGGCTTGCCCGTCGATGCTTCGACGACTTCGATGCGCACGTCCTGTGCGCCGGCGCGAGTGCCGGCGGCTAGAATGGCCGCGGTTAGGACGATTGACCGAAGTTGCATTGAATCCGGCGATTGGAGAGCGGGATGGACGACAGTCCGAGCAAGGCTCGGCCTACCCTGCTTAAAGGACGCTCCATTCGACGTAGGGTTTTGCTTCGGTGCTTAAACTGTCAAAGAATTGAGTGACCGCCCGAGCGTGGGCCTCGTCAATTCGGGGGACAAATAGGTCCCCGAATATCGAGGGGAGGGGGAAGTTGTCGTCTAAAGTCGTTGGGTCAATCGCACTGCTCGCGCTTTCGGCATGCGCCGGGAGCAAGACGCCATACGTAGTTGGAGCAGCGGGGCCCTGGAAGCAGGGTTACGGGCTTCAGAACCTGCAGGGTGTGCAGCTGGCCGCCGAAGAGATCAACAAAGCCGGTGGCATCAACGGTCACGAGTTCAGAGTGATCGCTCGCGATGACGAAGGCGACGGGCCAACGGCCGCAAAGATCGCGCAGAACTTCGTGGCCACCCACTCCATCTCGGCCGTCATCGGCCACGTCAACTCGTCCGGAATGCTGTCGGCGGCCCCGATTTACGATGGGGAGCTGGCGGCGATCGCGACCAGCGCCACTTCGCCCGACCTCACCGGCATCTCGAGCTGGGTATTCCGCATCATATCGAGCGATTCACTCAACGGGATCGCCCTCGCCAACTTCGCTTCGAAATTCGGCCAGCGCGCTCCGGCGACGGTGGCGGTTCTCTACGAAAACAATACTTACGGCCGCGGATTGGCCGATTCCTTCCGCCGCTCCTTCCATGGCGAGATCCTGAGCCTCGATCCGATCAACGCGGATTTCCCGACAGCGGAGCCCTACATCGCGTATCTCAAGACGCGGAAGCCGAAGATCGTGTTCGTGGCGGGCCGCGTTG
>JANMPD010000097.1:0-1644 GCA_031369685.1 Chloroflexota bacterium | reverse complement strand
CCCGGTCGTCGTACGTGGTACCCCCAAGGGGATTCGAACCCCTGATCTCCACCTTGAAAGGGTGGCGTCCTAGGCCTCTAGACGATGGGGGCCGGGAGCCGGGCGAGTTTAGCAGAGGCTTTTCGCCGGGACCCTGCCAGCACGTCGGGTCGGGTCGGGGGCGCCCGGTCAGGCGCCCATCAACAGCGAGAAGACGAGTACGCCGGCGAAACAGCCAATCGCCAGCATGCCGGCGATGCCACCGAACATCGCCCACAGGACCGTCGGGGTCTGGAGGCCCAGTTTCCATGCCTGCCACATGCGAACGGCGCCACCGGCCGACGTCGCGGTGAGGGCAAAGCCAAGGACTCCGAGGCCCGTCATGACCATGCCGATCTGCGCCGAATCGCGAACTTTCAGGATCGCCCATACGACATAGGCAATCGACCCGACATAGGCCACCGCCACGATGACCCGGAACGGCGTGATCGCGAAACGACCGAGGTGGGAGCCTCTCGTCGGGGTATCGCGGTGGGCGCCGGATCGGGAACTGTCGGCGGGTCGCTGCGGCTGCGAAATCATCGGACGCAATGTACCAGCGGATGCCTGGACAGTCGCCGACCGGCCGTAGGGATCACGAAATGTGTGCCGGGGAACCAGTGCTGGGCCGTCAACCCGCGGGCGTTGACTCGCCGCCCCGGGTCCGGTGGTAGATCGCCACGTTGTAGGAGAGCCTGGGACGCTTGAGGGTCGCGGCAACCACGGCGCCGGCGTCTCCAAATGCGGACTCGAGGAAGGTCGTCGTCGCTTCCTGCGACGCGAATGTCCAGAAACAGTGGAGCACACGAACCCGGAATCCCGCGCCCAGGAACGGGCCGTTGCGGCGGCCCCATGCACCGAATTCCTCGCGATCGGGCTGCAGGCGCGAGATGTCGTCGCGCCCGTAGTCATGAACGACCAGCAGCCTGCCACCCGGCCGCAGGATCCGATCGACCGCGGCGAGATCGGCCGCCGTCACGCCCCGGAACAGCGACCACAGGCCAACGACGACGTCGACCGATTCCTCGGCGGCGGAAGGTCGAAACGGCGCCGTCAGCACCTCGTGATGCACCCGGGCGCCCAGGGCTGCAAGGCCAACGGCAACCATTGACCCCGCGCCTTCGACGAGCAGCACGTCCCGGCCCGCGACCGGCCCGAGAGCCTCGATCCCTCGAAGAATCTTCCCTTCGACGTCGAGGACGGACGCCAGTTCACGGGCGGCTTCCGGCGGGAGCTGGAACGGAAGGTCCGACACGAGGGACGGAGTATAGGTCCGCGCCGTGCTCGCGCAGGCCGATCGCAGCAGACACCGTTCGGCCCGGGGTTCCGGCATCATCAGTGCATGCAGATCTCGTTCCGCGGGATGCCTTGGGCGATTCGCCTCTTCCTGGTCTATGCGTTCGTCATCCTGGCGGGCATCGGTCTGTCCCTGCGCTATGTCGTGGACCTCGCAATCGCCGCCCCGGTCAGCCCGATCGGTGTCGTGGTCATGGTCCTGCTGGCCTACACGATCTTCACGACCACGCTCGTCCTCCAGCGCAAGGCCGCCTCGCGAATGCTTGCCATGGGGCTGTCATCGCTGACGATCCCGACGATCCTGTGGTCGCTGAACCTGGGGCTGCTCCC
>JANMPD010000067.1:0-9421 GCA_031369685.1 Chloroflexota bacterium | reverse complement strand
GGCATCTACGTCGGACGACAGGCACTCGTGCTCACCACGACGGGCGCGCGTTCCGGGGAACCGAGGGTCAGTCCCCTCGCCTACTCCATGGACGACGGACGCTATGTCGTCACGGCATCCCGCGGCGGCTCGCCGCGTCACCCGGCCTGGTATCACAACCTCGTCGTGAACCCGATCGTCACGGTCGAGGTTGATCTCAAGCGGATCGCCGTTCGAGCCTCCACTGCGGAAGGCGAAGAGCGGGAGCGCCTGTGGCTCCGACACGTTGCCCTACACCCGGGCATCGGTCCCTACGCCGAGATGACCCATCGCATCATCCCGATCGTCGTCCTGGAGCCCCTCCTCGACTCGTAAGCCGCGGGCGATGCCAATCCAAGCGCAGCCCTCAGAATCGATGGCTCGGAGGGGGCGCCGCACCCACGAGCACGGCACGCGCGGCTGCCCATGCCCCATCCAGGATCGCCTCGGCCAATCCCGGGTCGCGAGCCAGGACGCGGATCCACGCGCCGGCCGCGGCCGGCAACGTGCTTGCTCCCCAGGTCGCAGTCTCGTCCGAGTCGCCCATCGCGGGGTCCGGGCTCGGGTCGGCACGCCCGACGGCAGGCGCGACCGGGGCCGCCGAGGTGGCCGCCATCCCGATTGCCGCGCCGGTGGCCGCGCCGGTCGCCGCGCCGGTCGCCGCGCCGGCCAGCAGAACATCGGGGGAGAACCCGGGATGGACCACGAAGAGGCTTCCGACGCATCGGAACCTTCCAATGAGACCGATGCTATCGAGCCCATCGAGCGGATCAAGTCGAACGGTGTCGGTGGCAAACACCTCGCCGCCCGGGCGCACGAGTTCGAGGCGGCTTTCGAATGACTCGAAGGCGAGGATTTCGCCGCGCGCCGCGCGTCCGGGTCCCACGACTTCCCGAACCGCGAGCGTCCCGCGTTCGGCTACCTCACAACGCATGGTCGTCTCGAAGCGCGACGCTCGATAGGGAATGTAGGGGTCGGGCATGACCTCGAGATAGGCGCCGGCCTCGACTTTGATGTCGACGTTGAACCGGGCGCCGGTGCCGGGCGTCCGGTAGATGCGCGTCGCCGATTGGGTGCCGACATGGAGTCGGGCGCCGCGACCCACGGACACCTCGAGTCGGATGTCATCACCGTCGAGGATCCCACCGGACGGACTGGCGAGAATCGCCGTGGCCAGGTCCGGGGCCGCGGGGTCCAGGTAATGCAGGCGGAGGATCTGGAGGGGCGGTCGACATTCGAGGTCGGTGATCCGCGTGCGACCGGCTCGAACCCCCACGGCAAGTCGGACGCCACCGCGCTCGCCCGCTGGTGATCGACCTCCCGCTGGTGCTGAACCTCCCGCTGGTGATCGACCTCTCACGACTGCATCGCGGCCGCGGTGCTCATCGTCGACCGAGCGCTCGCTCGCCGGCCGCCTCAGGGCCTGGGTCACGGGCGATGCACGTGCGGCGGCGGCGTATGAACGTGGGGTTGAACGTGACCGTCTTCGCTGACGTTCGCGAGATGGTCGGTGCCTCGTCGCGCGGTTACGCCGGCCACCCATGCCCGTCGCGCCGCTTCCAGATGGGCGATGACCGGTTCGATCCCTTCTTCGGCGCGACAGTTCGTGAATACCGTGGCGCGACCACGCCGCACGAGGTCCGCATCGCGACGCATCACCTCGAGATCCGCGCCGACGTACGGCGCCAGATCGACCTTGTTGACGACCAGCAGGTCGGACTGGATCAGTCCCTGGCCCCGCTTTCGGGGGACCTTGTCGCCGCCGGCAACATCGATCACGTAGATCGTGTGGTCCACGAGCTCCGGACTGAATGTCAGAGTCAGGTTGTCGCCGCCACTCTCGAGGAAGACGAGATCGGTGTCCGGATGCCGCGCCTCGAGCTCGGCGAGCACCGCGAGATTCATCGATGGATCCTCACGGACGGCCGTGTGGGGGCAGGTCCCCGTCTCGACGCCGACGATCCGTGTTGATTCGAGGAGGCCGCCGAGCGCGGCCCGAACGTGCTGTTCATCCTCGCGGGTGAGGATGTCGTTGGTGACGACGGCAACGCGTCGGCCCGCGTCGAGCAGACGAGGCACGAGTCGTTCGATGAGCAGGGTCTTGCCCGAACCAACCGGCCCGCCGATACCGACTCGGAAGGCACGCGGTGCCGGCACCGCGTTCATGGCCTGATTCTCACGACACGAACGACCGCGCGGGAGCGCGCTCATGCCGGGCGAGGGCGATGTCGAATTGCGGCGCGGATGGTCGGAGGTCGCGCCAGTCGCGTGACGACGCGAGATCGACCGCGGCGACGATGACCCGCGCCGCACCCGCGATGCATTGCTGACCGGCTCCATGCCCGATGAGACCGAGCCGGACCGCGGCAGCGACCAGACCCATGACCTGGGCCGATGCCGCCGCCAGGGCTGTTCGCCGACGATCGATCCCGAGCGCCTCTCCGGCGAGCCCGAAGGCCACGGCCGCGTTGCCCGGCGCGTCGCCGGCTTCAACGGCCGCCAAGAACGCAACAATGCGGTCCGCAGGGATGAGCCTCGACACCTCCACCGCGAGCCGCCTCCCCACCCGCTCCGAGCCGAGCCGCTCGTCGGCGGCGAGCTTGCTCGCCGTGAGCCGGCGGTCCATCGAAGTGATGCGCCGATCCGCATCAGCCAGATGCCGGGCATCCCGCGCGGCATCGTGCGCGGCATCGCGAGCGGCACCGTGCGCAGCGTCGCTCCCGGCGAAGTGCGCCGCATCAGCCAGATGCGCAGCATCGTGCGCAGCATCGTGCGCGGCGAGGAGCGAAACCAGATCCGAGCGCGCAAACCTCGCGAGGAGATGGACCTTGATCAGGCCCGGAAGCGCATCGCCGCCTCGGAGCAGGCCATCCGCGACCAGCGTCTCGAGCCCGTGCGACAGCGTGTACGCGCCCGACGGGAAGCCCGAATCCCCCAGCTGGAGCAGCCGCAGCAGCGCCAGATCGCCACTCGGCTGAGCCACGAGCGCGGCCATCGAACCCTCAGACAAGGAAGTACAGCTGCGACATCGGCAGCGTCTCCGCGGGCGGAACCGTGGCCAGCTCGCCGTCCAGGCGGACTTCGTACGTCTCCGGATCCACCGTGATGTCCGGCGTCGCGTCGTTGCGGACCATGTCCTTCTTGCCGACCGCGCGGCAACCCCGCACCGGCTCGACCATCCGGCGCAGGCCCAGCCGCTCCTTGATCCCGGATTCTGCCGCGGCGCGGGACGTGAACGTGATGCACGTCGCCCCGATCGCGTCGCCGAACGCGCCGAACATCGGCCGGTAGAGCACCGGTTCCGGGCTGGGAATGGACGCGCTCGGGTCCCCCATCAGGCCCCATGCGACCAGCCCGCCCTTGAGGATCAGCTTGGGCTTGACGGCAAACGACGAGATCGGCCACAGCACGATGTCGGCCAGGCGGCCTTCGGCGATCGAGCCGACGAGGTGCGAGATCCCGTGTGTGCGGGCCGGGTTGACCGTGAGCTTGGCGAGGTATCGAAGCACCCGGCCGTTGTCATTGCCCTCGTCGCCGGCCAGCGGCCCCGCGAAATGACGCATCTTGTGGGCGGTCTGGATGAGCCGGATGAAGGTTTCGCCGATCCGGCCCATGGCCTGCGAATCAGACGAGTACATGGACAGCACGCCCCGGTCGTGGAGGACATCCTCGGCGGCCATGGTCTCGGCCCGAATGCGACTCTCGGCGAACGCCACGTCCTCGGGGACGGAAGGGTTGAGGTGATGGCAGACCATTAGCATGTCGAGGTGCTCGGCGAGCGTGTTGACCGTATACGGGCGCGTCGGGTTCGTCGATGAGGGGAGGACATTCGGCAGCGCGGCGATACGGATGATGTCGGGCGCGTGGCCGCCGCCGGCCCCCTCGGTGTGGAAGGTGTGAATGGTCCGACCATCGATCGCGGCGATCGTGTCCTCCACGTAACCCGACTCATTGAGCGTGTCCGTGTGGATCGAGACCTGGATGTCCTCCTCGTCGGCCACCCGGAGGCTGGCATCGATGACGGCCGGCGTCGTCCCCCAGTCCTCGTGATCCTTGAGCCCGCAGGCGCCCGCGTGGATCTGCTCGCGAAGCGGCTCGAGCCCGCTGGCATTGCCCTTGCCGTACACGCCCCAGTTGACGGGCAGGCCCTCCGCGGCCTGGAGCATCCGCGCGATGTTCCAGGCTCCGGGCGTCGTGGTCGTGGCGTTCGTGCCGTCGACGGGCCCGGTCCCGCCCCCGAGCAGCGTGGTGGTCCCGTTGCTGAGCGCTGCCCAGACCTGCTGTGGCGAGATCATGTGGACGTGGCTGTCGACGCCGCCGGCGGTGGCGATGAGGCCCTCGCCCGACAGCACCTCCGTGCCCGGCCCGATGACCAGGCGCGGATCGACGCCGTCCATGATGTCCGGGTTGCCGGCCTTGCCCACGCCGACGATCCGCCCGTCCCGGACGCCGATGTCGGCCTTGACGATCCCGATCAGGGCGTCCATGACGATCGCGTTGGTGATGACGAGGTCAAGGGCACCTGACGCCCGGGTGGCCGTCGACGACTGGGCCATGCCGTCCCGGATCGACTTGCCGCCACCAAAGACGGCCTCCTCGCCGGGGATCGTGAAATCGCGTTCGATCTCGACGACCAGCTCGGTATCGGCGAGCCGGAACCGGTCGCCGGTTGTCGGGCCGTAGAGCGCCGCGTAGCGTGATCTGGAGATCCTCACGCCGGGCCCCCGGCCCCGGGTTCCGTGCCGGCCGCAGGTTCCGTGCCGGGCCGAGGTTTCGCGTCGGCCCCGCGGTCGAAGCCGTGCTCCGCAAGCCGTGCCAGGAACGCGTCGAGCGCCCCCGGCGCGTCGAGGGGCCCATTCACGAAGCCCTGCCCGCCCCACACGATCCGAGCTCCGGCGAACGGGATGAGGTTGACCGTTCGTGTCGCACCCGGTTCGAATCGGACCGCCGTTCCGGCCGGGATGTCCAGGCGGCACCCGTAGGCGCCGAGGCGATCGAACCGAAGGGCCCGATTGACTTCCGCGAAGTGCGCGTGGGAACCAACCTGGATCGGCCGGTCGCCGAGGCTGGTCACGGCCAGTTCGATCACTCGCCGCCCGGCGTTGAGTTCGATGTCACCGGGCGGGTGGACATACCCGCCGATGGGACCAGGGTCGCTCACGGGATGGGCTCGTTCACGGAATGGGGTCGTGGCACGGGATGGTCCCGCTCACGGAATGGGCTCGGTCACGGAATGGGGTCGTGGCACGAGACGAGCTTCGTGCCGTCCACGAATGTCGCCTCGATGTGAACGACCGTCAACAGCTCGGGGACCTCGTCCATCACGTCTTCACGACGAAGGACGCGGCGGCCCAGCTCCATCACCTCGGGCACGCTCCGGCCGTCCCGTGCTCCCTCCATCATCGCTTCGGCGATCAGCGCCGTCGCCTCCGGGAGGTTCAGTCGGAGGCCTCGCGCCAGTCGGCGACGCGCGACATCGGCCGCCACGAAGATCAGGAGCTTCTCGGATTCGCGGGGGGTCAGCTGCACCGGGCCGCCTTCTTCGGACTACTGCCTTCCTGGGGTGCCTCAACGCCGCGAGTGTAGTCCGCCGGCGACCTTTCCCGGACTAGCCGAATCCGACAGCCACGGTGGCCGGAACGATGAGATCAGGACACAGACGGCCCGTCGGACCGTACGTACGATGGCCCGGTCGACTTCACGTTTCGGGAGAGAGGGAACGATGACGGGTCTGGACACCGGCAATACCGGCTTCATGCTGCTCGCCAGCAGCCTGGTCATGCTCATGACGCCCGGCCTCGCGTTCTTCTACGGCGGCCTCGTCGGCCGGAAGAATGTCCTCGCCATCATGATGCAGAGCTTCGTGTCCATGGGCTGGACCACCGTCCTGTGGGTCGCCTTTGGATTCTCGCTGTGCTTCTCGGGCGGCAAGGGCGCCATCATCGGCAACCTTGACATGGCGTTCCTCCAGGGGATCACCCTGTCGACGCCATCGCCGAACGAGACGATCCCGATGGTCGTGTTCGTGGCCTACCAGATGATGTTCGCGATCATCACCCCGGCCCTCATCACGGGCGCCTTCACCAATCGGGTGACCTTCCGTGCCTACATGCTCTTCCTGACCGGCTGGCTGGTGCTCGTCTACTTCCCATTCGTGCACATGATCTGGGGCGGTGGGCTCCTCGCGGAGATGGGTGTCCTCGATTTCGCCGGTGGTATTGCGGTTCATGCGATTGCCGGCACGGCGGCGCTGGCATCGGTCGTCTTCGTCGGACGTCGACGGACCGCGGATGCGGGACCGCACAGCATTCCGCTCGTGGCGCTCGGCACCGGTCTCCTCTGGTTCGGCTGGTACGGGTTCAATGCGGGCAGCGAATTCCGGGTGGATTCGGTGACCGCGATCGCGTTCCTGAACACGGACATCGCGGCGTCGTTCGCCGCCATCGTCTGGCTCGGCCTCGATGCGTATTACGCGAAGCGACCAAAATTCCTCGGCCTCCTGACCGGCGCCGTGGCCGGGCTGGCGACGATCACCCCCGCGGCGGGCTATGTGTCGCCGGTGACGGCGATCATCATCGGCTGCGCCGCCGGGCTGGTGTGCTACGGCGCCGTGGCACTCAAGAATCGCTTCAAGCTCGACGATGCCCTCGACGTGTGGGGGGTCCACGGAGTCGGCGGTTCGCTGGGGATCGTTCTCCTCGGGATCTTCGCCTCCAAGGCCTGGAACCCCGCCGGCGCCGATGGACTCCTCGCCGGCAATGCCTCGTTCTTCCTGGTTGAGGTTGGAGCGGTCCTCCTGGCAACCGCCTGGTCGTTCGTCTTCACCTACGGCATGCTCTGGGTGATCGACAAGGCCACGCCCGTTCGTGTCACGGCCGAGACCGAGGAGGGTGGGCTGGACCAGGGCCTCCACGGCGAAATCGCGTACGAGAGCGCGTAACGGGGCGCCAGCTCAACCGGGCCCGCCAGCCCTTCCACGGCACCTGAGCCGGAACGGGGCCGGGCCCGGAGTGGCATCTCGGCCGGCACTCCACCCGCGCCGGATCAGGGCGCGGGCAGCCGTCGGAGGCGGAGCGCGAGCGACAGGCTGAGGCATCGATCGGGATCATCGACAAACGGCCCGATGACCTCCTCGATCTTGGCAAGGCGGTTCTTCAGCGTGTTGTAGTGCACGAACAACTGCCGTGCGGCGAGCGCGCCGTTGCGTGTCGCGAGGAACGTATCCAGCGTGCGCACGAGCGCCGTCCCGGTGGCCAGATCGTAGGATTCGAGGGGTCCGAGTACGGACGCGCAGTAAGCCTCGATTTCCGATTCGGGCACGTCGGCGAGCAGACGGTCCACGCCCAGGTCGGAAAACATCACCAGATGTCCGTGGCCCTGGCTCCACCGACCGATCGCCAGCGCTCGGCGTGCCTCCCCGAACGAGACGTGAAGGCGGAGCGGGTCCGCGGCGGGTCGGCCGATTCCGATGCTGACCACGCCCATCGGCATTCGTCGGGCCGCCTCGGCAAGGAAGGCCGCTCCCGCCTCGCGCAGTCCGGATCCCCCCGCGTCGGGGGTGGCAACGAGCGCTCCGATCTCGCGGCTGCGCTCCCAGGCGATGGCATTCGGGCCGAGGCTCGCTCGGGCTGCCTCGGCCAGCCCATGTCGAAGTTCGGCCTCCTCGCGAGTCCCGGCCAACGTGGCGAACGGCCGCCCGCCGACCGCCTCGACCTCGGCGAGCAGGACAGCGCGCGGCGTGCCGAGGTCCCAGGCGAACGCTGCGGCACGTTCCATGAGCACGCTCCGATCGGTCACGTGGCCGGTCACGAGCTCCTCCAGGCACACGGCCTGAAATCGTCGGTCTGCCTCGGCGACCGCGCGTCCCTGGACCTGGCGAAGAGCCGCCACGGTTGCCGCGTGCTCAACGGCCTCGAGCTGTTCGGGGCCCAGTCCTGACGCTCCGCCCTTGACGAGGATGGCGCCATAGCGGTCAGGGCCGACCTGGATCGGCTGGACCATCACGTCGGCGTCAAGTTCCACATCCGTCGATGTTCGCCATTGCAGGGCACCGGCGGCGTCGACGATCCCGACCGGTCGAGAGATCAGCTCTGCCAGGGCTTCGGCGATCTGCCGCAAGCCGCCGCCGGACAGCACGATCGAGGTGAATCGATCATGAATGGCCGCCGATCGCTGCAGTTGCACGGTCTGGGCGGCCAGGATCTCCGACAGGACGGCGTTGATGACTTCGTTGAAGGACGCATCCGCGGGAAGCTCGATCAGCGGGAAATGCAGCCGATCCGCAGCCTCGATCATGGCGAGCGGGGTTGTCGCGAGATAGCGCGTCGGCTTGAGCGCAATGCCCGCCAGGCCCTTCTCAGCCAGTTGCGGGATGAGTGCCGCGAGGGCTTCCGGATCGTCGCGCAGGGGGTAGGCGGTCGTCAGCAGGAGTTCGTCCGGTTTCACCCATTCGATGATGTCCGGAACTTCCATGACGTTCACGGAACGGACCAGATGGTCGAGCCCAAGCGCCCCGCCGACGACCTGGGCGTGTCGGAGGATCGGCAGGCGAACGACATCGGCGAGCCGAATCGCGTCTCGAACCTGCGCCTCGGGGAGTGATGTCTGGACCGGCACCCACTATGAATACTCCACAGCGGATACCAGCGTCAATGTGGAGATCGGCTAGTGACGGTACGGGAGCCACTGCCTACGCTTCGCGCGATGCATCTGACCTGCACCTGGCCCGGCCTGCTCGACGCCACGCTTGTCAGCGACGCCATCACGCCGCATCTCCAACGTGCCGAGCCCTGTGCCGTGCACAGCATCTTCGAGTCGGTCCTGAACCTCGAGACACGGCACGGCCTGATCACGATCGGTGGCCCATCGGTCGGTCCCCTGCCCCACGGTTTGTCCATCAGCCGAGAACTCGATTATCGGTCGCTTGGGTTGCGGTCCGGCCAACTGGTGATCCTGGAGCGGCATCGGATCCGCATTCCGGGCTCCAACTTCGAGATCGACCTGTCCGCTGCCACGCCGTGGTCCCCGCGGCTGCCCGTCATCAGCCACCGGGTTGCTCAGGCCAGATGGCGCGACCGCGCGGCGGATATGCGGCGTCTCGCGGCCGCGGCCGTTCGATCCCGTCCCGGCGCGGGCGATGGCATCGGCGACCTCATCGATCCCGATCGGTCGACCCCGCTCGGACCTGTCGCTCGACTCGCAGGACCACGTCTCGAACGCCTCGCCGCGGCGGTGTGCGCTTCGGACTCGATGGCGGCGGGCGTGGCGGCCGAGTCACTCGTGGGTCTTGGGCCGGGGCTGACGCCGTCGGGTGACGATGCTCTCGTCGGGATGGCGGCGGCCGTGACCGCGATGGCCGTGCCGGGATCCTTCGATGCCACCTTCCTTGGCGCTGTCGCCGACG
>JANMPD010000065.1:0-4386 GCA_031369685.1 Chloroflexota bacterium | reverse complement strand
TCGTACCTCGGCGAGTTCGGGATGAACCTGTCGAAGGCAACTCGCGCCGTCGCCATCCCGTCGCTCGAGATCGATCAGCCGGACTGCCGTCGAGCGATGCATGCGTCGTCGGTAGGGCCCATCGACCAGGGCCAGCTCTTCTACCTGGAGTCGCGCGGCATCTCCCCGGACGACGCGCGCAAGTTCATCGTCCTCGGGTTCCTGGAACCGGTTGTCGCGCGCGTGCCGCTCGAGGCGACCCAGGACCGCCTCCGCGAACTGCTCGATGCGAAGTGGGTCGCCGGCAGCGGAGCCGAAACGACAGGCGCATCGGGCGCGGCGGCTTGACGAGCGATACCCCGCTGCGGCGCATCGATCTCCTCGCGCTTGCCGATATCCCGGACGGGACGATGCAGATGGCCTTTGCGGACGGCACCGACCAGGTCATCGTCGTCAACAGCGGCGGCACCGTCCGCGCCTTCCAGGGGATCTGCACGCACGAGTACTTCGAGCTGGACAAGGGCTTCCTGACCGGCGGCGGATCCCCTGGACGGGATGGGAAGCCGCTCGGCACCCTGACGTGCGCCCTCCACCTGTCCCGGTTCGACCTGGCCGATGGCGAGGCGCTGGACCCGCCCGCCGAGCTGCCGCTCGCGACCTACCACGTCGTGATCGAGGACGGACGCGTTCTCATCGAGGTCCCGGACGGACCGCTTTCCGTCAACGAATAGTCGAGTAGGCACCCGGCACCGGTATCCGGCCCCTCGCGTCTGGTCACGGAGAGCTGGTCAGACGCCGGGGCGAGCCGCCCGCGTGTACACGAGCACGGTGCGCTCGTAGGTGATCACGGTCTCGTCACGCTGGTTGAACCCGCGCGTGCGCACGCGCACGAGACCCTGGCCCGGTCGGCTCTTTGATGGCCGGGCCTCGAGGACCTCGGATTCGGCGTAGAGCGTATCCCCGGCGAAGACCGGGGCGGTGAGCTTTACGGCATCCCAGCCCAGATTTGCGACGGCGTTCTGACTCACATCCGGGACGGACAGGCCGGTCACGATGGCCAGTGTCAGGGTCGAGACGACAAGTGGCCGCCCGAACTCCGTGCGCGACGCGTAATCCGCATTGAAATGGATGTCGTGCGTGTTGTTGGTCAGAAGCGTGAACCATGTGTTGTCCGTCTCGGTGATCGTCCGACCATGCTGGTGACGGTAGATGTCGCCGACATGGAAGTCGTCAAAGAACCGGCCCTCCCAGCCCGGGACGATCCGCCGCGCAGTGGTCGCCTCGCCGGCCGTCTCTTCGTTCATGCTCGACCTCCGCTGACCTGCCAGATCGCATTCGCCTCGTCGCGTTCCGTCGCCTCGATGACGCCCAGTGTCTCCGCACGCGCCGGCTCGAAACGTCCGAGGGCCACGGCGCGTCGAAGGAGGGCTCGGGCGTGTCGGTCCGTTGCCCGATCGCTCATCACGCCACCGATCATCGTCGCACCCTTCGCATCCCGCTCGACCGAGGCCCGGTAGGCCTCCAGTTTGGCGGCCTCGGCCTCAAGGGCCGGGGGTTCCAGCCCGACCTCGAAGGCCAGGAGCACGGCAAACAACTGGGCTGGGTGCCCGACCCACTTGCCGAGCATCCCGAGATCGCGCGCCCGCGCCGCGTCGGCATGCACCTGTGCCATCCGGTCGAGAAACCGCGCCCGATTGGCGGCGCCGTCCAGGGCCGGATCGGCGACCGGGTAGGCGAGGGTCATCCCGTCTATTGCCGGTACGCCGGCAGCCCCTGCGACATTGACGATCTCGGCCCGGACCCAGGTCGCGAGGTCATGGTCGTCGGCGATGGCCGGCAGACCCAGATCGGCCGAGTAGTCGGCGAGGCCATAGATGATTGAACACAGGCGCGGAATTGCCGCCAGCGTGATCTCGGGGAGGCGGGCCGCGCCCCAGCCGCTCTCGACGAGGAACCCGACCTGGATCGAGCGGGGCGGGAGCCCAACGGCGACCTCGGCCGCATCGAGGAATGCGTAGAGTGCCTCAATCTCCTCCGGATGCTCAACCTTGGGGTAGATGACCGCATCCAGCCGGTCGGCCGCGCCACGCTCCGCCAGCGCCCCAATGACCGCGGCGAGATCGCGGGCCGTGCCACCGAGCCCGAATCCGGGGGGTCGGAAGGTGCGCAGCGTCGGCGGGCCGTCGCCGGACCAGTCGGCTTCGGCAATGGTTGCGGCGGCTTCGCGCAGGCCCGCCTCGGTCACGTCGTCCCGGAGTGCCTGGGCATCCTCGCCGTCGAGCATCACCAGCGGTGCCCGGGCCGGGCGGGCGAGCAGCGTCTCCACCTGGCCGGCAGGGACGCCGAGCCGATCGGCGAGATCCGCTGGGCTGACCCCAAAGCGCTCGAGGATCCTGGCCATTGGCGCCGTCCCGCCCTCAACGGCCTTGCGAGCCATCGTCGCGTCGGCGGCCGGCGTCGTGAAGTGAGCGGCCTGGCGCCAGTACCTGAGCGGCAACTGGGCGCGTCGTTCCGTCTGGAGCGGCAGGAGCGTGTCGCGCCGCGCATCGAAGGTCGTGACGGCGGCGGCGAGGGTCTCGGCGGGGGAGGGCATTGGACTCCTCAGCGGGAAGGTGGTCGAAGTCCCGGAATGCGGTCCGCAACGGGACCCTCCGGAAAGAGCTCACGCAGGAGCTCCAGGGCCGTCTCGCGCAGGATCCCCGCGACGTCGGGCGAGAACGGCGCCGGATGGCCATAGCCGCGATGGGAGATGGCCGGCTCATACCCGCCGTACGGGTATTCCTCGGGGGTCGCCACATAGCCGAGGCTCCCGTTGCAATAGCCGGCGAAGAGCGTCACCGGCGAGGGTGATGCATTTCGCACTGCCGCCCCAATTTCGCCGAAGATCTCGCCGGGCGCCCCGACGATCGCCGTGTCGCCCAGCCGCGAAGCCCAGACCTCGCCTTCGATCGCAGCTGGGAGTGGTCCGCTTCGTGCGGCGCCGAGGGTCAGTTCGAGCCACGAGATGTGATAGCGGACCGGGTTCATGGTCTCGCGACCCTCACCCGCGTCGGCCCGGCGACCCAGGTCGGCCCGCCGCTCGGCAAGTTCGTGCTCAAGGTCCGCCACTGGCGGCGCCGCGAGAAGCGGCAGGCTCACGATTCTCCGCACACTGCGCAGGGTTGGTTCCGGCTGCCCGGCCGCCAGGCGCCGTCGGTAGAGCGAGATCGGGGTCACCGACCCCCAGTCGAGGCGGTCCACCTCTATTTCCCGTGGATCGCGGTCGGCCACCGCGTGCGCTGCTTCGAGGGCCAGGCGCTCGCCGATTGGATCGGCAGCGTCCGGGGATTCCTGGAATGCCTCCATCGGGAGAACGTTGCCGGCCGCGCCCTGCAGGAAGATCGTCACGCCGCCCGGGCGAAACCGGCGGTCGAGCGCGTTCCGGAGCGGACCCACGAAGTCGGTGCCCACCAGCGGGACCTCGGGTCCGACCACCGCCGGGTGGCAACCGAAGCTGACGATCGTGGCGATGGCGCTCGGAGCGTGCGCGGGTGCGTCCAGCGCATCGATCCGCAACGTCGGCACACTCTCGTCGATAAAGCCCTCAGGGTTCCAGCCGAGGATCGTCCGACCGTCGGCTGTCCGCTCGCGGCGATTGACGGCAACGTTGGCGACCCGCCCGACGCCCCCGGACACGCGTGCGGCGATCGCCGTTTCGGCCGCCTGGACAGCGGCCGACGCGTACAGGTCGGGGACCGCATCCCACCAGCGCGTCTCGATCTCGGTCCAGGCGTCGAACTCGCCTCCGAGTTTCACCGTTGCGCCCGGCCACGGCGACGCGTGGCTGTGCGAAGAGTTGAGGAGCACTTCCTCGGGCCGGCATGAAATCGCCGTCGCGACACGTGCGCGGATTCGGTCACTCATCTCGGTAGTGAGACCGACCACGTCCGCGGCGATCAAGGCGACGGTCGCGCCGCCCTCACCACGAAGGACGCAGGCCGTGGCAAGCAGCGCGTCGCGGACGCCACGCGCTGCCTTCGCGCGACGGACGTACCCGAGCAGATCAACCGGCAGGGGCGGGGTGATGTCGACGCGTGCGGCTCCGGCCACGAAGGACAACCCGAGCTCCTCTTCAGTCTGCGATCGCGCCGGGGGCCCAGGCCGCCGGTGCCTCGATGGACGCCTTGAGCGTCCCGAGAAACCGCGCCGCGCCTGCCCCATCGACCGCCCGGTGGTCGGCCGAGATCGTCGCCTGCATGATTTTCCGCACCACGATCTCGCCGTCGCGGACCACCGGTCGCTCGTACGCCCGACCCGTCGCCAGGATTGCAACCTGGGGCGGCGTGACGATCGCGGTGAAACCGCTGACCTCGAACATGCCGAGGTTGCTCAGGGTGAAGGTGGCATCGGTCATCTCGGGGGCCTTGA
>JANMPD010000024.1:0-1797 GCA_031369685.1 Chloroflexota bacterium | reverse complement strand
GGGGCACCGGCGAACCGGGCGGCGTCGTCGTAGAAGTCCTCCCAGCCGGTCCGCAGGAGGATCGCGGCCCCGTCGGGGATCCGTCCGTGACGCGACTCGAACTCGTGGACCTGGTCGAGCGTCAGGATGCTGTCCGGTTTGCCCGCGCAGGCCTCGCCGATGTCGATCACGACGGCCGGCCGGATGAGCGTGCCGGGGTCGATCTGGTCGACGCTGATGGTGCCTTCGACCATGTGGCACGGAGCATCGAAGTGCGTTCCGGAATGCTCCATGAACGAGACCCGACGGTTGTAGAACCCGTCCCGGGCCACGGTGAGGAAGGTCTCGGCAGTGGGGGCCGGGGCGCCTGGCCACATGACCGTTCCGGGGTGCAGCGGTTGCGTCAGGTCGACCACCCGCATGTGCTCAAGCATCGGCTTCTCCTTGGTATCGAGCGGATGAGTGCAGCCTAGAAGATTCGCAGATGCGCCAACCTTGCATCCTCGGGCGTCATGGCCTCCAGCTTCTCGATCTCTGCCGATCTCACGCTGACCATGCAGCGTCCCAGCAGGTCGCCAAGCGCCGGGAAGAGCACCGGGTCCGCCTGCAGGTTGGCAAGAGCCTGGCGGAGCGAGGTGGGCAGCGGCTCGATGCCGCAACGCCGCTGCTCTTCGGCTGACAGCCGCGCCGGATCGCGCAGGGCAGGTTCCGGAGGTTCGACGCGCCGCCGAATGCCGTCGAGCCCGGCAAGGATCAGTCCGCCAAGGGCCAGGTACGGGTTGCAACTCGGATCGCAGGCCTTCAGCTCGACGTTGGTGGATTCCATCACCCGCCCGTGGAATGGTGATGCCACGCGGACCGAGCACTCGCGATTGTCATAGCCCCAGGAAACCGTCGATCCCGCCCACGCCCCGGGTCGGAGGCGCTCGTAGGAGTTGAAGCTCGGACAGGTCAGCGCGACCAGCGCCGGGAGGTGATCCAGCACCCCCGCCACGAACCAGCGCCCCGTTTCGGACAGGAGGCGGGTGCCGGCGGCGGCGTCATAAAGCAGGTTCGTGGCGCCGTCGGCGGTCCAGAGGCTGAAATGAACGTGCGCCCCGGAGCCAACGCCCCCCGCGAATGGCTTTGCGGCGAAGGACGCAATCAGGCCGTGCTGCACCTCGGCCACGCCGCGGACCGCATCGCGGAACTTGATCTGGTTGTCCGCGGCTCGCAGCGCATCTGCGTAGCGAACGGCGATCTCCTGCTGGCCGGGACCGTACTCGTTGATCGCCTGCTCGACCTCCATCCCCTGCAGCTCGACGGCTGACACGATGTCGTCCATCACGTCTGCCACCCGGTCCATGCCGGCGGAGGAGTAGACCGGGCCGTCGCCGTAGGGGCGGACCGTGCCGTCCACCTCCTCGGCGAGGTAGAACTCGTTCTCAAACGCGGCCATGACACGGAACCCGGCCGCATCGGCCGTGGCGATAGCCCGCTTGAGGAAACTGCGCGGACAGCTGCCCCAGTCGGTCCCATCGTGATCGAGCTGGTCGCTGAGCAGGCCGGCCGTCCTTGAGACCCACGGCAGGACCGTGTAGGTGGCGGGATCCGGCACGATCCGGATCTCGCCGACCGGTTCCATGCCCACGACGTCGACAAGGTCTTCGAGCATGTTGACGGCGTTCTGGGCGCGGGTCATTCCGACCCCTTCCCGCATCCGGTTCGCCAGGCGGTCCACGTGGACGTTCTTGCCGCGGATGACGCCGGAAGGGTCGCAGTACAGGAAGCGGACGATGCGAACGCCGTCCGCCCGTGCGCGTGCGACGACGCTCTCGA
>JANMPD010000302.1:0-2359 GCA_031369685.1 Chloroflexota bacterium | reverse complement strand
CGAGGGGCGACGCTGGCGAGCCGACCCGGTCGGTCGTGGCTAGCTTCTCGGAAGAGGTGCCAACGGTACCTCCGCTCGAGATCGGCGACGCTATTGGTCGCTACCAGATCCGACGTCTCCTCGGCGCCGGCGGCATGGGGCGGGTGTACCTGGCTCGTGACGTCACGCTCGGTCGCTCGGTCGCGCTCAAGCTCGTGGCCGGAGCCATCCGGACCGATCGCTTCCTACACGAAGCCCGCGCGATCGCGAAGCTCAACCACCCTAACATCGTCCAGCTTTACGACTTCGGGGAGTATCGAGGTGCCATCTACTTGGCACTAGACCTAAATCAAGCGATAGCCAGGCCCGGGAATTGCAGTAGTCAGTGGTTGGAACATAGCCGCAAGTATGCGGCTTCGGGTTTGTCCCGATTCTTTCCCGCGCCATGTGCCAATGCGACTCCTCTGTTCTCGGTTCGTTGTTGAGTGAGCTGACCTGCCGAGCAGAATTGCGTCGGGAGACCGCCGCAGTCTTACAACGCGTCGAGTAGCCGGAAAAAGATCGGGAACTCAGGGCGCCACGCCAACAGGCGATAGATCAGTTGTCGTCCGGTTCGAAGGATCTGAGTTGGCACGAGAATGAACCGCTGCACAAAGGAGCGGAACTCCATGCGCAACACGCGCTCGCGATCAGCGACGTGCTTGCCTCGCCATCGTGGCGTGATCGGGATCGTCAACGCGAACCACGCCTTGAGCGACCAAGCGATCGCGACGATCGCCATGTAGGCCCAGTTGGCGTTGAGCGTGTTGAGCGGCGCGTGAAGCGCACGGACGCCGCTCTTGAGCTGCGCAAGGAGGTTCTCCTGATTGCAACGTCCGTTGGCCTCCCGCACGACCTGCTCGAGCGTCATTGCGCGGTCGTTGGTCACGTAGAAGAAGTAGCGGTAGTTCTGCCCGAGACAGAGCTGTCCTCGCTCCTCAACGATCGTCTTTCGCAGTACCACGATACGGTAGGGCCGGTTCGCCCTGTTCGGTCGGTGTTCGAACTCGGCGAGATCCTCTCGGGCCAGACACTGGTTGAGGTACCCGCGCTCGCGGATGACCTGCTCCTTGACCCACGGCGGTTTGGTGCGCTGCTGAGCCTGATCTTTGATCGCCTCATCTGCCCCTCGCACGAGCTCGCGGTACTCGGTGTCTTCAATGGCCTCGGCGCGCCCAATCATCGGCTTGGAAGCGTCGTAGCCGAACACGAACCGCACGCCGTCGTCGTCCCAGCCGTCGAGGTAGGCCGTTTGAGAGAAATCCGTGTCACCGCGGAGCAGCACGTCCTTCCATCCTCCGCGACGGCACAGCGTGATCGCGCGATCGAAGTACGCCGCTGCTCCCTCGTGGGATGGACGATTGCCCGAGCGATTGACGATGAACAGTGGCTCGCCCGTGTTCGCCAACGAGACGACCAGCGGATGGTAGCCCCACACGCCGTTGTACGAGATGTCCATGCCCTCCTTGCACTCACCGGCCGTCTCGACAAGCGATCCGTCCGCGTCGATGCGAGCGGTCTCCTCGAAGAACGACGGTGGCTGCTGTTGCCAAACACCGACGCGGACGTCGTTGACCGTGTCCATCAGCAGATTAATGTGTTCGGCGGTGAACCGCCGACAGAAATCACCTGCGGTCGTCGGGTCCGGGATGGTGCGGGCACCGAGCGCGTCGAGGAACACGGCATCGTTGCGCCGCAACTCGATATCGTCGAGCACAAGCCCACCACACATCGTATTGTACACGATATTGAGAATGTGGTCTGCCTCGCTGTACGGACGTCGTCGCTGCAGAATCGGCAGTCGTGTGTCGAGAGCCTTGACCAGCCCGACTTTCTCCGCGAGCTGGTGCATGGCGCCGATGCCGCCACACGTGATCGCATGACTGCGCTCCGCGATCTCGTACTGGATCGCGCCAGTGTTGAACTCGGGTCCGTCCCTTCGAGGCTCCTGCCCACCCTCTGCGATTGCGAGACGCTTTTCGATCTTCCGCGCGCCGGCCGCGATCTGTCGTCGTATGTTCCGTTTCACCTGAAAGCCTCCGCCTGCTTCGCGGGAACGCGAGCCTAGCCTTCAACCACGCCGCCTTCTTTGTTTGATCCCAAGAACGTACGAACCCACCGAGTGAGAGATCTCCGACGACGATCGGCAGCTCGACCTGCGTGACCACGCTCCCAGCTGCGGCCAACGCGTGTGCAATCTGCGCGCCGGCTCCCATTTGGCAGGATGTTGGACCCGGTTAGCGCTTGGTTTGGGGCTAGTCGCCGAGCGTGACGCGGGCCCCGAGCCCTGGGTCATGCCCCTCGACGCTGGCATTTATAAACTCCAGACCGATGCCACGAC
>JANMPD010000172.1:0-20552 GCA_031369685.1 Chloroflexota bacterium | reverse complement strand
AGTGCCTGGGCCCGCGATGCCGATGCCTGGGCAGCGGCCACCATCCGCATGATCCCGGACAAGGCGGTTCCGTCCCCGACGGCTGAAACCCGAACCCGCAACGAACCACCAGCCGCGACGGTCCCCGCGACCACACGATCGCCCGACGCCTTGGGAACCGCACGCGATTCGCCCGTGATCATCGATTCGTCGACGTCGGCACTTCCATCCACGATCACACCATCGGCAGGCGCGCGTCCGCCGGGGCGGATCAGGACGACGTCACCCACGGCGAGGGCCGCGAGGGCCACGGTCTCGGTCGAATCGCCGATCACCCGCTCGGCCGTGTCCGGGAGCAGCTCGGCCAGGGCGGACAGGGCGCCGCGTGCCTGGGCAATCGAGCGCATCTCCAGCCAGTGGCCGAGGAGCATGATCGTGATGAGGGTCGCCAGCTCCCACCAGATCTCGACTTCGAAGGCGCCGAGCGTGCCGGCCCAGCTGGTCACGAACGCCACCACGATCGCGAGCGAGATCAGGGTCATCATCCCGGGCTGGCGATCGCGAAGCTCGGTTCGTGCCCCGCGCAGGAAGACCAGGCCACCATAGGCAAAGACGACGGTGCCGATGATCGCCGGGATCAGCCCGATGCCGGGCACATCCGGCAGGGTATACCCGAACCACGACGAGACGTCGTTGCTGAGCAGCACCACCGGAACCGTCATGGCCAGGGTCAGCCAGAACTTGTCCCGGAACATAGCTACCGAGTGGCCTTCGTGCCGATCGTGGCCGGCGCCGCTCATGTCGTGGCCGGCCATGTCGTGGCCGGGGGCGCTCATGTCGTGGCCGGGGGCGGCTTGCGAGCCCATGTCGTGGCCGGCACGGCTCATGTCATGGCCTTCGTGCACGCCGGGCACGTCGTGACCGCTCATCTCGGGGCCGCTCATGTCGTCGCCGCGAGTTTCATGATCGTCCGGGTGGCCGGGGTGCGCGTGCTCGTCCACGTCAGTGGGCGTGAACCGGCTCGACTTCGGCCTCGGCAACTTCACAGATTCCCGCGCCCACGGGATCCGCAGCGGCTGCGGCTCGCTCCGCGTCGAGTTGCGCCTTGATGTCCGGATAGGCATCGCTGAGGCAGCACGAGCAACTCTCGTACCAGCGTCGCATCCCTTCGTCGATGACGAGAAGTTCGCCGCTCGCACGCGCATGGACCGGAATAGCATCCGCGACGAGCTCCGCAGCGGCAGCCTCGGCGGCCGCCCGCGCCGGATCCTCGATGAACGCACGACGGCAGCCATCGCGGCAGAAACCGTAGGTCCGGCCTTCGTACTCGATGAGGAGGCCTGCGGCCTCGGCATCGGCCACGTTCACGGTCATGCCGCAGATCGGGTCAATGACCTGCGTTGGTCGGTCGGTCACAGTGCTTCTCCTCGTATATTGGTCATCTTCAGGCAGCGCGAACGTGGCATCAGGACTGGACTTCGATCGTTGCCTTCATACCGCCCGCGTAGTGACTGTTCACGTGGCATCCCGCGATCATCGCCCCCGCCGCATCGAAGGTCACGACCAACTCCTTGGTCTGCCCGGGCTTGAGGCCGATGCCCATCGCCTCATCGTGCGCCATGCCGCCCATCGTCGCCATTTCCCGAGCGTGGTCGGCCTGGGCGGCCTCGTCGCCAAGGAAGAATTCGTGATCGAGCGCGCCCCCATTGGTCACCACGAACGTGATCGCCTGGCCCGCCGGAACGGTGACCCTGTTGGGCTCCATCTGAAGGGTGTCACGGAGCGTGATCCGCACAGTGGTTGGCGGGTCCTTGGACCTATCCGGATCCTGGGTGGCTGATCCGCCACCCGAACACGCCGCGACAATGACGGCAAGGACGACAGATGCGGCCGCGACGAAATGGATTCGACTCATTGCTACTCCCTACCCTGTCGTGAGGATCAGACTATACCCCCAGGGGGTATCGCTCGCCAGCGGCGACGCGGCGGCCCCAATTCATGGTCACGCCGGCGTGGCAAGATGCGCCCGATGCGGAGATGTCGCGTCCGTGCTTGTTTCATACGTGCGGCGTATGAAATCGACATCGTCATACACCGGGCGTAAGAAGTTGACGTGAATCGACCCCTGGCACGTTGAATCTGGGTTCTCGGGCTCCTTACAGCTCCTGATTCGGCACGAAATGGCCCGTTTCATACATCGGGCGTATGGGTTGGCCGTGTGGACGGTCCAAACGGGGACCGGAACGTCGTTTTCTTACGTGGGGCGTAAGGAGCCCCGGCGAGGGCCGCGGCGAGGGATCGGGCCAGGCGGCGCGCGGCGAAGTTCGACGGGTGGCGTACCCTTCGGCGATGACCGGTACTCGCGTCGCCGCGTTCTTCGACGTGGATCACACCCTGCTCGACGTCAATACAGGGCTCCAATGGGCCCGTTACCAGCGACGCGCCGGCATCCTCTCGAAGATGGACATGCTGCGAGCCGCTGTCTGGATGCTTCGCTATCGACTGCTGGTCGTGGACCAGGAATCGCTGATCGCACGCGTGGCCCTCATGTACGCGGGTACGCCCGTCGCACGAGCCGAATCCGAGATGCGTCGATGGTTCGACACTGAGATGGCGCGATTCGTGCGTCCGACCGGGCGGACTCGGGTTGAGGAGCACCTCGAGAAGGGCCACCTCGTCGCGCTGATGTCGTCAGGGACCCGGTACACGCTGGAGCCACTGGCGGACATGCTTGGCATCAAGTACGTCGTCTGCACCGTGTTCGAGGAGGCTGAGGGACTGCTCACGGGCCGCCATATCGCGCCGGCCTGCGCCGGCGAAGGCAAGGTGTCGCTCGCGGAGCGCTTTGCCCTCGAACACGACGTCGACCTGGACGCCAGCTACTTCTACACGGACAGCCACGCCGACATCGGGCTCCTCGAGCGGGTCGGGCTGCCGCGCGTCGTGACGCCGGATCTCCGATTGCGCCGCCAGGCCCGTCGCCGGGGCTGGAGCATCGAGGACTGGGCTATCGCCTAGATGTGGCGATCGCCCCGAGCGTGGCGCCCACGGGCAAGGCCCGGCGGCGTTACGCCTCCTGGATGGTCGTCGGGGCGCCGTGGATGGCCGGGATCGAACCGAGCCGCCCGGCCTGGTAGTCCGCGACGGCCTGCATCAGCTCCTCGCGCGTGTTCATCACGAACGGCCCCATCCAGGCCACGGGCTCGCCGATCGGTCGGCCACCCAGGATCAGGACATCGAGGTTCGGGCTGCGTGCCTCCTGCTGCCCGAGGGGGAGCGCGGAGATCGTCAGGGCATTCCCTGGACCGAACACGGTGAGTTGGCCGGTCTCGACCGGCACGGCCTCCGAGCCAAAGCCGTGGGCGCTGCCACCGGAACCACCGGCCCGGGATGCGCCCGGATCACCGGCCGTGCCTCGGCCGGCCATGACGTAGGCGAGGGCGTTGTAGTCGGAGCGCCAGGGCAGCGTCATGCTGGCGCCCGGGCTGAGCGTGGCGTGGATCAGGGTCATCGGCGTATACGTGGACCCGGGCCCGGAAAGCTCGCCCAACTCCCCGGCGATGACCCGGATCAGGGCACCACCGTCCGGCGTGGAGGCGAGTCCTACTTCCGTCGCGCGAATGTCCTGATACCGCGGAGCGGAGAACTTCTGGGCGGCGGGCAGGTTGACCCAGAGCTGGAACCCGTGGAACAGGCCGCCCTTCGTGACCAGCCACTCCGGGGGCTTCTCGATGTGCAGGATCCCCGCGCCGGCGGTCATCCATTGCGTGTCACCGTTGGTGATCACGCCACCGCCGCCATTCGAATCGGTGTGCTCGAAGACACCGTCGATCAGGTACGTGACCGTCTCGAACCCGCGATGCGGGTGCCACGGCGTGCCCTTCGGCTCACCAGGCGCGTAGTCGACCTCGCCCATCTGGTCGAGGTGGATGAACGGGTCAAGTTCGGCGAGATCCACGCCAGCGAACGCGCGGCGGACCGGAAAGCCCTCCCCTTCGAAGCCCTTCGGGGCGACCGTGACACTTTGGACAGCTCGTTGACGAGCGACGAGCGGATCCGGCCCGGGAATGCGCGGAAGGACGGTGATGTCGTCGACGGTGATGGCCGGCACGAGAGGTTCCTGTCTGGCGGCCGATTGGCCGCCGCTGCTCCCGGCGCTACCGCCGGGCCGTTTGCGTCATCACGCAAATAGTTGCGTAGTCAACGGTTTCTGTCAAGAAGGGGTCGGGACCTTGTGAGTCAAATCGTGTTGCTGCCATTGCCTCAAACGGGTCCGTGCCCTACGGGGGCCTCCCGTTCTGATCGCCCCTGGCTCAGCGAGCGATAATCGGAGGCACTCGCAAGGAGTCCTCATGGGCATCGACATCGCAGTGACGAAGCACCTCTTCGAGCCGCTCCCGGAGGGTGTGAGTTGGTTCAGTCTGAAAGACGCCACGGGACGCGCACTCTGGCGGCATCCCGACGCGACGCTTTCGCACGCGATCGACCCAGTCTCGATGACGGTGTTCAACCGCAACCAGGTGACTCGGCTACTCCAGGAGTTCCGATTCCTCGCCAAGCAGTCCGACGAGGTGACTAAACAGGATCTCGAGGAAGCCGCCACCTTCATCGAGCGTGAGACCGCGGCGATCGGCCCCGGGGCTGACTGTTACGTGTCGTTCCACGGCGACTGACAGGCACCGTCGCTTACCCACCACGTCCCAGCCTCCGGCCTCGGGTGTCCGTCGGTCCGACCCGAAAACAACATGATTTGACTCACAAGGCCGGGACGAGCGATCCCCGACGTCAGGCCATTCCCGATGAGCGCCCGGTGGCATCCCCCGGACCCACGCCGACGCGACCCTGCTCGGTAGCCTCGGGCGGGCCGGCCGTCGCCGCGAGCGCGCCGCCGTGCCGAGCTTCGCCGATCTCGTGATGACGATGGCATCGAGCCTCGTAGGTCTCCGCGGCGGCATCATCGAAGCCCCCGATGACCACGAGCGGGTCGTCGATCGCAGCCGGTCGCCCCCCAACGAGACGCTGGGTCCGCGTCGCCGGGTCGCCGCACACAACGCAGATCGCGGTCAGCATCGTGACCGCGTCGGCATGAGCGAGGAGGATCGGCATCGGGCCAAACGGGCGGCCGGCGAAGTCGAGGTTGAGGCCACTCGCGATGACGTGGCGTCCACTGTCGCGCAGGGCGAGGACGATGTCCACGAGCTGGGTATCGAAGAACTGGCCCTCCTCGATCCCGACCATATCGGCATCGCGCTCACGTGCGAGGGCCAGAATCCCGGACGGCTCGTTCGGGTTGACCATCACAGACGGGTAGCGGGCCTTGGAGCGGCTCTCAGCGAACTCCGCCGACGTCCGATCGTCGATTTCGGGGCGGACCAGCAGGATCCGACGGCGCGCCACCTCGGCGCGGCGCAGGAGCCGGAGCAGCTCATCGGTCTTGCCGGATGACATGCACCCGGCGATGACATGGAGCCACGGGTCGGCGCGGAAGGGCATGGCCTGAATCTACCGGGCTCGGCCGCCTTCTGCTCGCCCGGGAGCCCTTCTGCTCGCCCGACGCCCGCCACGACCCAGTCGGGCACTCGCCGCAGCACGCCCTCGCGACCTACTCGATCGGGTTGAACAGCTCCTCGATGCGGGCGACGGATTCGTCCAACCGCGCCTCGCTGATCCGACCCGAGGCCATGAACCCGAGCACCGCCTCGATCACGTGGGCGACGATGTCGGCGTCGTAGACCTGCTGGTTCGCGAACAGGAGGAGATCGACACCGGCTTCGATGGCCAGGGCGACGGCTTCATCGGCGCCGAAGGCCCCGGTGATCGCTGCCGCCTGCAGATCGTCACTGATCACGACCCCGTCCCAGCCCAATTGCCCGCGAAGGAGGCCCGTGACGGTAGGTCCGGACAGCGACGCGGGCAGATCCGGGTCGATTCGGCCGTTGATGATGTGCCCTACCATCACCGCGCTCGGCAGGCGAGCGGTGATCAACTCCCGGAACGGCTGGAGTTCGACGTCGCTCCAGGTGCTCGTCACGTCGACGATGCCGCGATCGGTGTTCCCGGTCCCGCTCCCCTCCCCGGGAAAGTGCTTGATCGCGGTTCGGATGCCGGCACCCTCCTGCGCCTCGATGACCGCGCTGGCCTGCGCGATGACCACGGCCGGGTCGGCCGAGTAGCTCCGGTCCAGGGCCCCGATCGCGGGGTTCGTCGGGTTCAGGTTGAGATCCACGACGGGCGCCAGGTTGAAGTCGATGCCCGCCCCAGCGAGCGTGACGGCGGTCAGGATCGCGGCGTCGGTCGTGTGACCAAGATCATTCAGAGTCCCGAGGTCGGCTGCGGATGACGAAGCCGGGTAGCCGTTGCCGGGATTGAGGCGCGCGACACGGCCTCCCTCCTGGTCCACGGCAATGAGGAATTCGGCGCCGATCGCCCCGGCGAGCGCCGTTGCACGCAGCTGGCTCGTCAGCGCGGCCAGCTGTGACGGGTCCTCGATGTTGCGGCCGGCGCTGGCGGTCAGCTGGTCTCGATCGAACAGGATGACCCCACCGAGCTCGCCGGCCGCGATGGCCTGCATGACCGGCTCGGTCGGAGAGAGCGTCGTGCCCCGGAAGCCCACGATGAGCATCCGCCCGATCTTCCGCCGAAGCTCCGCCCGTGGCGATTCCGTGGCATCGGGGGATGGCAGGTTCGTCGCAGCGGCCGATGGCGACGGACTCAGCGCCGACGTGCCGGTTGGCGCTACGGACGCACGAGGACTCGACGTCCCGGATCCTCCGGGGGCACAGGCGGCCACGAGCGCGCCGAATGCGGTCGCGAGACCGGCCACGAAGTGCCGCCGCGACAGCACGCTCGTCAGGCGGTCCGTCCCAGGATCTCGGTCAGCATCCGGACGAACTTCGGCTCGTCCGCCCCCATCGCGAAGTAAACGTTGGCCGGTCGACCGCTCCGGAACCGGAAATCGCAGACCGTCCGGCCGACGGACAACTCGGCATCGGTTTCGACATCAACCGGGATGAACTGGGTCGTGATGATCGTGGGATCGATGACGGCGCAGACCGCGAGGGCATCGTGCACCGGTGCCGCGTTGGATCGGTGCATCGGCTGGGTCGCGTCGTAGCCCTCGATGCGCTTCTCCACGAACCGGGCCGCGGCCTCGGCACCGGGCGCTCCAAGCGCGCGCAGGGTCCGACAATCGTCCAGCGACACCAGGGCCTGATGGGTCGCATCGAGCGTGACCATACGGATGGGCCGCCCGCAGTTGACGACGATCCGGGCCGCCTCGGGATCCAGCCAGATGTTGAACTCGGCCGACGCCGTGGAGTTCCCGTGGTCATGCGCCCCGCCCATGATCACGATCTCCGGGATCTTCTCGAGGATGGAGGGTTCCTTCTGGATGGCCATCGCGATGTTGGTCAGCGGGCCGACCGGCACGAGGGTGATGTCGCCGTCCGAGGCGAGGAAGGTCTCGATCAGCCAGTCGACCGCGTGCCCGGGCTGCAGTCTGGCGGTCTTCGTGGGCGGCAGGTCCAGCAGGTCGCCGTGGATCCGACCGGCCGGGTTGAGCTGGGTCATCTGTGCTCTTGCCATCGGCCGGTCCATGCCCTGGTGGACCGGGATGGTCGGCAGCCCGATCCAGTCGAAGACCCGGAGCGTGTTCTCCGTGCAGTAGTGGACGGCGGTGTTGCCGTTGACGGTCGTCGCTCCAATGAGCTCGATGTCCGGAGACAGGGCCGCAACCATGAGCGCGACCGCGTCATCGGTTCCGGTATCGACGTCCAGGATGATCTTGGTGGTCATGACGTCAAGTCTGCCCGATCTGATCGCTCCGCGGCGTGCGCTGACTCGATAGCGCGGATCGCCGCCCGAACGCGATCCGGCGTTGCCGGAACCCTGGTGATCCGGGCAGCGGTGGCGTGGTGAATCGCTCCAAGGATCGCCGGCGCCGTTGGAACGAGCGCGGGCTCCCCCACGCCCTTGGCGCCGTACGGGCCGGCCGGCTCGTGATCCTCGATCAGCAGGCACGTGATCGGCGGGATATCGCCGACGGTGGGGATGAGGTAGTCGTGGAGGTTCTCGGTCCGGCCGGGCACATAGGCTTCCATGAGCGCGAGGCCCAGGCCCTGCGCGATCCCGCCGTGGATCTGCCCCTCGACCTGGGTCGGGTTGATCGCCCGGCCGACGTCATGCGCCGCAACGATTCGGAGCACGCGTGTGGTCCCAAGCTCCAGGTCCACCTCGACCTCGGCGATCTGCGCCCCGAACGCGTAGGTCGCGTAGGGATGGCCCTGGCCGTCGGCATCGAGGGGCGTCGTGGTCGGATCGAAGAAGCCGCGTCCGAGGAGGACCGGGCTGGCCGATGCGTCCGTGGCCCGGACCGGCGTCAGTTCGGCGAGATCGATCGCGATAGCCCCGCCGCCCGGTTCGATCACGGTTGCTCGCCCGTTGCCCAGGCTGATCGTCGACCCGTCCCCGGCCTCGGCAAGGCGAAGGATCTGGGCGCGCAGGTCCTCGCCGGCCAGCCGTGCGGCGTTGCCCGACACGAAGGTCTGGCGGCTCGCCGAAGACTTGCCGGCATCGGCCGTCCGATCGGTGTCGCCGGACACGAGGCCGACGGAATCGGCCGGTACGCCCAGGGCATCGGCGGCAATCTGGACCAGGACGGTCGACGCCCCCTGCCCGATGTCGACGGCGCCCGAGTAGAGCGTCAGGCCGCCTGCCCGGTCGACGCCCAGCTCGATGGTCGAAGGATTGGACATCGAGGTGTTGCCGATCCCGTACCACATGGCCCCGATACCGACCCCGCGGCGGGCAGGTCCCCCGGCCGCGGACTGAACGGCGTTCCAGGCCTCGGTCGCCGACCGCCACGAGGCCCAATGCGGCCGAAGCGCCTCGAGGCAGGCCGGCAGTCCGGCACTCGCCCGGAGGGCCTGGCCGGTGGCGGTCACCGATCCTGCGCGCAGGGCATTCCGAAGCCGGAATTCCAGGGCATCGATGCCGAGTTGCGCTGCGAGGTCGTCCATGAGCGCCTCATGCGCGATCGCGGCCTGCGGAACCCCGAACCCGCGGAACGCGCCTGCCGGCGGGTTGTTCGTATGGATCGCGCGTGTCGTGGCCAGGACCGCGGGCACTTCGTACGGGCCCATCGCATGAACCGGGACGCGATTGGCCACGGTCGGCCCCCATGAGGCATACGCGCCAGTGTCGAAGTCAGCGTGGAACTCGAACGCGGTGAGCTGTCCCTCGGCGTCTGCCCCGGCTCGTGCCCGAATCCTCGATGGATGGCGTTTCGGGCTCGCGGCCATCGATTCCGGTCGTGTCCAGATCGCCCGGACAGGCCGATCCAGCAGCCAGGCCGCCGTTGCGATCAGCGGATGGACCGACAGGTCCAGCTTGCCGCCGAAGCCTCCGCCGACGGCACTCGGGATGATCCGGACCTGATGGGGTCGCAGGCCGAGGATGAGCGCGACCTCGTCACGATCCATGTACGGGGTCTGGGTACTCACGAACAGCTCGATCCGGTCCCCGACGCGGCGCGCCGAGCCGGCCTCGGGCTCGATGTAGGCGTGCTCGACGAACGTGGTTTCGACGTCAACCTCGGCGCTCACGACGGATCGACGCAGGGCGTCTTCGACATCGCCGCGGGCAACCCGACCGCTGATCAGGACGTTCGACGGCACGTTCGGGTGCAGCAGCGGGGCACCCTCTGCCGTGGCCGCGTCCATGTCGCGGACGGGCGGTAACGGCTCCCAATCGATCGGCACGTCGGCATCGTCGATGCCTTCGATCGTCCGGGCATCGCCGACCAGCGCCAGGACCGCTTCGCCGCGATGTCGAACCTCGCCGTCCGCGAGCGCCGGCTGGTCCTTGCCAGTCGCGTAGATCCCGTACCGGTTCTGGCCCGGGATGTCCGCGGCCGTGAGCACGAGAACGAGTCCGGGAAACCGCTGCCGAAGGGGCCCGAGATCACCGATTCGGAAGCGTGCCCTGGCGTGTGGGGACCTGACGGCCCGGAGCACGAGGAACTCGGCCGGGGGCTGGTCGGCCCCGTAGATCGCGCTGCCCGCGACGCGCTCGATGCCATCGACCTTGGCGAGCCGGGCGCCGACCGCCGGCTGGCGCGTACCTGGCGCGTCGGGCCGCGTGTCGCCGCTCGGATGTGCCGGCCCGCTCCTGTGCGCCACGACCCCGTGCACGATGGCTTCCACGATCTTCCGATACCCGGTACACCGACACAGGACACCCGCGATGGCGTCGCCAATCTGTGCCTCGGTCGGATCAGCCGGGCCTTCGAGCAGGTCCTCGGCGGCCATCAGCATGCCCGGTGTGCAGATCCCACACTGAGCCGCACCCGCTTCCAGGAACGCCCGTTGCAGGTCCCCGAGGTCGGCGAACTCGCGCGCTGGAGCTCCAGGGGCGCCTGCGCCCATCCCTTCGATCGTCCGGACCTGGCAGCCGGCAACCTGTGCCACGGGCACCAGACAGGCACACGCCTGCTGCCCGTCGATCCTGACGGTGCAGGCGCCGCAGTCCCCGGCGTTGCAGCCGATCTTCGTCCCGGTCAGCCCCAGATCGTCGCGGAGCACATCGGCAAGCCTCCGCATCGGCTCGACCTCGACGTCGACCGGTCCTCCATTGACCTCGAAGCTCACCCAGACCGTCACGCCACGAGCTCCTCGAGCGCGCGTCGGACCAGCGTCTCGGCGGCCTCCCGCCGGTAGGCAGCCGTGCCCCGAACATCGTCGATCGGCGACAGTGTAATCAGATGCTCAGGTCGCACGGTCTCCCCGATGCCCGGCGCGGCAGGCATCCCGCGCAGGACGGCTTCGAGCTCAGGCAGGCGCTGGGCGACGGCAGAGCACGCGCCGACGGCGACCCGCGCGGAGGTGATGCGCCGAGTCGCATCAACGGCGAGGACGGCTGCCACCATCGCGATCGAGATGACCAGGTACGCCCGGGATCCGAGCTTCAGGAACGTTGCGCGAGCCCCGGAGTCGGGCGCCGGAACGAACAGGCCGGTCACCAGCTCATCGACTGCGCGGACCGTGGTCCGGTTCCCGGTCACGAAGTCCGCAACCGGCACCCGCCGCTCTCCACGTGCGGACGCCAGCGTGACCACGGCATCGAGGGCAAGCAGGTTCGGGGTCCCATCAGCTGCCGGCGAGGCATTCACGAGGTTGCCGACGACGGTCGCCCGATTCTGGATCTGGCGCCCACCGACCGCGAGCGCTGCGCGGCGCAGCCCGTCGAACATCGGGGGCAGGGACGCGGTCCCCACATCCGTCCAAGTGGCGAGCGCGGGGATGTGCCATCCGCCACCGACCTCCTCGATCCGCCGCAGGCCGACGAGCCCGGAGATGTCGATGACATCGTCGTCGACGACGCGCACGACGCGCACGACCCGTCCCGGGTAGTGATCGGTCGCACCGGCCACGACGGTCCCTGGACGACCCTCCTCCCGGGCGCGGGCCAGCGCCTCGGTGGCTTCCGTCACGGTCGTCGGACGCAGATAGCTCCCCATGGCGGGCGGGAACGCTATGCCTCGATCAGCGGCAGGACCCGCTCGGCCAGGACATCGAGATCACGAAGATCCCAGGTGAGCGGATTGAGGATCAGGTGATCCACCCCGCCGAGGGCTGCCACCTTGCCCCGGATCTTGGCCGCGACCTCGTCGGCCTCCCCGAGCAGGTAGAACTGCTGCCAGTAGTCGAGGTCCATCCCCGAGTAGACCGAGAACGCGCCAGCCGCGCTCTCGGGTTTCTCGCCAGGTCCAAGGACGTGCACGAAATTCGAATAGACCTTCGAGAGTTCCTCGGGCCGCCGGCCGAGCTCGATCATGTAGCCACTGATGGCGGCCCAGTCCTCGGCCACCATCTCGGCGGTCGCGGAAGAATGCGGCACCCAGGTGGTCGCGTACTTCGCGATCCGCCGGAGCACCGGTTCGATCGACGGCACGTCCTGGCCGTAGATCCGGGCGGAGGGCTGGGTGCCGCCACCGATCCAGATCGGTGGGTGCGGCCCCTGAATCGGCTTCGGGAAGACGGACAGGTCCTGGAACTGGTAGTGGCGACCCTCGTAGCTGACGTGATCGCCGGCCCAGAGTGCGGTGATGGCCTCGAGCATCTCGGTCATCCGTCGTCCGCGTTCGCGATACGGGATCCGGAGCGCCGCGAACTCGGCTTCGTTCCAGCCGACCCCGACACCGAGGACGGAACGGCCGCCGGACAGGACGTCGAGCGTCGCCCATTCCTTGGCAAACGCGACGGGGTCACGGAACGGCAGGACCAGGACCATCGTGCCGAGCCGCATCGTCCGGGTGACCCCGGCAAGGGCGCTGAGCAGGGCAATCGGCTCCAGCCATGCCACCCGATACGCAGGCGGAGCCACGAGCAGGTGATCGATGAGCATCGCGGTCTCGAACCCGAGATCCTCAGCGTGCCGAAGATACGATCCCATGTCAGCGAGTGACGGCCCTCCGTCGGGCAGCGCGAACGACGGCAGACGTAGCCCGAACTTCATCGGTTCAGTGTCCACCGGCCGCGGGACCGGTCCCCCCGACGACCTCCGCCGCGCGCGTGGCCGGCGCCGTGTTTCGACTTCGGCCAACCATGACGGCGCCATCGATCAGGACCATTGAGATTCCGGGCAGGTCACCGACGGCCAGGGCTCCGAGAGCCGTATCCGCGTAGGAGCCGATGGGCGCATCGATGAGGCACAGGTCGGCGGCACGGCCGACCAAGATCCGGCCAACATCGAGTCCGTGGATCCGTGCGGTATTGCCGGTCGCCATGGCAATCGCGATCGGTGGTGCGATCCCGCCGAGCGATGCGAGGTGCGCCATCGTCCGGAGGATGCCGAGCGGAACCACGCCGGTCCCCGACGGCGCGTCGTTGCCGAGGATCACGCGGTCCAGGGCACCGAGATCCGTTGCCAGGGTCGCGGCCAGGAGCGCCGCGCGGCCATTGCCGCAGTGCACGATCTCGATCGCCATGTCCGAACGGACCAGGCGCTCGATCTCGTCGTCCGGCAACGCGGTCGTGCCGCCGTTGATGTGGCCGACGATGTGGGGTTGGGCTTCCAGGATCGCATCGGCCCCGATGGCGCTCGAGCCGGCGATCGACGGGCCTCCCGTATGGAACGTGACCGTCATCCCGTGCCGTTTCGCCCAGACGACCATCGGCGCCGCCTGGGCGCCGGTCTTGACGCTGCCGAGCCCGATCTCGCCGACCAAACGGACGCCCGCCGCGGCCATCTCCTCGAAGTCGCGCTCCACGAGGCCAAGCTCCAGGATCGGGGCGCCCGCGTGCACCTTGACCCCGGCCGGCCGGAAGTTCTGATAGCTCTTCGAGGCAACGATCGCGAGGGCCTTGAGACCCACCACGTCCTTCGGGCGTCCGGGCAGGTGCACCTCGCCGGCCGAGATGACCGTCGTCACGCCGCCGTGGAGCCCGGATTCGATGAAGTCGATGGTCCGCTGGCGCGGCGTGAAATCGCCGAACACCGGATGGGCATGGGAGTCGATGAGGCCCGGAATGGCCGTGGTCCCGTGCGCATCGATCACCTGGTCCACCTGACCCGCGGGACCCGAGGACAGGTCGCGCCCGATCGCCGCGAATCGGCCGTCCTCGATCAGGATCTCGTCCGCGTCGCCGAGCGGGTCGGCGACATCGCCCGTCACGAGCTGCCCGATATTTCGAATCAGCGTGCGCATCGCTTCAGCCGTCGCCGTGCGGGTCGGCCGCTACCGGAGACCGTCTTCGCCGACGGCATCCTCCGCGCGGAGACCGCCCACGCGCGCATGCGGACGTCCTCCGTCGCTCACCGCGAGTGCGAGCAGCAGTTCATCAGAGGCAGGGGCGTCCGGAACGCGAATCTCCATGGCATCGAAGTGGCTTCGGACCAGCATCGCCTTGATGTGATGGACCGGGATATCCAGCGAGGCACCCATGGCGGCACGCTTCTTGACCGACGGGAGGATGGACACGCCGCCGACGCGGCCTCGCGTGGGAGCACCAAACTTCGGGTGGAGGACGGCGGCGACGTGCTCGACCTCGCCCTGCTCGCCCACGATCCCGCCCTTGCCGTACGCCTCGACCGGCGTCCCGAGGGCCTCCTGACACCGACGCATCAGCTCGTCTCCAAGGTATTCACCGAGGTCGATCAGCTCGGACAGATCGTCCGGATTCGAGCCGGCGTACGGGTTCCTGACGATCACCGCCACCGCGGCTCGGCGCAGGGGTCGGGCCAGCGGCTTGCCGCCCTCTTCGAGAATTTCCTCGACGAAGGTCACCCATTTTCGGATCGTCACGGTCATCGCGCACCTCGTTGCACCAGGATCGTGCGAGTCTACCGCCCGGGACGCCGAGGAGATGCCACGCTTCCTCGTGGGACCCCATCTCGCGGACCCGTTTGAGCGTGGCCCGGGCCCGTCAACGGATGCATTCTCACGGAGACGCGTACGATGCACGGACCGCCCCGCCTCGGGGATGCCAACCACGATCGAGGGACAATGACGAAGCACTCCAATTTCGAGCGCCAGCGGCGCGAAACCGAGACCGCTCGGATCCAGGAAATCGAACGGGCCTGGCAGGGCAGCATTCCGGCGCCGATCGCCACCGAGTTTGCCGCCACCCTGAAAGCCGCCAAGGCGCGCCCGGCCCACGTCCCCGCGCCGGACATGGCGCCAGGGACCGCACCGCGACCGCCGCGTCCCGGACACGAACCCAAGCCCAAGAAGGACGACGTGCCGCCGCGTCGACGGTCCTAGCCGGTGCGACGTCGCAAGGTCACCTATCCGCCGGCGAAGACCGCCACCAAGGGCCCACCTCCCGTACTCGGCGCCACCGACCCGCGGAATCCCCTGGGTCGGACCGTTTCGATCAACCTCGATGCCATCGGGGGCCGATCCTCGATCGGGCTCGGCGACAAGGTCCGAATCCTGACCGGCCTGTACGCGGGCGAGGCGGCGGTCGTTGAATCCGTGGCGAGTGGGGTCATTCCTGCCGTCATGGTCCGAACCGAATCCGGGCGAACTCGTCGATCTCGCACTGTTGATCTGGAGCCAATCCGCCCGGGCAGCAGTCCTGCGGCCGAAGCCCCGGAGCAGGTGCCGGCCGAATCCTGATCGCACGTCGATGGCGATCGAGGAGCACACGACCTGGGAGCTCGAGACGTGGCTGCCGTCTGCGGCGGTCCTCGCCGCGATCGTCGATTTCTCGGCGGACCGCGCGCGGATCTGGAAAGAGTCCTCGCATCCGAAGGTCCTGGCCGTCCACGCAACCGGCTCGACCTGGGCCGAGGTGACCGAGGGCGTGACGGTGTCGTGGAGCCGCGAGCACTACGACTGGTCGCGATCCGGGACAGTGCGCCTCACGCAGCTGGATTCGAACGTCGCTGAACCGGGCGGAACCATCCAGTACACGCTGACCGCCGTTCCTGGCGGCACGCTCATTGCCTGCGAGCGTCAGCGGACCTATCGCGGCACGTTCGACGGGATCCTGGCGGGTCTGTTCATGCGGACCTTCGGCGGTCGCGTCCTGCGCTGGCAATTCGGGCGCGGCCTGGCCCGGGCGGCCGACATCCACGACGTCCGACCGACCGACTCAGCTCACGGGCAGTAGACCCACCAGTCGGGTGTCGGAAGTGGCTCGCTGAGCTGGGTCGTCACGGCGGTGCTCAAGCCAGATATCTTGCTAATGGCCGCCAATAACTGCACAATCCCTAGCTATGAAGACACACAATCCCGCAGGTAACCCACCCGTGGACAGCCATGTTCGCGTTGGGCAGGCGGCCGAGATGCTCGGCGTGACTGTCGATACGCTGCGGCGTTGGGAACAGGAGGGCCGACTCAGCCTCGCTCGATCCGGCGGCGGGCAGCGGCTCGTGCCGATCACCGAGGTCGTCCGCCTCCTGGGCGACCGGCGCCGCGACAACCCGGATCCGCGATCGGCCACCCAATCGGCGCGGAACCGCTTCAGTGGCGTGGTCACCCGGGTCGAGGTCGACCGAGTTGCCGCCGTCGTCGAAGTCCTGGCCGGGCCGCATCGCCTTGTCAGCCTGATGACGGCAGAGGCGGTGACGGAAATGGACCTGAAGGTCGGCGATCCGGCGATCTGCGTGGTCAAGGCAACAAACGTGATCGTCGAGCGGCCGCGTTGAGGGTCCCGCCGCACCGAAACGGGCTGGCTCAAGCGCTCGCGTTGGCGCTGGCGAGCGTCCTCGCCGTCGCCGCGTGTGGGCCGGGCTCGCAATCGAGTGCCCCGTCGCCGGTCATCACCGCGTTTGTCGCTGCCTCCCTCCGTGACGCGATGACCGCCGCGGGGCCCGTGTATGCCGACGAGGCCGGAGTCCGGATCGAGACCTCCGCCGACGCGTCGACGGCGCTGCGCGTCCAGATCGAACAGGGTGCCGAGGCTGATGTCTTCCTTTCGGCTGACACGAAGAATCCGGACGCGCTCCTGGCAGGCGGGCATGTCATCGGCAGCATCGTGCCGTTCGCGCAGAACAGCCTCGCGATCATCGTGCCGAAGGGCAATCCAGCCGGCATCACGTCAGCGCTGGACGTCGGCCGCGCCGGCATCAAGATCGTCGCGGCTGGCGAGGGCGTCCCGATCAGCGGGTATGCCGATCGCCTCGTGGATCAACTCGCCGCTGGGACCACCGATCCAGGCGCCTTCGTTGCCGCGTACGCCGCCAACGTGGTCACCCGTGAGGACAACGTGAAGGCCGTCGTGGCGAAGATCGAACTGGGCGAAGGTGACGCCGCGATCGTCTACGCCACGGACGCACTCGCCGCAACCGGAGTCCTTGTCTTCCCCATTCCGATTGGATCGAACATCCTGGCGACCTACGCCGGCGTCGTCCCGACCACGGCATTCCATCCCGAGGCCGGCCGAGCGTTCCTGGACTGGCTGGCCGGCCCATCCGGGCAGGCGATCCTGGCGCGATTCGGTTTCGTGCCCCTCGCCCCAGGGCCATCGTGATCCGTCGACTGGCAGTCGTCGTCGTCGCCGGCGCGCTGGTTGCCCTTCTGCTCGCGCCGGTGGTCATGCTGCTCGGTCGCGCGGTCGGTAGCGGGGCGTTGGGCGGGGTTGCTCGATCACCGGTGGTCCTTGAGGCGCTCCGGCTGTCCCTTGCCACGACCGCCATCAGCCTGCTCATCACCGTCCTCCTCGGCACTCCGCTCGCCTATCTGCTTGCCCGACGCGCGACCCGCCTTACGGCGATCGTCGAGGTCGTGGTCGACCTGCCGCTGGTGCTCCCTCCGTCCGTGGCGGGACTGGCGCTCCTCCTGGTCCTTGGGCGCCGGGGGGTGATCGGCGAGGGGCTCGACGCAGTCGGCCTCGCGATCCCGTTCACGACCCTCGCCGTGATCATCGCCCAGGTGTTCGTGGCCGCCCCGTTCTACGTCCGTGCGGCGCGCGCGGCCATCGCCGGTGTCTCACGCGATCTCCAGGATGCCGCGCGCGTCGACGGGGCATCCGAACTCCGCGTCTTCGTCGAGGTGACCCTTGCCCTCGCCCGGCCGGGCATCTCCGCGGGTCTGGTCATGAGCTGGGCGCGCTCGCTCGGCGAATTCGGAGCGACCATCCTGTTTGCCGGCAACGTCATCGGACGAACGCAAACACTCCCGCTGGTCGTGTATGCGGAGTTCCAGGCCGGTGACCTCGAGGCGGCCATCGCGGCGGCCTCGGTGCTCGTGCTCGCCGCGATCGGCGTCCTCATGGCCGCTCGACTTGCGCGCGGCGGCGGGACCATCGAACTCGGGGCGGCAACCTAGGCGATCAGCCCGGTATGCGGCGCGGCGGCGTGGCGATGGCCGCGTACTGCGGATGGCGGTCGATATAGGTGCGAATGAACGGGCACTTCACGGTTACGCGCACATCGGACGCGATTGCCGCGTCGAGGACGTGGCGCGCCAGGGCGGCGCCAATCCCGCGACCGGCAAATGCCGGCAGGACCTCCGTGTGGAGCAGGACCCGATCGCCGCCGAGCAGCCGGTACTGGACGAATCCGGCGAGCTCGGTCCCCAGGTGCGCCTCGTAACGCATGGCCGTCGGCTGGTCCGTGACGAGGAGATCGGGCTGGTCCATCGCATAACGATACCGCCACGTTTACCTCGGCCCGAGAGCCCGAAGACTCCATGCCGAATTCGTCGCGAATTCGCCGCGCCTTCACATCTTCTCCATCGTCCTGATCGACAGTGAGATCACACCGGCTCGACGTTGGGCCGGAGACATCAGTGCACTCGAAGGGAGTGGGTTCAGGTATGTGGTTCTTCAGGCTTCTCGGAGGCCTCCTGCTGGTCGGCCTGTTCGTCGGCCTCGCGGGATCGATCTTTCAGGCCGGCGTGGTCGCCGGCACGGCGGGCGGATCGGGCGCAGTCGGCGTTCCCTGGTACGGCTGGCAGGCGTTCGGATGGGGATTCGGCGGGTTCCATCTGCTGGGCACGATCTTCACGATCTTCCTGATCGTGGCGCTCGTCCGCTTCGCACTGGGCGGCGGACACCGGCGCGACGGGCACCATGGCTTTGGGCGCGGTTGGGAGCACCACGCTTCCTCACCCTTCGGCGGCTGGGAGGATCGAGCTCGCGAACGCCACGACGCGTGGCACCGTGGGAATGACGCGGTCCCGCCCGACGCTCCCGACCCGAAACCGCCGACCGGCACCTGACCCCAGGACCCGGCGCGATTCGTCGGTTCCATCCACGGCGACCCGGTCGGCTCGGCCGGCCGGGTCGCCTCATCTCCGGGCGACTACCATGCAAACCCG
The DNA here is from genome assembly GCA_031369685.1 of Chloroflexota bacterium. Taxonomy (GTDB): domain Bacteria; phylum Chloroflexota; class Limnocylindria; order Limnocylindrales; family CSP1-4; genus UBA5189. Next base: position 1,807 of record JANMPD010000172.1, on the reverse strand, counting down.
AATGCCGACCATCCTCGTTGTCGACGACGAACCCAAGATCGTGCAGATCGCCCGCGATTACCTCGTGCACGCCGGCTTCGAGGTGGTGAGCGCGGCGAGCGGCGCGGCAGCCCTCGAGCTCATCACCACGACGCACCCGGATCTCGTGATCCTCGACCTTGGCTTGCCGGGCATCGACGGCCTCGAGGTCACGCGTCGCATTCGTCAGGCCGGCAGCCTGCCCATCGTCATCCTGACCGCACGTGACGACGAGATCGACAAGGTCGTCGGCCTCGAACTCGGCGCGGACGACTACCTGACCAAGCCGTTCAGCCCGAGGGAACTCGTCGCCCGCGTGCGCGCGGTCCTGCGACGGGTCGAAGCGTCCGCGATGCCCGATGGGGCCACTGCGGCGGGGTCCGTCGGCCTCATCCGCGCCCGGGACGTGACCATCGACGTCGATCGGATGCGCGTCGACGTTGCCGGTTCGATCGTCGACCTGACGCCAACCGAGTTCCAGGTGCTCGTGGCGCTGGCCCGACGCCCGGGACAGATCAAGACGCGATCCCAACTCCTCGATGCCGTCCACGGCGTCGCGTTCGAGTCCTACGAGCGTGCCATCGACGCGCATGTCAAGAACCTGCGCAAGAAGATCGAGCCGGATCCTCGCGTGCCGCGCTACATCCTCACCGTCCATGGCGTTGGCTATCGGTTCGCGGATGATCGGGATGCATGATCGCGGCGGTTGGAACCGGAGACCTCCGCGCCATCGCCCACCGTGGTGGCCCCACGACGAACCGTGGCCCCCGACCGGTCCGGATGGGCGCCCGGCAATGGGCCGTCGCCACGGCATGTGGCCGGCGGTCGGCTGCGTCGTCGGTCTGACCGTGCTCCTCGCGCTGGTCGCGGTCGTGTTGATCGTGGGACAGGTGCTCTCGGCCGTGTTCGGCACGGTCGGCGTCCTGTCGCGGCCATTCGCGGGCATCGCGTTCGTCGTCCTGATCCTCGCCGTCATCGGACTGATGCGCGGGTTCCGCCGCCTGGCGACGCCGATCGGGGCGCTGGTCGATGCCGCACGACGGGTCGAATCGGGCGATTACGCGGCACGGGTACCCGAGGTCAATCGGGGTCCGCGCGAGCTCCGCGAACTGACGCGGGCCTTCAATACGATGGCGTCCCGTCTGGCCGCCGATCAGCACCAGCGTCGCTCGCTCCTGGCCGACATCAGTCACGAACTGCGGACGCCACTGGCGATCCTCCGGGGCAACCTGGAAGCCATTGCCGACGGGATCCACGAACCCGATGACCAGCACGTCGCCGGGTTGATCGAGGAAACCCGCGTCCTCGAGCGGCTCGTCGAGGACCTGCGGACCATTTCGCTTGCCGAGGCCGGAGAACTGCCACTCCACCGCGAGCCGACCGATCCCGACGTCCTGCTCGGGGAAACGGTCGAATCGTTCCGGGCCGCGGCGGAGCGCAAGGGCGTCACGCTCGTCCTCGACACGCCAGACGATCTCCCGCTCCTCGACGTTGACCCGGTCAGGATCCGCGAGGTGATCGCCAACCTCCTCGGCAACGCGATCCGCCACACGCCCGAGGGCGGCTCGATCACCGTGACGGGAGCGCCGAGCGAAGTGCCGAACGATGCCCGGAGCGATGCCCGGAGCGATGCAACCGCCGACTCACCGGGCATCGTGGTCACGGTAGCCGACACGGGTACGGGGATCGAGCCGGCCCTGCTGCCCAACGTCTTCGACCGGTTTGCGCGTGGCGGCGCGTCGCCCGGTTCGGGTCTCGGACTCGCCATCGCCCGTGACCTCGTCGAGGT
>JANMPD010000245.1:0-6189 GCA_031369685.1 Chloroflexota bacterium | reverse complement strand
GCCGGTGGCAGGATTCGTGGCCGGGAAGGTCTCGCCGGACGCGGCCTCGCACCACGCGCCGTCGATGAACATGGCGGTGGAGCGAACGGCAACGAGATCCGTGAGCAATCGTGGCTCCAGTGCGGTCCGCCGGGCGCGGATGTGCTGCGCTTCGAGCGGTGGAACGTGCCCCAGTTTGCGCCGGGAACCGCGGCCGCCGCAACCCTGTCCCGACGGCAGGCGGGCCGGTCGTCGGGCCTGGTCGGGCCGGTCGACGGCCCAGAGCCGGCCGGTCGTCGGGCCTGGGCGGCTCGGTCGTCGGGCCAGGGCGGGCCGGTCGTCGGGCCAGGGCGGGCCGGTCGTCGGGCCAGGGCGGGCCGGTCGTCGCCGCTCGGCTTGACGCAGACATACCCTCGGGTCGATGCTCAGCGGGTCCGATCGGCGCTCCCACACCGTGGGCGTCCCGTGGCGCTTCCCCGAGGTGGAACGCGTGCAGACCGCGCAGACCGACCGTTCTACGGGCGTCGAGCCGACCATCGCGGTCAAGGGAGTGTGGAAGATCTTCGGACCGGCCGAAGCGAAGATCGCCGGCTCTCCGTTGCTGGAGCTCTCCAACGCGGATTTCCGGCTCAAGACCGGCTCCACCATCGCGGTCCGTGACGTGTCCTTCGACGTCCGCCCGGGCGAGGTATTCGTGGTCATGGGCCTGTCCGGCAGCGGCAAGTCCACCCTCGTGCGATGCCTGACCCGGCTCATCGAACCGAGCCTCGGCCAGGTCCTGCTCGACGGCGAAGACATCCGGGCGGCAGACCAGGAGCGCCTTCGCGAGCTTCGTCGAAGGCGCTTCTCGATGGTCTTCCAGCACTTCGGGCTGTTGCCGCATCGTCGCGTTATCGACAACGTCGCGTTTGGTCTCGAGATTCGAGGAGATGCCATCGAGACGCGAAGGGCACGGGCACGAGAGATCTGTGATCTTGTCGGCCTGGGCGCCCATGTCGACAGCTACCCCGACCAGCTGTCGGGTGGCCAGCAACAGCGCGTGGGCCTCGCGCGCGCGCTCGCCGGCGATCCGGAGGTGCTGTTCTTCGACGAGCCGTTCTCGGCCCTGGATCCGCTCATTCGCCGGGATATGCAGAACGAGGTCCTGCGCCTCCATCACGAGGTCGGCAAGACGATGGTGTTCATCACCCATGACCTCGCCGAGGCGCTGAAGCTCGGTGACCATGTTGTTGTCATGCGGGATGGCCGGATCGTGCAGATGGGCTCCCCGGAAGAACTGGTGGGTGCCCCGGCGGACGACTACGTGGCGGACTTCGTCCGGGATGTCGCGAAATCGAATGTCCTGACGCTGCGCTGGATCATGCGGCCGGCCAGACCGGACGAGACGCTGGATGGACCCGAATTTGTGCCCACGACCATCATTCGGGATGCACTCCATGCTGCGGCCGCCAGCGAACGGCCGATTCGCGTCGTCGATGGCGGGGCGCTTCTTGGTGTGGTCGATCGCGTGCAGATCCTCGAGGCAGTCGCCGGTCGGGACGCACCGGGATGACCGCGGTCACGGCCAACGCGCTACGCCGACCACTGGCCCGCGTGCCGCGCCGGGCGCTATTCGTGCTCGCCCTCGCCGTGGCAGGCATCCTGTACCTGGCGTTCAAGGGCGAGTGGACGCTCCCGCATGATCCGCAGGCGCCGATCTTTCTCCGATTCAATGAGATCCGCGATTGGGTCGCCGCGAACAAATCCGGCAATATCGTGCTGGTCCTGCTGGTCGGCGTGGTCCGGATCGCGGTTGGTGCGGTCGTGGACGGGACGGCTGCGCTGCTCCATGGCCTGGGGTGGATGGGCGTCACGGCCATCGCAACGCTCATCGGATTCCTTGCCAACGGCCGTCGGCTGGCGCTCTTTGGATTGACCGGCGCGTTGTCCCTTGGCGTCCTCGGGTTCTGGGAGCCGGCGATGGACACCCTGGCCTTGACCTTCGCGGCCGTCGTGCTGTCTCTGCTGATCGGGCTGCCGCTCGGCATCTTCGCCGGCCGAAGCGCCCGATTCGGACGTCTCATCTCGCCCGTCCTCGACGTGATGCAGATCATGCCGACGTATGCCTACCTCGCGCCGATGGTGCTGTTCTTCTCGATCGGTTCGGCATCGGCGGCAATCGCCACCTTGATCTATGCCATGCCGGCGGCCATCCGGATCACCGCGCTGGGCATCCGCGCCGTTCCGGCAGGGACGATCGAAGCCGCCGAATCGCTGGGTGCCACCCGCGGCCAGGTGCTCCGGCGCGTCCAGCTGCCGCTCGCCGCACGGGCCCTCGGATTGGCCGTGAACCAGACACTGATGCTGGCAGTTTCGATGGTCGTCCTGACGGCCATCATCGCGGCGCCAGGATTGGGCGTCGAGATCATCCGTGCGATCGAGCGGGTGAATGTCGGGGCGGCCTTCGATGCCGGTCTCGCAATTGTCGTCCTGGCGATCGCGCTGGACCGGCTCAGTGAACACGTCAGCCTGCGGCTCGACCCGCGAGGCCGGGCTTCGGGCGCGCGTCAGTTGTCGCGACGCGTGGTACTGGTCGCCCTCGGGACGACCTTGGCGGTCACGCTGCTGGGGCGGGTGCTGCCGTTTGGTGCAGCGTTCCCAGCCGGCATCGTTGTCTCGTTCGAAGATCCGGTAAACGCCGTGATGGCGTGGGCGCGGATCAACCTCTTCGGCTTCACTGATGCGCTCAAGGAAGCGGTGACGGCGGTAGTCCTGAACCCGCTCGAGAGCGTTCTGGTAACCGCCCCGTGGTGGCTGGTCGTCGGGACCGTGTTCGGGCTGGCCACGATCAGCAGCGGTGTCCGTTCTGCCGTGATCGCCGCCGCGTGCCTCGTCGGCCTTGCCGCCATCGGTCTCTGGGAGCACGGAATGGAGACGCTCGCCTCGGTCCTCGTGGCGACCCTCATCACCCTCGCGTTCGGTCTCGCACTCGGCATCCTGTCGGCCCAGAGCGAGCGCGCGTCGGCGGCGTTCCGACCGCTCCTCGATGCGGCCCAGACGTTGCCCGCATTCGTCTACCTCATCCCCGCCGTTGCGCTGTTTGCGAGCTCTCGATTCACGGCCATCGTCGCGGCCGTGATCTTCGCGGTGCCGCCTGTCATCCGCTTGATCGAGGCCGGGATCCGGGCGGTGCCACCGACCACCATCGAGGCCGCGCGCTCATCCGGGGCGACGTCGTTGCAACTCCTCCTGAAGGTCCAGCTGCCGATGGCACGACCGGCCATGCTCCTCGCAGCAAATCAGGGCATCGTGATGGTTCTCGGCATGGTCGTCATCGGCGGACTCGTTGGGGCGGGTGCCCTGGGGTACGATGTCGTCGCCGGCTTCGCCCAGCGATTCCTGTTCGGCTCGGGCCTGGCTGCGGGAATCGCGCTGGTCTTGCTCGGGGTCACGCTTGACCGGATCACCCAGGGGGCCGGCAGCCGTCCATCGGGATCCATGTGAGGCGGGGAAGATCCGGCCTCGCCCAACCCGGACACGGAGTTGAATGTCTCGTGCAGGCCCAACGCCATCGGAGCACCATGTGGGCCATCGACACGGGCGTCGCCATCACAGGAGGAGGTCGGAGAAGGTGTACGTGAAGCAACGCTGGCCCAGGCAATTGATCGCCGGGTTCGCCGTCATGGCGATCCTCGTGACCGCCTGCAACAGCGGAACCACCAACAAGGGAACCGTCAACATCGCGGTCAACCCATGGGTTGGCTATGAGGCGAATGCTGCGGTCGTGGGCTACATCCTCGAAAAGAAACTCGGCTACACCGTGGTCAAGAAGAACCTCGCGGAGCAGGTTTCCTGGGACGGCTTCACCAGTGGCGAAGTCGACATGATCCTCGAGAACTGGGGCCACGAAGACCTCGCGAAGATCCACATCACCGACAACAAGGATGCGATCGACGCCGGTAGCACGGGCGTGAACGGGATCATCGGCTGGTACGTTCCACCGTGGATGGCCGCGAAATATCCGGACATTATCGACGGCACGAAACTCAACACGTACGCGGACATGTTCAAGACCTCCGAGTCTGGGGCCAAAGGCCAGCTGCTGGACGGCGATCCCGGCTTTGTCACGTACGACGAGGCGATCATCCGCAACCTCGGGCTCAACTTCGAGGTCGTGTATGCAGGTAGCGAGGCAGCCCTGATCGAGCAGTTCCGGACCGCCGAGGCGCAGAAGAAGCCGCTGCTCGGCTACTTCTACTCGCCGCAGTGGTTCCTGAACGAGGTCCCGCTCGTCCATATCAATCTGCCGCCATATGCGCCCGGATGCGATCCGGATCCCACGAACCTGGCCCTCGTCACCTGCACGGACTATCCGGCATATGACGATCTCAACAAGATCCTCCGCAAGAAGTTCGCCGATGAGCACGCCGATGCGGCCACGTTCGTCAAGAACTTCAAGTGGACAGCCGCGGACCAGAACACCGTGGCCGACTACATCACGAACAAGTCGATGACACCGGAGGCCGCAGCCGAGAAGTGGGTCACCGACAACGAGGCGATCTGGAAGCCGTGGCTCCCGAAGTAACCGCCTGATCCTGGGCTACATCGAGCCGGCGACGGACCCCGTCGCCGGCTCCCTGATTCCCGGGCACGCCGAGCCCCCGCGTTATCCACAAGCGGTCCGGGCTTTCCTGACATATCCACACGAACTGCGCGTTCAGGCTTGACGCTGCGTTAACCGCGCGCCCAAGATGTGCGCCGACGATGGCCCTGGGGCTGGACGATCCCCGACCGCGCGACGTGCCGAACCCCGAAGCGTGCTTCGCGATTGGTGCACCTCGCAATGGCGGACCCGTCCGGTGACCAGCCACCGCATAGAGTGCGCGGCACCCGGTCACGCACCGAAGTTCTGGAGGAGAAGTTGATCACTACCCGCACGATGCCTCGCCTCATGGTTGGCGGAGCGATCCTTGCGATCGTCGTCGCCGCCTGCGGCGGTGGCGCATCAACGGCGCCGACGACGGCCCCAGTCGTGACCCCCGCCCCAAGCGCAGATGTGACGCCTGATCCGATGGCGGCGCTGGTCGAGGCGGCCAAGGCCGAGGGCACCCTCACGACGATCGCCCTGCCCCACGATTGGTGTGGCTATGGCGCCGTCATCGACAAGTTCAAGGCCAAGTACGGCCTGGCCGTCAACGAGCTCAACCCGGACGCCGGCTCGGCGGACGAGATTGAGGCCATCAAGGCCAACCAGGGCAACACCGGACCGCAGGCCCCGGACGTCGTCGACGTCGGGCTCGCCTTCGGACCGTCGGCCAAGGCTGACGGACTCATCCAGGCCTACAAGGTCGCGACATGGGACACGATCCCGGACAGCGCCAAGGATGCCGATGGGTTCTGGTACGGCGACTACTACGGCGTGCTGTCGTTCGAAGTGAACAAGTCCGTCGTTGCCAACACCCCCCAGGATTGGTCAGACCTCCTGAAGCCGGAATACGCGAACCAGGTCGCCCTCCCGGGTGACCCCCGCAAGTCCAGCCAGGCCATCAACTCGGTCTACGCCTCGGCCCTGGCCAACGGCGGAAGCCTTGATAACGCCCAGCCGGGCCTCGACTTCTTCAAGGAGCTGAACACCAAGGGCAACTTCGTCCCGACGATTGCCCAGGCTGGAACCATCGACGCGGGCGCGACCCCGATCACGATGCGCTGGACCTACAACGCGCTCGCCCATCGCGACGCGGCGGCCGGCACCACCGAGATCGAAGTCGTCGTTCCGAAGAACGGCCGCTTCGCGGGCGTCTACGTGCAGGCGATCAGCGCCTTCGCGCCGCACCCGAACGCAGCCAAGCTGTGGATGGAGTTCCTGTACAGCGACGAGGGCCAGAACCTCTGGCTGTCCGCGTACTGCCACCCGATCCGCTACGAGAACCTCATCGCGACCAACGCCGTGCCGGCCGACCAGCTCGCGAAGCTGCCGGACGTCGCGGGTGCGGTCTTCCCGACCCTCGACCAGCTGTCCGCGGCCAAGAAGCTCATTACTGAGAACTGGGACGCAACAGTCGGTGCGGACGTCAAGTAGTCCTTTGAACTGACGGAGCCGGTGTCTGCGACATCGATTCCTGAGCAGCGGGGCGGGCCCGTGGCCCGCCCCCCAGTGGGGCGCCCCCAGCTCGCCAGGCTCGGCGTCCTGCCAATACTCATCTTCTGCGTGCAGTTCATTCTTCTGCCGAT
>JANMPD010000200.1:0-1750 GCA_031369685.1 Chloroflexota bacterium | reverse complement strand
GGCATGGTGCCCTCCGTGCTTCTGCGCGCAGCCGGCGCGCGGCGGTGGGCGCTCGATGCTTCCATCGAACACCCCTGCGACGGTCGCTCACCGGGGCGAGGCCTTGACCGCAGGGGCGGCGCCCGCCCGCGAGGGCGGAGGCAATTTCCCTGCCTCGGCGTGGTCGCCGTCGTCCCCGGGCGTCGCCCGGTCCGATCCGGCGGATCAAGTCCCGATCGTTGGCCCGGTGGCCGCGATCAGAGGACCCACGCTGTCTTCAGCGGTCCGTCTTGTCTTGATGTCAGATGACGCGCCTCTCGGCCGTCATCGCGTTTGGTCGGCGGGAACTCCCCGCCGTGAGGCGATCAGGCGGCAGCTGCGGCCGCGAGTAAGCTCGGAATGTCGAGCCGGATGCCGGGGCCCATCGTCGAGGCGATGCTCAGCCCCTTGAGGTAGGTCCCCTTTGCGCCGGCAGGCTTGGCCCGATTGATCGCGTCGATGAGCGCCGCGAGGTTGGCCACGATCTGGTCCGGGTCGAAGCTGACCTTGCCGACGGCCACGTGGACGATGCCCGCCTTGTCGACCTTGAATTCGACGCGTCCGGCCTTGACCTCCCGGACCGCCCGGTCGACGTCGAAGGTGATCGTGCCGGACTTGGGGTTCGGCATCAGACCGCGCCGTCCCAGGATCTTGCCGAGGCGCCCGACCTGGCCCATCAGGTCCGGCGTCGCGATGGCGACATCGAACTCGAGCCAGCCGGCTTCGATCTTCTTCACCAGGTCATCGGACCCGACTTCGTCGGCGCCGGCGCGGAGCGCCTCCTGCGCCTTCTCGCCCTGGGCGAAGACGGCGACCCGAACGACCTTGCCGGTCCCGTGCGGGAGCACGATCGTTCCCCGGACCATCTGGTCAGCATGGCGCGGATCAACCCCGAGTCGAAGATGAACTTCGACCGAGGCATCAAACGAGACCGTGGAGGTGTCCTTGACGAGCTGGGCCGCCTCCGCCGGTTCGTAGGCTCGCTCGCGGTCGACGAGCTTCGCTGCGTCGGTGTATTTCTTGCCGTGCGCCATGGTTCGGTTCTCCTGTGGCGATCGGGGCTGCCGACCTCCCCCGTGTCGTGGGGTCGCCGCCGGCCCTCTGGACCGGGTCGTTGGTGTGCCGGCTAGCCGACGACTTCGATGCCCATGCTGCGGGCTGTTCCCTCGATCATCCGTGCCGCCGCGTCGAGATCGTTGGCCGACAGGTCGGCCATTTTCACCGTGGCGATTTCGCGGACCTGATCCCTGGTCACCTTGCCGACCATCTCGCGCTTGGTGGTCATCGCACCCTTGTCGACGCCGGCGGCCTTCCGAAGAAGGTCGGCCGCGGGTGGGGTCTTGAGGATGAACGTGAACGAGCGGTCCTCGAACACGGTGATCTGAGCCGGAATGATGGAGCCGGCCTTGTCGGCCGTCTTCTCGTTGTAGCTCTTGGTGAACTCAACGATGTTGATGCCGTGCGGTCCCAGCGCCGTACCGACCGGCGGCGCAGGCGTTGCCTTGCCGGCCGGGAGCTGGAGCGTGAGGACGATTCGTACCTTCTTGGCCACGTGGGCGGGTCCCTTCTGCTTGCCTAGAGCTTCTCGACCTGCAGGAAGTCGAGTTCGACCGGTGTCTCACGGCCGAAGATGCTGACCAGGACCTTGACTTTGTTTCGTTCTGGATTGACTTCGTCGACGGTTCCGATGAACTCGGAGAACGGCCCGTCGGTGACGCGGACGCTCTGGCCC
>JANMPD010000193.1:0-4769 GCA_031369685.1 Chloroflexota bacterium | reverse complement strand
TTCGAACCCGAGGAGCAGAAGCGCCGGGAATCGCTGAGCCTCGCGGTCGCGACCTTCGAGACGGACGGGACGCGGATCACGATTCTCGATACGCCCGGCTACCTCGACTTTGCGGCCGAAGTCGTGTCGGGGTTCCACGCCACCGACGGGGCGCTCCTGGTGATGGATGCGTCCGGCGGCGTCGAGGCGGGCCTGGAAAATGCGGTCGCCCTGGCACGGGCCACCAACACCGCGACCTGCTTCTTCATCAACAAGAGTGACCGGGAGAACGCCGATCCCACGGCAGCGCTCGACGCGCTGCGCGCCGCCTTTGGGAACAAAGTGGCGCCCCTCCAGCTCGCCATCGGAGCCGCCGATACGTTCAGCGGCTACGTGGACCTCGTTCATCGACGGGCCTACCGATGGGACGGCACGAAGGATGCCGAGATCGAGATCCCGAGCGAGCTCGAGGCTGAGGTCACCCGGCGTCGAGATCAGCTGCTCGAGGCCGCATCCGAGGCCGATGACGACGTCCTGACCAAGTATCTCGAGGGCATCGAGATCACCGACGCCGAGCTCGAGGCCTGCCTTCGGAAGGGCGTCAAGGAATCGGTGCTTGCCCCGGTCCTGGTGGGCAGCGCCAACGTCGGCATCGGTCTCCGGGCCCTCCTCGATGCCTTCATTCGCTACCTGCCGTCACCGGCGGACGAGCAACCGGCAGCAGCCAGCGACAAGGGCGGCAACTTGGTCGAGGTGGCCCCCGACCCGGACGGCCCACTCCTCGTCCGCGTCTTCAAGACCGCCGCGGACCCATTCGTCGGCCGGCTGACCTACCTCCGGGTGTTGTCGGGCACGCTCCGCTCGCAGGCCCACGTGTGGAACGGCAACCATGACGCCGACGAGCGGATCGGCCAGCTGCTCCTCCTCCACGGCAAGGAGCAGGAGGCGATCGGCGAACTCAAGGCTGGCGAAATCGGCGCGGTCGCCAAGCTTGCGGCCACGGCGACCGGAGACACGCTGAGCACCAAGGAGCGACCCTTGACGCTCCCAGCGTTGTCCTTCCCCACGCCGACGTTGATGGTGGCGATTGAGCCGCAGACCAAGGCGGACCTCGACAAGATGGGCCCGGCACTGCAGCGGATGCTGGAGGAGGAAACGACCGCCCGCATCGAGCGGAGCGACGCTGGTGAGCAGATCCTGGTGACGATGGGCGAAGCACATACCGCGGTGATCATCGAGCGTCTCAAGCGGAAGTTCGGGTCCGCCATCCTGACCAAGACGCCACGTGTTCCGTATCGCGAGACCATCCGCGGAAAGACCCAGGTCCACGGTCGCTACAAGAAGCAGACCGGCGGCCACGGCATGTTCGGGGATGTGTGGATTGAGCTCGAGCCAAATCCGGGCGCCGGTGTGCTGTTCGCGGAACGCGTTGTCGGCGGGTCCGTCCCCAAGCAGTTCTTCCCGGGCATCGAGAAAGGCATCCGCGAGACGGCCGCCGAGGGCGTCGTCGCCGGCTACCCCCTGTCCGATTTCAAGGCCACCCTCTACGACGGCTCGTTCCACAACGTCGATTCCAACGAATTGTCATTCAAGATCGCGGCGTCCATGGCCCTCAAGGAGGGCGTGCACCAAGCCAAACCCGCCCTGCTCGAGCCGATCATGACCGTCGAGGTCCGGATCCCCGAGATCTACATGGGCGAGGTCAACCGAGACCTGAACGGTCGGCGCGGCCGTGTCCTCGGGCTGGACGTCAAGGACGGAACGCAGATCATCACGGCCAGCGTCCCGCAGGCCGAGCTGTTCTCCTACGCCACCGAGCTCCGCTCGATCACCGGGGGCCGCGGGACGTTCAGCGCCACCCTCGATCACTATGACGATGTTCCGGCCCACCTGGCTGAGAAAGTGATTGAGGATCACCGCAAGCACGCCGAGTCCGCCGGCGGCCACTGAGCACGTGGCGCGGGCGCGAGGTTCGGCGCGGCGCGAGGTTCGGCGCGGGCCGCCATGCGGCGCGCCCAACCGCCCTTTCCTGCCATATCGACATCCCCGGTCGGCAAGGCTCAGATTCTGGGGTAGGAATGAGCGATTCGAGCCCAACGTCGCGGGACCTGAGCGTGGATCCGCGCGTCATCGGTCCCCGAACCGCCGCCGAGCGTGCCTTGGCTACCACCGGTGTCGATCTGGCAGGAAAGTGAGGCTCGGGACCCTCACTGGGCGAGGCACATTGGGCGTGGGCCGCGGCAACGACCGGGCGCGAGGCGCGGCACGACCCTCACGGGGCCGGCGCGGAGCCTAGTTCGCCTCTTCCCCATCCCCCGCAAGTTCCCGCAGCGCCGTAGCGAGGTCCAACGTTCCGTCGTAGAGCGCGCGCCCGACAATCGCGCCGACACATCCAAGGTCTCGCACGGCACGTAAATCGCCAATCGAGGCAATCCCACCCGAGGCGATGATCCTTGCACGCGGATCCCGCACCGCGCGCTCGAGCAACGCGAGATCCGGCCCGCCGAGCATCCCGTCTCGCTGGATCGCCGTCACCTCAAACCACCGCACGCCGGCGTCAAGCAGTGACCCGAGCGCTCGGTCAAGCTCGATCCCCGCGTCTCGTCCGGCCCAACCATGGCCGACGGCCCGGCCATCGCGAATGTCGAGGGCCACAACGACTCGGTCGGTGCCCCGGGCCAGGATCAGATCCGCCGCAAATTCCGGCTCGGCCAGCGCCCTCGTGCCGACGACGACGCGCGCCGCACCGGCCTCCAGCGCCGATGCACAGGCCGCAGCTGTTCGCAGGCCCCCGGCAACCTCCACTGATGCCGACAATCCAGCCGTCGCCGAAACGATCGATCCAATCGCGGATCCATGGATCGCGCTACCCGTCCGTGCCCCGTCGAGATCGACCACGTGCAACCACGTCGCTCCGGCGGTCACGAACTTCCCCGCAACTGCCCCGGGATCGTCCGAGAAGGAGGTCTGCGAGTTGAAATCCCCTCGCTCCAGACGAACCACGTGCCCACCGAGCAGGTCGATCGCTGGCAGTACCAGGAAGGATCTCTGCGGTCGGGGCGACGACGACGATTCCGGGCCGGGCACAGCACACCTTCCAGGGGCGAGTGGGCGAGGTTGACCATGCTATTGTATTACTACGCTACTACGCTATCATAGCAGGGCCACTGGGCGCCGGCACGCGCACGAACCCACCAACCCGCCACGAACCCGCCACGAACCGCCACCCGCGAGGTACCGACATGACAGCAGACGACTCCTGGCTAACGGAAGACGCTCGAGCGCTGTTCGACGCGATCCTGCGGCTCGAGACGCCCGACGAGGCGGAGAGCTTCTTTCGCGATCTGTGCACGCTCGGAGAAATCCGCGATCTCGGAATGCGATGGTCGGTTGCGAGGCTGCTGGACCAGGGCCTGCACTACGCGGAGATTTCGTCGCGCACGGGCGCGAGCACCGCAACGATCACCCGGATCGCGTCGTGGCTCCGCCACGGCGAGGGCGGCTACCGCCTGATGCTGGACCGGGTGGCGGCGTCTTGATTCGCGAGCGCATCCGCCTGGCCGTTCCAAACAAGGGACGGCTCGTCGAACCCAGCCTTGCCCTGCTCCATGGAGCCGGTCTCGTGTTCGATGAGCACGATCGAAGCCTCGTCGCGCGTGTCCAGAACTTTGCGCTGGACATCCTCTTCGTTCGAGCAGCCGATGTTCCCGAATTCGTGAACGACGGCGTCGCCGACCTCGGGATCACGGGTGCGGACCTGCTCGCCGAGACCGGTTCGCCGCTGACCATCGCGCGCAACCTCGGATACGGACGTTGCCGGCTCGCCGTCGCGGTTCCCTCGGGCAGTGAGATCCAGCGCACCGAAGACCTCGCGGGGCATCGGGTCGCCACGGCGCATCCGCGAGTCGCCCGCGAGTTCTTCGCACGACGCGGCATCACGATCGACGTCATCCCGCTGTCGGGCGCCGTTGAGGTGGCCCCCCGGCTCGGCCTCGCGGAGGCGATCGTCGATCTCGTTTCTACCGGGTCGACGCTGTCGATGAACGGCCTTCGCGCCATCGAGGACGTTCTGGAATCCGAGGCCGTTCTCGTCGTGAGTCCGTCCATGGACGCGAGCCGTGACCTGGAAGTCCACGCGCTCGACACGATGATCGGCGCCGTGATTGCCGCGCGCGACCGCAAGTACGTGATGATGAACGCCCCGGCCGATCGGCTCGGCCAGCTCGAGGCGCTCCTCCCGGGCCTCGAATCGCCGTCGGTCATTCCCCTTGCGCACTCGGGCATGATCGCCATCCACTCGGTCGTGGGGGCCGACGACGTCTGGACATTGCTGCCGCGCCTCAAGGCCGCCGGTGCATCGGGGATTCTTGTCCTCCCGATCGAGAAGATCGTTCCGTGACCGGACCCGTGGAGCGTGACGCCGCCTCGGACACCCCGGGCCTCGTCGACGCGCGCGCTGCGAGCGACCGACCCGAGGCCGGCGGCGCCTCGGACATTCCGGCCCTCGTCGACGCGCGCGCTGCGAGCGACCGACCTGAGGCCGGCGGCGCCTCGGCCCTCGTCCGCATGGACCTTCGATCTTCGGGCTCCCGCGCGGCCGACGATCCACGCGTCCGGGCTCTGGCTCGGCGGGGGGCTGTACCCGAACGGTCGGTCCGGCATGCGGTCCGCGAGATCCTCGAGCAGGTCGAGCGCGATGGCGCGGCCGCGGTCATCGAGCTGAACCGACGCCACGGCGGTGGTGCTGCCAGTGGACGACTTGTCATTCGGCGAGACGAACTCATCCGAGC
>JANMPD010000192.1:0-3792 GCA_031369685.1 Chloroflexota bacterium | reverse complement strand
TCCCCTTCCCGATCCCTCCCGCCTGATGCAAGCACCTGGCGCTTGGTGGTCACTGCAAGCACTGACCTGACCGTTCTGGTTCGTTGCCTCTCCGGGCAAGACGTAATGTACCCCGCGCCATCCTGGCCCCGATACCCACTTATCCACGACTTTCGCGGTTCGGAGACCGATTTCGAAGTCGCCGTCCACAGCCCGTCCACGAAACCGCCATCAAGGGCGGCGCATGGGCCTGCGAGACCGCTGCCCGCGATCAGCCCGCGCGAACGACCCGCGGCAAGGTCGACAAGGCCATCTTCTCCTCGAACCGCTGTGCGGCGACTTCCAGTGCCTCGAGATGCGCGGCCAGGACGCGCCGGGCCTCCTCGGCGGCGGCGTCGAGCCCCGTGAGCTCGAAAATCTTCCAGTGGTTGAGGATCGGCATCAGGACGTCGTCGCGATGGATCCGGATGTCGTAGATGCCGGCCTTCGCGATCGCGGCGGCCTTGCGCAGGAATCCCGGGATCCCGTTGCCGGGCATCTGGAACGCGAGGACCTCGGCCACGATGGCCTGGACGGCGCGTGACGGTTGGATCTTGAGGGCCGCGCCGAGGATGTCCCGGTAGAAGACCATGTGGAGATTCTCGTCGGCAGCGATCCTGATCATGATCTTGTTGGCCACGGGATCGTTCGAGTACCTGCCCGTGTTCTTGTGGGAGATCCGCGTCGCGAGCTCCTGGAACGCCACGTAGGCGAGGCCGCGCAGGGTATCGACGGTATTGCGGTCATACCCGTTCTGGAGCTGCGTCATCCGGCCTCGCTCGAGGGCGATCGGATCGAGATTGCGGGTCACCGTCAGGTAATCGCGGAGCACGATCGCGTGCCGGCCCTCCTCGGCGGTCCAGCGCCCGATCCAGTTGATCCAGGCGCCATCGCCGGTCCCGAACATGCCGTGGATGAGCCGGTGGTAGGAGGGCAGGTTGTCCTCGGTCAGGAGGTTGACCTCGAAAGCGGTCTGGGCGACCCCGGTCAGGCGCGGCTGGTCCGGCGTCCACGGCTCCTTGTCGAAGTCGCGCCCCAACCGATATGGGATGTAGTCGTGGGGGAACCATTCCTCGGCGACCTTCGCATGGCGGTCGTACAGGCGGGCCGCTTCGGGTTCGAGCTCGAACAGGAGGGCCTGATCGGCCTGCAGGTCCTGGGGCGGGGAATCAGTCATGGGATGCACTCCGGGGGCCGAGGCCCCCGGAGTGGACGCCATCTGTTCGACCGGTATGGGCTCAAGAGTACCCGTGAACGTCGACCTTCACGCTTGGGGTCCATGCGGACCTGCACCTACGGCTCGAGATCCCATTCGACCGAGGCGTCCAGCTCGGGAACACCTCGGTCATCGGCCGGCGGCCGACTCCCCTCCTCCATCGGACGGGTTGCCGGCGCCACCTCCAGCTCCGAATTGATCGACAGACCCCGGCGCGTGCGGCCGTCGGCAGCCTCGACGCGACCCGTCAGGATCTCGGCAATCGGACTGTCGCGCACCCAGAACACGTGCTCCGAGCTCCACGGCAGCGAGATCGGCGTGACCCCTCTCTCCGAGACGACGTTGCCGTCCACCCGCGAACGGTCCGGCTCCGCATGCAGCGTCAGCATTCCCCTCGAGGTCGTGAGTTCAAGTCGATTGAACCGGCCATCGCCATCGACTTCCATGAGCAGCGCGAGATCCAGACGGCCCTCGGGGCCAAGCGTGCTCGATCGCCAGCGTTGCCCGCGGCGCCCCTCGGCGACGGACCAGACCAGCGTCCGCCCGTCGGGCAGGAGACCGCGGCCGGCCCTTCGAAGCCAGGCATTCATGATGTCGGGGTGAGATCGGCCTCGTCGAGCGATTCGGCCCACATGCCGGCGACCCGCTCGAGCTCGATCGCCAGCACCGGCGCGACACGGCCGGTGATGTGGACGTCACGAGCCAGGTACTCGAGTTCGACGGTACCCCGCTCGCGGATCCGGGCCAGGAGCTCGCCGGCCGTGTAGGGAACGTGGACATCGATGTCCACCCAGAGCGACGCGAGGAGCGCGGACAGCGCCGCCTTCAGGGTGTCCATCCCGTACCCGGTGAGTGCCGACACGAACACCGAGCCCGCGATGGTCGGTGCCGGGTTGCCGCCGTCGGCCGCGGCCGGATCGACGAGATCCGACTTGTTGAAGACGACGAGCCGTGGCTTGTCCCCCGCGCCGAGTTCCTCGAGGACGGCTTGCACGGTCGCCCGATGCTCGGAGAAATGGCCATCCGACGCATCGACGACCTCGATGAGCACGTCGGCCCGGTTGACCTCCTCGAGCGTCGCGCGGAACGCGTCGACGAGCTGGTGCGGCAGCTTGTGGATGAAGCCGACCGTATCGGTAATGATCGCCGCCTGGCCATCCCCGAGCTTGACCTGCCGGCTGGTGGGATCGAGCGTGGCGAAGAGTTTGTCCTCGGCGAGGGCCACGACGGACCCGACAAGCGTGTTGAGGAGGGTTGACTTGCCGGCATTCGTGTAGCCGACGATGCCGACGGTCGCCATCAGCCGACGGTCGCGCCCGCGGGCGGTGGTCTCGCGATTCTGGCGAACCTCGTCCACGCGAGCCTTCATCTTCTTGATGCGCTCGCGGATCAGGCGTCGGTCCGTCTCCAGCTGCGATTCACCCGGGCCGCGTGACCCGATCCCGCCCTGGGTTCGCGACAGATGCGTCCACAGGCGCGTCAGTCTCGGCAGCTGGTACTCGAGCTGGGCCAGCTCCACCTGGAGGCGACCCTCGTGCGTGCGGGCATGAAGCGCGAAGATGTCGAGGATCAGCCGGCTGCGGTCGATGACCTTGACGTTCAGCAGGCTCTCGAGCGATTTCTGCTGGCTGGGTGAGAGTTCGTCGTCGGTCACGAGCAGATCGAAGTGCGTCTCGTTCTTGGCCGAGACGAGTTCCTCGGCCTTGCCCTTGCCCACGTACCAGTTCGGGTCGATATGGCGGCGGTTCTGCCATTCGGCGCCCACCACTTCGGCCCCGGCCGTGGTTGCCAGGTTGGCGAGCTCGACGAGCGAGTCCTCGGCGGTCCAGCCGGCATCGGAACCCGTATCGACGGCAACAAGGAACGCCTTCTCGACCGGCGGCGCGAGATCGATGGAGGCACTGCGTGACACGGCCGGAGAATACGCGGCCCGGTCGATCGGCGCCGTCCGGGCTCAGCCGAGCAACGTGCGCGCGGCGCCGACGGCCCGAGCATCGAGCCCTGGATCCGTGGCCCCGAGCCACTCAATTCCCGGCTCGGCGCGGAACCAGGTACGTTGCCGCTTCGCGAAGGCGACCGAGCGCTGGGTCACCGCCGCAACGGCCGCGTCGACCGCCAGCGTTCCATCGAGCACGGCCCATGCCTCACGGTACGAAATCGCGCTGAACGGCGGCAGGGTCGGATCGAAGCGCCGACGGAGCGCCGCCGCTTCGTCCAGCAGGCCGCCGTCAAACTGGGCCTGGGCACGCGTCCGGATCCATTCCTCGTGCCGGGCACCGGGTGCCAACCCGATCCAGGCAAACGAGCCCGGGGACCCGCGCCGGGCTGGCAGCGGACCGGCGCCGCCATCGATCGTCGCGATTTCGAGTGCGCGGACGACCCGCCGTGGATTCTGGAGGTCGATCCCTGCGGCACGGGAGGGCGCGAGGGCGCGAAGTCGTTGCGCGAGCGGTCCGAGGCCGCCGTCCAGGAGCTCAGCCTCGATCTTCGCTCGGATCGTGGGATCGGACGGCAGCGCTTCCGTGTCGATGCCGCGCGCGATGGCCCGAAGGTATAGA
>JANMPD010000182.1:0-4375 GCA_031369685.1 Chloroflexota bacterium | reverse complement strand
ATGAGGCTGTACGGTCCGGTTGACCGAGCGTGGATCTTGTCCTCGACGAGGTGGTGGAGCTTGAGCATGTAGATGTAGCCGACCGTGATCGGCTGGTCGAACAGCTCGCCCGTCCGGCCGTCCCGGAGCTCGATCTTGCCGTCCTCGGGGAGCGCGGTCTCCACGCCGTAGACCTGGTGGCGCGCTTCGAGGAGTTCGTTCCGGATCTGCTCCTCGGTCGCACCGTCGAACACGGCGGTTGCCGCCGTCTCGCCCTTGGCGTGAAGCGCCCACCCGAGGTGGGTCTCGAGGATCTGACCGATGTTCATCCGGCTCGGCACGCCGAGCGGATTGAGGATGATGTCGACGGGCGTCCCGTCCGGCAGGAACGGGAGGTCCTCGGCCGGCAGGATCTTGGCGATGACGCCCTTGTTGCCATGGCGGCCGGCCATCTTGTCCCCGACCGAGATCTTGCGCTTCTGCGCGACGGCCACGCGGACGAGGCGGTTGACGCCGGGCTGGAGGTCGTCGTTGTTGTCCCGGCTGAACTCGCGAATCTCCACGACCTTGCCCCGCTCGCCGTGCGGCAGGCGGAGCGAGCTGTCCTTCACCTCGCGGGCCTTCTCGCCGAAGATGGCTCGAAGGAGCCGCTCCTCTGCGGTCAGTTCGGTCTCGCCCTTCGGCGTGATCTTGCCGACGAGAATGTCGCCCGGTCGAACCTCGGCGCCGATGTAGACGACGCCTTCCTCGTCGAGGTCCTTCAGGGATTCCTCGCCGACGTTTGGGATGTCGCGGGTGATCTCTTCCGGCCCGAGCTTGGTGTCGCGGGACTCGATCTCGTGCTTCTCGATGTGAATGCTGGTGAACAGGTCGTCCTTCACGAGGCGATCGCTGATCACGATCGCGTCCTCGTAGTTGCCGCCTTCCCAGCTCATGAACGCAACCAGGACGTTCCGGCCGAGGGCAAGTTCGCCGTTCTGGGTCGATGAGCTGTCGGCGATCGCCTGGCCGGCTCCGACGCGCTGGCCGACATCGACGATCGGGCGCTGGTTGATGCAGGTGCCCTGATTGCTCCGCACGAACTTGAGGAGCTTGTACTCGTCCAGTTCGCCGGAGTCGGCCTCGACGCGGACTCGCTCGGCGGTCACGCTGGTCACGACACCGGCTCGCGTGGACATGACCACCTGGCCCGAGTCACGCGCGGCGCGCTCCTCCATGCCGGTACCCACGATCGGAGCCTCCGGCTCCAGGAGCGGGACGGCCTGGCGCTGCATGTTCGAACCCATCAGGGCCCGGTTGGCGTCGTCATGTTCGAGGAACGGGATGAGCGCCGTGGCGACCGAAACGACCTGCTTCGGACTGACATCCATGTACTCGATCTGGTCGGGCCGGGCCTCGGGGAAGACGTCCCGGAAACGGGATGCGATCCGCTCCTCGATGAAGTGGCCCTCGGCGTCCAGCCGCGAGTTGGCCTGGGCCACGACGTGCTGCTCCTCCTCGTCGGCGGGCAGGTACTCGATCTGGTTGGTGACGATCGGCCGGATCGGGAACGCGTTGGCCTTCTGGCGCTTCAGCTCCGCCGCAGCGGCCGCATTGATGGCCTCGCCTCGCTTAAGGATGACGGCACCGCCCTTGGCGGCGAGGTCGCCCCCGGCCTCGAACGTCAGGAGGTCGGCGTCATCCCACGCGACCGTTCGCTTCACGCGCCGGTAGGGCGTCTCGATGAAGCCGTAGCTGTTGATCCGGCCGTAGGTCGCGAGGGACCCGATGAGGCCGATGTTCGGGCCTTCCGGGGTCTCGATCGGGCAGATCCGGCCGTAGTGGCTGTGGTGAACGTCGCGGACGTCGAAGCCGGCGCGCTCGCGGGACAGGCCGCCCGGGCCCAGCGCTGACAGACGGCGCTTGGAGGTCAGCTCGGCCAGCGGGTTGGTCTGATCCATGAACTGGCTCAGCTGGCTGCCACCGAAGAACTCCTTCATCGCGGCCACGACGGGCCGAATGTTGATGAGGGCGTTCGGGGTTGCCTTGTCGATCTCCTGGATCGTCATCCGCTCGCGGACGACCCGCTCCATGCGCAGGAGCCCGATCCGGAACGCGTTCTGGATGAGCTCGCCGTTCGCCCGGATGCGTCGATTGCCGAGATGGTCGATGTCGTCCTTGGCGTGCATGCCCCGGTTGCACTCGATCAGGTGGCCAACGATCGCGGCGATGTCCTCGCGGGTGATGGTCCGCTGGTCCACCGGCAGCTCGATGGCCATGTGATCGGCCGCGCCCTGGAGCTTCTTGCCGAACTTGTAGCGGCCGACCCGACCGAGGTCGTAGCGTCGGAAGTTGAAGAACAGGCCCTCGACCAGCTGCTTGGCGTTGTCGCCGGTGGGCGGATCGCCCGGGCGCAGCTTCTTGTAGACCTCGATCAGGGCCTCGGACGGCGTATGCGTGACGTCCTTGTCCAGCGTGTTGGCGATGAATGGGTGCTCAGGATCGATGTCGATCGAGCTGAACAGCGCAGCGATCTCATCGTTGGTCTCGTAGCCGACGGCGCGCAGCAGCGTGGTGGCGGCAATCTTGCGCTTGCGGTCAACCTTGACCCAGAGCTGATCCTTGTTGTTGGTCTCGAACTCGAGCCACGCGCCGCGGTTCGGGATGACCTTGGCGCTGAAGAGCATGCGGCCCGACGCCGGATCCTCGACTTCGCTGTAATAGACGCCTGGGGAACGGACGAGCTGGCTCACGACGACGCGCTCGGCGCCATTGATCACGAACGTGCCGAGATCGGTCATCCACGGGTAGTCGCCCATGTAGACGCGCTGGCGCTGGATCTCGCCGGTCTCCTTGATCAGCAGCTCGACGCTGATATAGAGCGGGCGACTGAACGTCAGGTCCTTGGTCCGGCACTCCTCCTCGGAGTACTTCGGATCGCCGAACTCATAGTCCAGGAACTGGAGTTCCATCACCTTGCCGGTGAAGTCCTTGATCGGGCTGATCTCGTCGAATAGCTCCCGGAGACCTCGTTCGATGAACCACTTGAACGATTCCAGCTGGAGTTCGATCAGGTTCGGGACTGGCAGGACCTCCGGGATTCGGGCGTAGCGCTTTCGCGCGGCAGCCGAAGTTGAAAAGGTCGACGATTCAGCGGGAGACAGCATGAACGACGGCTCCTTGACGGAGGGCGTGGGGAGATGGAAAGGCGGGGCTCACAGAACGGCTAAGGATATCGCGATTCCTTGATTTGTCAACCGACCGCGACCCCACCGGGAGAGCCCCGAGAACCCGGTCCAGGCACAGCAGCACCGGACCCGGCGGTCCGGGCCGTGACCGTAGCGCCGATCGGTCGGTCCGAGGCGAAGGCGCCAGGCAAGCGCGGTCGTGAGCGCACTCGGACGTGCGTGAACGATCGCGCGAAGCCGGCAACGAACGCCTGGGCCGATCCGAGCGGTGCTACTTGATTTCGACCTTGGCGCCCACGTCTTCGAGAGCGGCCTTGATCTTCTCGGCTTCGTCCTTGGTCACGCCTTCCTTGACTGCCTTGGGGGCGGCGTCGACGACGTCCTTGGCTTCCTTGAGGCCGAGACCGGTCAGCTCGCGGACGACCTTGATCACGGGGATCTTGTTCGGTCCGATTTCGGTGAGCGTCGCGGTGAACTCGGTCTGCTCCTCGACGACGGGGGCGGCCTCGGCGGCGCCGGCGGCCGGACCGGACGCCATTGCGACCGGTGCCGCGGCGGTGACGCCGAAGCGATCCTCGAACTTCTTCTTGAAGTCGGACAGCTCGAGGACGGTCATCTTCTCGAAGGCTTCGAGCAGCTGATCAGCGGTCATGTTTGCCATGTGAATCAAATCTCCTGGTGGTTGGTCGGGTATGGGGATGGACGAGATGTGGCGTCAGGCAGCTGCCGACCGCTTGTCGGCCAGCGCTGCGACCAGGCCGGCGACGTCGCGCAGCGGCGCGTCGAACAGTCCGGCCATGGTTGCCATTGGAGCCGCGATCGCGCCGGCGACCTGACTGAGCAGGACGTCCCGCGAGGGAAGTGCTGCCAACCTGGTGACACCAGCGGCATCGATGGTGCGACTGCCGAGCAGGGCTCCGGTGATCCGGACCTGCTTGAACGGCTTGATGGCATCGATGACCGCTTTGGCGGTCGCCGATTCGTCGGATCCAAACGCAATCGCGGTCGGCCCGACGAGGAGCTCATTGATCGCCGATCCTCGCGTCTCGGAGGCGGCAATCTTCATCAGCCTGTTCTTGACAACCCGATACGTCACGTCCTGCTTGCGCAGGCTTCGTCGGATCTCGGCGATCTCCTTGACCGTGAGACCCCGATACTCCGAGACGATGAGCGTCGAGCTCAGATCGAGCTGCTGACGCAGCTCATCGACGACCCGTCGCTTGGCCTCG